>DIUL01000096.1 GCA_002422345.1 Acetobacteraceae bacterium UBA6159
GCTTGTTCCGCTCGAATTTCGCCTTGCCCATAGTCGTCCTCTCCGCGAATCCGTATCAGGGTTCGTCCAGGTAGATGCAGTCGTTACCAGCGGTAGTGGCTGAAGGCCTTGTTGGCTTCGGCCATCCGATGGGTATCTTCACGCTTCTTCACAGCCGAACCACGGTTGTTCACCGCATCCAGCAATTCGTTCGAAAGCCGATCCTGCATCGTATGCTCCCCGCGCTTGCGGGCCGCATCGATGATCCAGCGGATCGCCAGAGCCTGGCGACGCTCGGTCCGGACTTCCACCGGAACCTGGTAGGTGGCGCCACCAACACGGCGGGACCGAACCTCGACAGCCGGCTTCACGTTGTCCAGCGCTTCATGGAACATGCGCACCGGATCAGCCTGCGGACCACCGCGGCGCCGCAGCACGTCAAGCGCGCTGTAGACGATGCCTTCGGCGGCCGACTTCTTGCCGTCGTACATCAACGCGTTCATGAAACGGTTGAGCACGACATCACCGAACTTGGCGTCCGGCAGGATCTCTCGTTTTGTCGCTCTGCGGCGGCGGGACATGGTTTCTCTCCCCGCTTACTTCGGACGCTTCGCGCCATACAGCGACCGGCGCTGACGACGCTTGGCAATGCCCTGGGTATCGAGCACGCCGCGCAGGATATGATAGCGCACGCCCGGCAAGTCCTTGACGCGGCCGCCGCGGATCAGCACGACCGAATGTTCCTGCAGGTTGTGCCCCTCACCGGGGATGTAGCTCACGACCTCGTAACCGTTGGTCAGGCGCACCTTCGCAACCTTACGAAGGGCCGAGTTCGGCTTCTTCGGCGTGGTCGTGTAGACGCGGGTACAAACGCCGCGCTTCTGCGGGCAGCCCTGAAGCGCCGGAACCTTGTTCCGGGTCTTCTGTGGCTCGCGCCCCTTGGCGATGAGCTGGTTGATGGTCGGCATGGACCTCGTTCTCTTCTCCGTTCCGGCCAGCCAACGCTGGGACCGTTGCTAACAAGCGACACCCGCAAGCTTGGGACAATCCCCAGCATGCGGGTTTCATTGAGACACACGGCCTAAGCCCCGGTGACCGGGACGGCGCCGCATGCGTCATGGACCTGCGAACAGCGGCCACCCGATGTCGTCGGGGATGGGCCGAGGGCGCGGAACCTAGTTGGACCGGCGGGGGGAGTCAAGTGCCGCGTTGGCCTTGTGCCGCCGCCCCGTTGCGAGAAAACTTACTGCCACGTATTGCGGCTTAAGAAAAGGCGACAAACGCAGGGCAGCCACTATTGCGGCGATTCTTTACGTTTCGTGCCCCGTTCGCCCTGCCATTCCCGCCCCAGACCGCCACCATCCGGCGCCAACGCCCCAGGAACCCCGCACGGCCCCATCGCTCGGCAGGACCGGTACTACAGGCGATACTTGAGCCAGGCCGCCAGCGCGCCTTCCTTGACGAGTCGGAGGGCATGCCCGCGCGGAGTCGCCTGAAACGCAAAACGCCCTCTCCCGGGTGGGAGAGGGCGTTTTCCGAGTCGATCCGAGATCAGGCGCTCTTGGCCATGATCTCGTCCGCGATGTTCCGCGGGACGGGGTCGTAGTGGTGGAACTGCATCGTGAAGGACGCGCGGCCCTTGGTCATGCTGCGGAGGTGGGAAATGTAGCCGAACATCTCCTTCAGCGGCACCTGCGCCCGCACGATGACCGTGGAGCCCGAGCTCTCCTGGTTCTGGATCTGCCCGCGGCGGCGATTGAGATCGCCCACCACGTCACCCACGTGATCCTGCGGCGTGGTGATTTCCACGTCCATGATCGGCTCAAGGATGATCGGGCTGGCCTTCTTCATGCCCTCGCGGAAGCAGGCCTTGGCGGCGATTTCGAAGGCCAGGGCCGACGAGTCGACGTCGTGGTACTTGCCGTCCACCAGGGTGTATTTGAAGTCCACGGTCGGGAACCCGGCCAGCACGCCGGTATCGGCCTGCACCTTGATGCCCTTTTCGACCGCCGGGATGTATTCCCGCGGCACCGAACCGCCAACGACCTTGTTCTCGAACAGGACGCCCGCGTTCCGCTCCTGCGGTTCGAAGATGATCTTCACCTCGGCGTACTGACCCGAACCGCCCGACTGCTTCTTGTGGGTATAGGTCTCGGTCCAGGGCTTGGAGATGGTCTCGCGATAGGCCACCTGCGGAGCGCCGATGTTGCAATCGACTCCGTATTCGCGGCGCAGCCGGTCGATGATGATTTCCAGATGCAACTCGCCCATGCCGGACAGGATGGTCTGGCCGGTTTCCTGGTCGGTGCGGAGTCGCAGGCTGGGATCTTCGCCAGCCAGCTTCTGAAGGCCGAGCGTCATCTTCTCGACGGCTTCCTTGGTGCGGGGCTCGACGGAGATGTCGATGACGGGCACCGGGAACGCCATCCGCTCCAGGATCACGGGATCATCGTTCGACGCCAGGGTGTCGCCCGTGCCGGTGTCCTTCAGGCCGACGAAGGCGGCGATGTCACCGGCTTCGACTTCCTTGATTTCAGCGCGCTTGTCGGCGTGCATCTGGAACATCCGGCCGATACGCTCACGATGGCCCTTGGTGGTGTTCATCACCATGTCGCCCGACTTCAGCGTGCCGGCATAGACGCGCACGAAGGTCAGGGTGCCGTACTTGTCGTTGATGATCTTGAACGCCAGGCCGGCGAACGGGGCCTTCGGATCGGCCGGGATACGGCGGCGATCAGGGTGCTCCGACTCGTCCACGCCTTCGTCCAGCGCCACGGCGATGCCGGGAACGTCGACCGGAGACGGCAGGTAGTCGATCACGGCGTCCAGCAGCGGCTGCACGCCCTTGTTCTTGAAGGCGGTGCCGCACAGCACCGGACGGAAGGCGCCCGAGATCGTGCCTGTCTTGATGGCGCGCTTCAGGGTTTCGACCGCGACATCGCCCTTCTCGAAATACTCTTCCATGCCGGCGTCATCGACGGACAGGGCGGTATCGAGCAGAAGCTGGCGGTATTCGGCGGCCTGTTCGGCCAGGTCGGCCGGGATCGGCTCATCATGGAACTTCGCGCCGAGTTCGCCGCCTTCCCAGATGATCGCCTTCATCTCGACCAGGTCGATCACGCCCAGGAACTTGTCCTCGATCCCGATCGGCAGCTGCAGCGGCAGCGCGATGATGTCGAGCTTCTCCTTCAAGGTGCCGAAGGCACGGAAAAAGTCGGCGCCCGTGCGGTCCAGCTTGTTGATGAAGATGATGCGCGGCACGTTGTAGCGGTCGGCCAGGCGCCAGTTCGTCTCGGACTGCGGCTGCACGCCGGCCACGCCTTCAATGATGAAGATGGCGCCGTCGAGCACGCGCAGGCTGCGATTGACCTCGATGTTGAAGTCGATGTGGCCGGGCGTATCGATGATGTTGATACGCGTGTCCTTCCAATTACAGGTCACCGCGGCCGAGGTGATGGTGATCCCCCGCTCCCGCTCCTGGTCCATGTAATCGGTCGTGGTGTTGCCGTCGTGGACCTCACCGATCTTGTGAGACTCACCTGTGTAATAGAGGATCCGCTCCGTCGTGGTGGTCTTGCCCGCGTCGATATGCGCGGTGATCCCGATATTCCTGATTTTATCGAGCGGCGTGCCAGACACTGTAAACCTCCATACGGCAAACGGGCGCGTGATCCAGTCCTGGATCCGGGAATACATGGTCCCGCGCGCCCGTGGCTAAGCTCCGTCCCGTCGCGGGCCGGCTATGTCAGGCGGTGAAATGCGTCAGGCCCGGGTATTTTGCAAGCGCGAATTCGTGATGTCACATCCGCGCGCCGGGTAACCTGACACGGTTTTTAACATCCGGTCGCGTTCGGCCGTGATAGGGTTTTCACCATGGATACACGATCCGCTCATGCCCTCGTTCGATTCGGCCTCGGCCGGCTCGGGGCCGAACCGGTTCCATCGGATCCCACGGCTTGGCTGCTCGACCAGCTCAAGCGGCCGGACCCGGTGGCGATGAACCCACCCGCCAGTTCTGTCAGCGGCCTGATCGCGATCCGGGAGGACCGGCGCAACCGCATTCCCGGCCAGTCGCAGGCCCGCGCGCTCTACAGCGCCCAGGGCCACGCCTCGCTCGCGCACGCCGCCGCCACGAAGGCGCCGTTCCGCGAACGACTCGTGTGGTTCTGGACCAATCATTTCACCATCTCGCTCCGCCGAGCGGAGTGCGCGGGCGTGGCGGCGGCGTTCGTGGAGGAGGCGATCCGCCCGCATGTGACGGGCCGGTTCGAGGACATGCTGCTCGCGGTGATGCGCCATCCCGCGATGCTCATGTATCTGGACAATGAGAACTCCGTCGGCCCGAACAGCCCGGCCAACCGCAGCGGCAAGCGTGGCCTCAATGAAAACCTGGCCCGGGAATGCCTGGAACTGCATACTGTCAGCACGGCCGGCGGCTACAGCCAGGCCGATGTCACCTCCCTGGCCCGCGTGCTGACCGGCTGGACGATCGACCGGCGGGCGGAGCAACCCGGCTTCGTGTTCAACCGGGCGATGCACGAACCCGGGTCCCACATCGTCATGGGCCGGACCATGCCGCCCGAGGAAGCCGGGGGGATCGAGGCCATGCGGTTCCTCGCCGCCCAACCCGCGACCCATCGCTTCCTTGCCACCAAGCTCGTGCGGCATTTCGTGGCCGATGAGCCCCCTCCCCGTGCCATCGCCCGGATCGAGGGCGTACTGCGGGACAGCAAGGGCAACCTGGGCGCCGCCGCCGCGGCCCTGGTCGGGCTGGAGGATGCCTGGGCACCGCCAGGCACCAAGTTCCGCACCCCGCAGGACCTCTTCATCGCCAGCATCCGCGCGCTCGGCGGTCCGTCCGCCACGTCGATGGACATGATGCGGATCATCTCGGCCCTAGGCCAACCGCTCTGGATCGCCCCGGCACCCAATGGCTGGCCGGACCAGGCCAGCGCGTGGTCGACGCCCGAGGCGATGATGCGGCGGATCGACTGGACCTATGCCTTCGCCGGTCGGATCGGCCCGCGGGAACCGATGGAGGTCGCGGAGATCGCGCTCGGCCCGCTGCTGCGGCCGGCCACCCAGGACGCGATCGCGCGGGCCGGATCGCGCCGTGACGCCATGACGATCCTGCTGACATCCCCCGAGTTCCAGAGGCGCTGATGTTGTCACTCACCCGCCGCTCCACCCTGTTTGGCCTCACGACGGTCTTCGCGTCGCTGCGGGCCAGCCTGGCGTTCGGGGCCGCCGACACGGATCGCCGTTTCGTCGTCATCAATCTGCGCGGGGCGATGGACGGTCTCGCGGCCGTGACACCTTATGGCGATCCGGGGATTCGGGCGCTGCGGGCCGCGCTGGTGCTGCCATCTCCCGGGCAGCCTGAAGGGTTGCTGGACCTTGGCGGCTTTTACGGGCTGCATCCGGCACTGACACGCCTGCATGGGATGTATGGCGCCGGGGAACTGGCGATCATCCATGCCGTGGCGGGCGCCTACCGGGAACGCAGCCACTTCGTCGCGCAGGACCTGTTGGAGAGCGGGGCGGATCAGCGGCTGACCAGCGGCTGGCTCAACCGCGCCATTACCGCGATGCCCGGACGTCCGGCCACCGGGAAGGGCCGCAGCCCCTTGGCGGTTGGCGTGGCCGTGCCCCTGCTGCTGCGCGGACCCGCGCCGGTCGAGAACTGGGCGCCGTCCAACCTCGCAACCCCCTATGCCGATCTGTATGCGACCATCGCCGCGCTGAATGCGTCCGACCCGCTGACCGGGCCGGCGATCCAGACCGGGCTCGCGTCCCGCGGGTTCAGCAAGGAAGCCTTGGCCGGACAGGTGGCCGAGGGCGGGCGGATGGAGTTCCCCAGCCTCGCGCGGGCCGCCGGCAAGCTGCTCGCGTCCCCCAACGGCCCCCGGGTGGCGGCGCTGGAGATCGGCGGGTGGGATTCCCATGCCGCCCAGAATTCCCGTCTGCGGGTGCCGCTGCAACGCCTGGACGAAGGCCTCGGTGAGTTGCGGGAGGCGCTTGGCCCGGCCTGGAAATCAACCGCTGTCCTGGTCATGACCGAGTTCGGCCGCACCGTCCGCGTCAATGGCACGAACGGCACGGATCATGGCACGGCGACGGTCGCCTTCGTGGCGGGTGGGGCGGTCAAGGGCGGTCGCGTGATCGCGGACTGGCCGGGCCTGGGGAACGGCAAGCTGTTTGAGGATCGCGACCTGATGCCGACGATGGATCTGCGCGCGGTGACGAAGGCCCTGGTGATGGAGCACCTCGGCGCGCCCGCGGGCGCGTTGGACGCCGTGTTCCCGGGCAGCGGGCGGGTGGCGCCGGTTTCGGGGCTGCTGCGGGCCTAGACGATTGCGCCCACCGAACGGGCGGGGCGCGTCGTTCTGGCGTTCCCGCGGAAAACCGGGCTATACTGGGCGGTAGGACGTCCGCTCGGAAAGGCCCCACGATGGCCATCACAATCACGCCGCTTAACCCTGGCTTCGTCGGGGATGTCACCGGCATCGACCTGACCCGCCCCCTGACCCCCGATCAGGTCGCCGCGATCGAGCGTGGGATGGACGATTGCGCCGTCCTGGTCTTCCACGACCAGCGTTTCGACGACGACACCCAGCTCGCCTTCACCCGCAATTTCGGCGAGCTTGAGATTTCCTCCGGCGGGGAAATGAGCAAGCCGGAGGAGATGCGGCTCAAGCTCGAAATGGCCGATATCTCCAACCTCGACGCCCAGAACCGCATCCGCGCCGCGGACGACAAGAAGCGGCTGGGCGGCCTCGGCAACCGCCTGTGGCACTCCGATGCGTCGTTCCGCGCGATCCCCGCGAAATACTCCCTGCTGTCGGCCCGCATCGTGCCGTCCAAGGGCGGAGAGACGCAGTTCGCCGACATGCGCGCCGCCTATGACGCGCTGGATGCCGCGACCAAGGCCCAGATCGAGGATCTGGTCACCGAACACTCCAACGCCTTTTCCCGCGAACTGATCGGCTTCATGCCGGAGGATTACGGCGCCGAGAACCAGGCCAAGCTGCGGCCGGTGCGGCACAGCCTGGTCCGCACCCATCCGGTGACGGGGCGGAGGTCGCTCTATCTGTCCGCCCATATCGGTACCATCGTCGGCTGGCCGATGCCGGAAGCGCGCGCCTTCATCCGCGACCTGGCCGAACACGCGACCCAACCGCAATTCGTCCACACACATCACTGGAAGCCCTGGGACCTGGTGATCTGGGACAACCGCACCACCATGCACCGCGCCCGTCCCTTCCGGGACCGGGAAGAGGTCCGCGACATGCGCCGCTCCACCGTCCGGGGCGAAGGCATGACCACCGAGCAGGTCCGCGAAGCGGCCTGACCATAAAACAAGAGAGGAGACGAACCATGGCGATCAGCATCCGTCAGGTACATCCGACCTTCGTCGGAGAGGTCAGCGGCGTCGACATCACAAAGCCCCTGACGCGCGACGAGGTCGACGCGATCGAGGCCGGCATGCATGAGTATTCAGTCCTGGTCTTCCACGACCAGCCGCTGACCGATGAACAGCAGGTCGAATTCACCCGCAACTTCGGGGAGCTTGAGGTCACCCTCGCCGGCCAGTTGGCCAAGCCCGAGGAGCGGCGCTTCCAGCAGCTCGAACTGGGCGACATCTCCAACCTCGACGCGGGGGAGAAGCTGCGCGCCCGCGATGACAGCCGGCGGATGTATGCGCTGGCCAACCGGCTCTGGCACTCCGACGCGTCCTTCCGCGCGGTCGGTGCCGGCTACACGCTGCTGCATGCGCGCGTGATCCCCTCCAAGGGCGGCAACACCGAGTTCGCCGATATGCGCGCCGCCTATGAGGCGCTGTCGCCCGCGGAAAAGGCCGAGGTCGACGGGCTGGTGTGTGAGCACTCGATCGTCTTCTCGCGCGAGCAGATCGGGCTGGAGGTCAAGAGCGACCAGCATTCCGACAAACTGAAGCCGGTGCCGCACAAGCTGGTGCTGACGGATGAGGTGAACGGGCGGAAGTCGCTGTACCTGTCGTCGCATATCGGCTCGATCATCGGCTGGCCGGTGCCGGAGGCGCGGGCTTTCATCCGTGACCTGGCCGAACATGCGACGCAGCGGCAGTTTGTCTACGCGCATGAGTGGCGGGTGGGCGACATGGTGATGTGGGACAACCGCACGGTCATGCACCGTGCCCGGGCGTTCCGGGATTTGAAGGAGAAACGGGATTTGCGGCGGACGTCGCTGAAGGGTGTGGGGTTGGAAATGGCTCCGGCTTTGCGGGCGGCGGAATAGTAGTCCCGGGGGTTTCGCCCCCCTCCCCCCGGCCCCCTCCCTCAAGGGGAGGGGGAGTCCCTTTTGACCAGGAGCCTTCGCGTGAATATCCGTCCCCTGCACCCGGTTTTTGTCGCCGAGGTCACCGATATCGATCTCCGCAAGCCCTTGTCGGCCGCGGCCGTTGACGCGATCGAGGACGCCATCGCCCAGCATGGCGTGCTGGTGTTCCGTGACCAGGACATCACCGATGACCAGCAGCTCGATTTCAGCCGCCGCTTCGGGCCGCTGGAGGAAACCCGCGGGTCCGGCATCAGCAAGCCGGGAGAGATGCGGCTGCATCCGGCCTTCGCCGATATCTCCAACCTGGACAAGGACAACACCGTCCTGAGCCGTGATAATCGCCGCCGGCTGTACAGCCTCGGCAATATGCTCTGGCACTCGGACAGCTCCTTCAAGGCGGTCCCGGCCACCTATTCCCTTCTCTCCGCCCGTATCCCGGTTGCGAAAGGCGGGGAAACCCAGTTCGCCGACATGCGCGACGCCTACGACTCGCTGGACGCCGAGACCAAGGCCGAGATCGAGTCCCTCGTCTGCGAACATTCCCTCCTCTATTCCCGCGCCACGCTGGGGTTCATGGACCTGACCGAGGCCGAACGGGCCACCATGCGCCCGGTGCTGCAAAGCCTGGTGCGGACCCACCCCCGCGGCGGGCGGAAGTCGATCTACCTGTCGTCCCATATCGGCAAGATCATCGGCTGGCCGACACCCGAGGCGATGGCCTTCATCCGCGACCTGGCCGAACACGCGACCCAGCCGGAGCGGGTCTATACCCATCAATGGCGGAAGTTCGACCTGGTGATGTGGGACAACCGCTGCACCATGCACCGCGCCCGCCGCTATGATCACACCCAGATCCGGGACATGCGGCGTACGACCGTCGGCGGAACCGAGCTCACGGTCGCCCAGGCAGCCTGACCCGATCGAGTCGACCTGGGACGGGACTGGATTCCCGACTCAGGAACCGGGCCTCATCTCATGAACGGCGTCGAAGTGCCGAATTTTGCGGCATTTTCGGCGGCGTGACGGCCCCGACTGTTGTGTTTGCGCCACAAGGACATCCGTATCTTGTGGCGTGGGCGTCGCAATATCGCCATATGTAGTTGACCGACCGCCCCCCGAACGGGGACATTGGCGCTTGGAGAGACCAGGGGGAACAGCCGTGCTTGATGCCGTTCAGGTATTGGATACCGTGCAGATGCCAGGCCGCTACCCCGTCCGGGTAGACCGGTCGCGCGATGTCCTGCTGACGGAGTTCGGTCGCGCCACCCTCTCCGACCGCTACCTCATGCCCGGTGAAGAATTCCAGGACCTGTTCGCCCGCGTCGCCTCCTACTACGGCGACAGCGCCGCGCACGCCCAGCGCATCTATGACTACATGAGCAAGCTGTGGTTCATGCCGGCCACCCCCATCCTGTCCAATGGCGGCACCGAACGCGGCCTCCCGATCTCCTGCTTCCTGAATGAGGCTTCGGACAGCCTCGACGGCATCGTCGGCCTCTGGAATGAGAATGTGTGGCTCGCGGCCAAGGGCGGCGGCATCGGCTCCTACTGGGGTAACCTGCGCTCCATCGGCGAAAAGGTCGGCGCGGTCGGCAAGACCTCCGGCGTCATCCCCTTCATCCGTGTCATGGACAGCCTGACCCTCGCCATCTCCCAGGGCTCCCTCCGCCGCGGGTCGGCCGCCGTCTACCTGCCGGTCTCCCACCCCGAGATCGAGGAATTCATCGAAATGCGCCGCCCCACCGGCGGCGATCCGAACCGCAAGGCACTGAACCTGCATCACGGGATCCAGATCCCCGATGAATTCATGCGCGCCGTCGAACTCGACCAGCCCTGGGCGCTGCGCTCCCCCAAGGACGGCTCGGTTGTCCGTTCGATCTCCGCCCGGTCGCTGTGGATTCGCATCCTGACCACCCGGATCGAAAGCGGCGAGCCGTACCTCGTCTTCTCCGACCACGTGAACAACGCTCGGCCGGAGCACCACAAGCTCGCGGGGCTGGAGGTCAAGACCTCCAACCTGTGCAGCGAGATCACTTTGCCCACCGGCCGTGACCAGCATGGCAAGGAGCGCACCGCGGTGTGCTGCCTGTCCTCGCTGAACCTCGAAAACTGGTTCGAGTGGGAAGACCACCCGACCTTCGTCGAGGACGTGATGCGCTTCCTCGACAACGTGCTGCAGGACTTCATCGACCGCGCGCCCGACCTGATGGAAAAGGCCCGCTACTCCGCGATGCGCGAGCGCTCCGTCGGCCTCGGCGTCATGGGCTTCCATTCGTTCCTGCAATCGCAGAACGTCCCCTGGGAAGGCGTCGTCGCGAAGGTGTGGAACAAGAAGATCTTCCGCCACATCCGCGCCCAGGCCGACGCGGCTTCCGTGAAGCTCGCCGATGAGCGTGGGGCCTGCCCGGACGCCGCCGAATACGGCGTGCAGGAGCGGTTCTCCCACAAGATGTCGCTCGCGCCGACCGCCTCGATCTCGATCATCGCCGGCAATGCTTCGCCGGGGATCGAGCCGATCGCGGCCAATGTGTTCCTGCAGAAGACGCTGTCGGGCAGCTTCTCGGTCCGCAACCGGCATCTGCAAAAGCTGCTGGCCGAACGCGGACAGGACAATGATGAGGTCTGGTCGTCGATCACCGTCCGCCAGGGCAGCGTCCAGCACCTGCCGTTCCTGACCGACCACGAAAAGGCGGTCTACAAGACCGCGTTTGAACTGGATCAGCGCTGGATCATCGAGCACGCGGCCGACCGCACGCCCTTCATCTGCCAGAGCCAGTCGGTGAACATCTTCCTGCCGGCCGATGTCCACAAGCGAGACCTGCACCAGATCCACTACATGGCGTGGAAGAAGGGCATGAAGTCCCTCTACTACTGCCGCAGCCTGTCCATCGCCCGCGCCGACGCCGTCAGCGAAAAGGCCATCGCGCCCATGGCCATCACCGGGGCGCCGGTCTCGGCCTACGACGACCGCCTGCCCATGCCGATGGCGGCGATGTCGAACACGACGGACTATGAGGAATGCCTGGCCTGCCAGTAGGCGGGTGAAGGGCGGGGCGCTGCCCCGGAACCCCGCCAGGAGGGCGCTGCCCTCCTGGACCTCCCGCCAAGGGCACAGCCCTTGGAACCGTGAGTTGGTGGAATGAATGAAGGGGGTAANNTTACCCCCTTCATTCATTCCACCAAACCAATGGTTTCCAAAGGCCTCGGCCTTTGGTGGGGGTCAAGGGGGCAAGGCCCCCTTGTGGGGTCTCGGGGCAAAGCCCCGCCCTACGCCGCCACCGGCTGGGCCCTGGGGATTCGCATCACCAGCCACGACGCCAGCAGACACGCCACCCCCGTAGACACGAACGCCAGCACGTATGTCCCCGTGAAATCCCGCAGCAGTCCCGCCCCCAGGGCTGCCGCCGCGCTACCGACCTGGTGCATCGCGTAGATCCAGGCCACCAGGATCGGCGCATCCCTTCGACCGAAATTCTCATTCAGCAGTTTCACGATCGGCGGCACCGTGGCCACCCATTCGATCCCGTTGAACAGCGCGAAGATCGTCAGGCTCGTGATATCGAACGCCGTATACGGCAGGATGATCAGCGACACGCCCCGCAGCGTGAAGATCGCGAACAGGATCAGCCGCGGGTTGTACCGGTCGGTGATCCAGCCGGACAGGATCGAGCCCACCAGGCTCGCCACCCCCAGCGATCCCAGCAGGCTCGCGCTGGTGCCCTGGCTGAGGCCGTGATCCACGCAATAGGTCACGAAATGCGTCGCCACCAGGCCGGCGGTGGAGAACCCGCAGATCGCGAAGACGATGGCGATCAGCCAGAAATCCACCGACCGCGCCCCGCGCAGCAGCCCTTGCAGCGTCACCAGGAACGGGTTGCCCGGCGCCTTCCGCAGCACCGAGTCCGGTGTGCCGCCATAGGGTGACAGCCCGACGCTGGCCGGCGCGTCCGGCAGCAGCAGGGCCACCAGCGGGAACAGCGCGGCGACCACGACGGTGACGGTCATCGACACGCTGCGCCAGCCATGGGTTTCGGCCAGCCCGCCGAGCACTGGGAGGAAGATCAATTGCCCTGCGGCATTGGCTGCCATGAGCATGCCCATCGCGAGGCTGCGCCGCTCGGTGAACCAGCGGTTGGCGACCGCCGCGGCCATGCCCATTGCTCCGGCACTGACCCCGATTCCCACCATCACGCCCCAGGTCATGAACAACTGCCAGGGTTCGGCGATGAAGTTGGCCAGCGTCGTTCCCATCAGCAGCACGGCCAGGCAGGACAGCATGGCGCGCTTCAGGCCGATTACCTCCATCAACCCCGCGACGAACGGCCCGACCAGGCCCAGCAGCAGCAGATTGAGCGAGATGGCCCCCGAGATCGTGGCGACATCCCAGCCAAAGGCCTGTTGCAGCGGGATGATGATCACCCCCGGCGCGCTGCGAACCCCGACCGAGCCCATCATCACGACGAAGGTCACGGCAAGCGCGATCCAGGCATAGTGCAGGCGGGGGCCGCACAGGCGGGCGATCGAGGTGGCAAGCATCAGGCGGCGTTTCCCCACTCTTGTCCCGGCAGGGGTACAAGTGGAGGATCGGCTTGTCGACCCGGGCAGGAGACGCCCCATGCGCATCGAGGACCTGTTCCAGACCGGCCCACGGCTCAATATGTGCGTCGCCGATCCCGAGGCTCGACGGGGGACCGTCTTCATGACCCCCATCCCAGACCGCTACGGCGCCGCCTTCCTGCGCGCCGTCGCCCCCCGCTTCATCACCAACAAGGCGCGCGGCAAGGCGCAGGATCGGATCATTGACGCCGTTGGCCCGATCATGACCACGACGCTGCGGGAATACGCGATCAACACCGACCTCCGCGCCGCCCATTTCGCCGCCCAGATCTGCCACGAGAGTTTCGGGTTCACGCAGACCGAGGAAGGCGCCTCGGGTGCGGCCTATGAGGGGCGGGAAGACCTGGGCAACACGGAAAAGGGCGATGGCATCCTGTTCAAGGGACGCGGCCTGATCCAGTTGACCGGACGGGCCAACTACGAATCCTATGGCAAGGCACTGGACCTGGATTTGATCAAGGAGCCGACGCTCGCCGCCGATCCGGTCACGTCCCTGAAGATCGCCTGTGAGTTCTGGACCCGCAACAAGCTGAACGACCACGCCGACGCCGACGATGTCCTGGCCATCAGCAAGATCATCAACACCGGTCACAACGGCAAGACGATGCCGAACGGGCTGGACGACCGGAAGGCCTGCCTCACCAAGGCGAAGCGGGCCCTCGGCCTGGGCGGGGTCGTCGCGACGAATGCCATGGCCAGCACCCGCCTGCGGCTGAAGGACACCGGCGCCCTGGTCAAGACGCTGCAACGCAACCTGACCGCCGCGGGGTTCGAGGTGCCGGAGACCGGCTATTTCGGCCCGAAGACGGAAGCCGCGGTCAAGCGCTTCCAGGCCTCCAAGGGCCTGATCGCCGACGGCGTCGCCGGCCCCCGCACCCTCCTCGCGCTGGGCATGGCCTGACCCCCCGGTTGCCACCACTCCCGCCCCATCATACCCTATCGCGTTAACGCTACCGGCCCGCCGGCTGGTGGAAACGTCCAATCCTGCAGGAAGGAACCGAGCAGATGAAAGTCGGTCAGGCGATCGCCGAGATCATGAAACGCGAGGGGATCGAAATCCTCTGCGGCTACCCCGTCAACCATTTGCTGGAATTCGCGGCCGCGGCCGATATCCGCCCCATCATCGTCCGGCAGGAGCGTATCGGCCTGCACATGGCCGACGCCATCTCCCGCGTCACCTCCGGCCGCAAGATCGGCGCCTTCTGCATGCAGCACGGCCCGGGCGCGGAAAACGCCTATGGCGGCGTGGCGCAGGCCTATTCGGAATCCGTCCCGCTGCTGGTCCTGCCGCAGGGCTATGCCCGCCGCATCGCCGGCATCGACCCGAACTACAACTCCACCCGGTCCATGCGCGGCGTGTCCAAGATCGCCGAAGCGATCAACATCCCGGGTGAGCTGACGAACATCATGCGGCGCGCGTTCAGCAACCTCCGCAACGGGCGCGGCGGGCCGGCGATCGTCGAAATCCCGACCGATATCTGGAACGAGGAAATCGGCGACATCGACTACACCCCGGTCGGCGTCCACAAGTACGGCCCCGACCAGGCTGACGTCCGCAAGGCCGCCGCCGCGATCCTGGCCGCGAAGTGCCCGATCATCTACTCCGGCACCGGCGTCCAGTGGGCCGAGGCCTGGCCGGAACTGCGTGAACTCGCCGAACTCCTCGGCGCGCCGGTCACCACCAGCCTGGGCGGCAAGTCGTCCTTCCCGGAAACCCATCCGCTGTCGCTGGGCTCGGGCGGCAACGCCATCCCCGGTCAGCTCAATCACTTCCTGCAGAAGACCGACCTGGTCATCGGCATCGGCTGCTCGTTCACCGAAACGAACTTCGGCATCAAGTTCCCGAAGGGCAAGAAGTTCATCCACGCCACGCTCGACCCGAACCACCTGAACAAGGACGTGGTCAGCAATGTCGGCCTCGTGGGCGATGCCAAGCTGACGCTGCAAGCCCTGATCGGCGAACTGCGGCAGACCATCAAGGCGAACCGCGACTGCCGCGACACCGTGGCGGAAATCGTCGCCGCCCGGAATGAGTGGATGAAGCAGTGGCAGCCGCTGCGCGACCACAACGAAGCGCCGCTGAACCCCTATCGCGTCATCCGCGACCTGCACGCCACGGTCAGCGACGTCGTGGGCATGGACAACTGCATCATCACCCATGATGCCGGCAGCCCGCGCGACCAGATCTCCCCGTTCTGGAACTCCACCACCCCCATGTCCTACATCGGCTGGGGCAAGACCACCCAGCTCGGCATGGGCCTCGGCCTGGCGATGGGCGCGAAGCTGGCCAAGCCGGACAAGCTCTGCATGAACCTGTGGGGCGACGCCGCCATCGGCTTCACCGGCATGGACTTTGAAACCGCCGTCCGTGAGCGGATCCCCATCCTGTCGATCCTGCTCAACAACTTCTCGATGGCGATCGAGCTGAAGGTGATGCCGATCTCGACCGAGAAGTACCGTTCGACCGACATCTCCGGCAACTACGCCGACATGGCGAAGGCGTTCGGCGGCTACGGCGAACGCGTGACGGCTCCGGACCAGATTACCGCCGCCATCAAGCGCGGGATCGAGCAGACGCAGGCCGGCAAGCCCGCGCTGCTGGAGTTCATCACGTCCAAGGAAACCCGCGTTTCCAAGTTCTGATCAACGATCGGGTGACGGAACATTCCGTCACCCGCATCTGCCCCGCGGCCGAGGCAAAAAGCAGTCCGCATTAGGATATCCTTAAACATTCCCTGTCAGCTTGGCGGCTGTCTCGTCGTCCTCCAGCTTTCAGGGTCCTTTGCATGTCCGTCTCCGCCCCGCCCGCCGTCGCCCGTTCCGGGCTTTTGCCGCAGTTCAAGATTCGCACCCGAATCTATGGTGGCTTTCTCTCGATCACATTGATCGCCGGCACGCTTGGGGGCGTTGGCCTCTGGGGCGCCAATTCGTTGCATAACAGCATCATGGAGATGGACACGCTCGCCGATCAGGTGCAGCGCGTTTCCGTTGTCGACAAATCGCTCGAAACGATCCGCCGAACGATGACGCGCTTCATGTTCGACCATTCCGCGGCGTCAGTTACGGAAATGCAGGCCGCCCAGGCGCAGGCGAAGGACCTGCTGACCCAGATCGTGGCCGCCTCGACCGTGCCGGAACGCAAGGCGGTCTACGCCAGCGTGCTGGCTCGGCTGGAGGAGGAAGGCGCGGCCGCCACGAAGATCATCGAGGCTGGCCGGCAAAGTGAACGAGCGGAGGCAAATCAAAACACCGCGGCCGAGACCCTGACCGCGACCGCCGCCCGGATCGTCGAGCAGGCCAAGGCCACTGCCGACACCACGATCCTGGCCGCGGCGACCGCGATCGACCGCGACGTACTGCTCGCCCGTATCGCCAACCGGCGCTTCTTCGCCAGCCAGGACCAGGCCGATATCGCGCCGTTCCGCGCCGCGACCGACCGTGTCACGCAGGCGGCCGAAGCGCTGCAACGCAACGCGCCGCCCGCGATGACCGGCGACCTCGGTCGCATCCGCGATACCCTGGTGCCCTACCGCCGGGACTTCGACACCGCCTCGGCCGCGACCCTGACGCAGAACGGACTGTTCCGGGAACAGCTTGTGCCCCTGCTGGTCGCCATGCAGACCGACCTGGAGAAAGCCGCGGGCGCGCTGAACCGCAGCCTCGCGACCGAGGTCAACAATGCCCAGGCCTCGGCGAACCTGATCAACACAATCCAGACCATCGCGACCGCCATCGGCGTGATCGCCGGCCTGCTGCTCGCCTTCGTGATCGCCCGCGGTATCCTGGGCCCGCTGACGAAGATGACCGGCGTCATGGGTCGCCTGGCCAATGCCGAATACGCGGTTGAAGTGCCGTCGCGGGACTCGACCGATGAAATCGGTGACATGGCCCGCGCGGTCGATGTGTTCAAACAGAACGGCATGGAAGCCGCCCGCCTCGCCGAGGCCCAGGCCGCCGAGGAAGCCGCCAAGACCCGCCGCATGGCGGTGATCGAGGACCTGATCACCCAGTTCGAAAAGCAGGTGAACAGCGCGTTGCAGACCCTCGCGTCCTCGGCCACCGAGCTGAACGCGACGGCCATCAGCATGGGCGGCACGGCCGAGGAAACGAGCCGCCAGGTCACCAATGTCGCCGCCGCATCCGAGCAGGCCGCGACCAACGTCCAGACCGTGGCCGTGGCGACCGAGGAACTGTCCGCGTCCGTCAACGAAATCGGCCGCCAGATGGAGCAGTCGACCCGAATCGCCACCCAGGCCGTCAGCGAGGCGGAAGCCACGACCGTCGCGATCCAGAGCCTGGCCGAGATGGCGCGCCAGGTCGACACGGTGGTGCAGATCATCAACGAAATCGCCGGCCAGACCAACCTGCTGGCGCTGAACGCGACGATCGAGGCGGCGCGCGCCGGAGAGGCCGGCAAAGGCTTCGCGGTCGTTGCCTCCGAGGTGAAGGCGCTGGCCAACCGCACCGCCAAGGCGACCGAGGAAATCTCTCAGCAGATCAAGGGTATGCAGACAGAGACCGTACGGTCGGTGTCGCGCATCGAGACGATCGGCCGGACGATTTCGGAAATGAGCACGATCGCCACCGCCATCGCGACGGCGGTGGAGGAACAGAGCGCGGCGACCCAGGAAATCGCCCGCAACGTGCAGGAAGCCGCCCGCGGCACCAGCGAGGTGTCGTCCAACATCAACGGCGTCCGCCAGGCCGCCAGCGAGACCGGCGCGGCCGCGGCGCAGGTCCAGGCCACCTCGGGCGAGGTCGCCCAGCAGGGCGAAGGCCTGCGGTCCGAGGTCGGACGCTTCCTGAGTGGCATCCGCGCCGCCTGATCCGGACGGACGAACGCAGCGGCCCCGCCGGGACACGCCCGGCGGGGCCGTTCGCGTTTGCATGCTCCCTTGCGTCGCGCGGCCTTCCTGGCAAAACAGGGGATGAACGCCCGATCCTTCTCCCGGCGCGACCCCGGCCATTGCCGGTTTTCCGTCGCGCCGTCAGGATACCGGCGGAACCGGACACGAAGGCATTGAAATGGCTGAAACCTCCCCCCCGTCCTGGCCGGATGCGCTGTATGCGCTGCTGCGCGCCAACAACGTGACCCAGTTCGCCTATGTACCGGACGCCGGCCACAAGGTGCTGATCGACCGGTCCCTGGCCGACCCCGACGCCCATTCCATCCCGCTGACGACCGAGGAAGAAGGCGTCGCCCTGTGCGCCGGCGCCGATCTGGGCGGGCAGCGCGGCGTGCTGCTGATGCAGTCATCCGGCGTGGGCAACTGCATCAACCTGCTGTCCCTGACCGCCGGCTGCCGCTTTCCGCTGCTGACCCTGGTGTCGATGCGCGGCGACTTCGGCGAAGGCAACGCCTGGCAGTTCGCCATGGGACAGGCCACCGAGCCCGTGCTGAAGGCGATGGGCGTCGTCGTCCTGCGCTGCGACGCGCCCGAGGATGTCATCCCGACCGTCACCGCGGCCATTACCATGGTCTACCAGGCCGGCCAGGCGGTTGCCGTCCTTCTCGGCCAGCGCCTTATCGGCGCGAAGAAATTCTGATCCAGGGGAACACGACCATGGCAAAACTGAACAAGCTGCGGACGTCGAACCTGCCGGATGCGGTGCTGGATCGCCGCCAGGCGGTGCCGGCTCTGATCGAGCGGCCGTCCGACTTCCTGATCGTCACAGGCCTCGCCGGCACGGCGCAGGAAATCTCGGCGATGACCGATTCGTCCCCCGGCGTCTTTGCGCTCGGCGGCGCGATGGGGGCGGCGCTGTCGATGGGCCTCGGCCTGGCGCTGGCGCAGCCCAAGCGGCGCGTGCTGGCGGTCACCGGCGATGGCGAACTGCTGATGAATGTCGGCACGCTGGCCACCATCGCCCTGCAGAACCCGCAGAACATGACGGTCATCTGCGTGGACAACGGCCACTACGGCGAGACCGGCAACCAGGATAGCCATACCGGCCTGGGCGTGCGGCTCGACACGATCGCGTCCGGCTCGGGCATTCCGGTCGTGCACGTGATCAACACCGAGGCCGACATGGAGGAAGGCCGCCGCCTGGTGCGGGAGGGCAACGGTCCCTGCTTCATCCTGCTGCGCGTCAAGGAAGGCCCGCCCAACAAGAAGGGCCGCAACCTGGTGCCGCATCTGGAACGCGACAAGTTCCGCGCCGCGCTGCTGGGCTAGGACCGCCGAACACGTCGGCAACCGGCGCCCAGGGTGTCGGGATTCTTGACACATTGCTTTCCCGGACCATCCGACAGTCCGGGAAAGCAGTGAAGAAACAAAGACTTTGTTGAATGGCATAAAATTTGCGTAATTTTCCCTCAACAGGAACGATGTCGGGGGATCGTACGCATGAGCTTTCTTCGGTCGCGGCTCGCAACCACTGTCGCGGCAACGGTCCTCGCGGTTTTGGCCCATGCGCCGAGCGCGTCGGCTGCCCCCTGCGGTGTCACGTTCGGCGGGGCATTCAGCGGCAGCTACACCTGCAACAGCCTGGGCACTCCGACCGGAGTCCCAGGATCACTGGGCGGCATAACGTTTCTGGACAGCGATACGATCCTGATCGGCGGGAACGCCAACGCTGCCGCCGGCGTGATCCGGCAGATCGATGTGACCCGCGATGGCAGCGGTCATATCACCGGCTTCAACGGATCGTCATCCGCCTATGCCAACGCCCCCCGCATTGATGGCGGTCTGTCCCACGGGCCGAGTGGGGTGCTGTTCTATACGACGTATTCGGACAACACGATCGGCCAGCTCAAGCCTGGCAGCACGACGGCCGACAAGGTGGTCAGCCTGACCGCGCTGAGCCCGGCGGTCGCGTCTTCGGTTGGCACGCTTGCCTTTGTGCCGACCGGGTTTTCCGGGGCCGGTCAGATGAAGATCGCCAGCTACAGCGCCAGCATCTGGTACAGCACCACGCTCACGGGTGACGGCAATGGCACCTTCGACATCACCATAGGCGCCACCAACGTCGCGCTGTCTGGCGGGCCAGAGGGCATCGTGTATGTGGACGGCGCAAACGCCGGGTTCGGCGGTCAGGACAGGATTCTGATCAGCGAGTATTCCACCGGCAGTATCGCGGCCTACGAGATCGATGCCAACGGCGACCCCATCGCCGCCACGCGTCAGGTCTTCCTGTCCGGACTGACCGGCGCCGAGGGTGCGGCGATCGATCCCCTGACAGGCGACTTCCTGTTCTCCACCTTCGGCGGAGGCAACCAGCTCATGGTGATTTCCGGCTTTACGGCGCCTGTGACCGAGGCGCCGGAGCCCATGAGCATTGCCTTGTTCGCCAGCGCCGTTGCCGGACTCGGCGTGATGCGCCGCCGCCGCGCGAACTGACCCCGTCGCGGCGGCCGAACGCGCTCGCCAGGACGGTGCCGCGCTGGATAAGGTCGGGTGTAAGGCATCCTTGACGCCGCCCCTGGCTGCGTCATCCTGCTTGGCCTCCTCGGCACAAACCGACGGAGGCCAATCGCGTTCACTCCACACGACAAGGCGGGAAGGAATCCACCCCCATGAGCCAGGCCCTGAAAGGCATCCGCGTCATCGACATGACGCACAACCAGGCAGGCCCCGCCTGCGCGCAGATCCTGGGCTTCCTCGGCGCCGACGTGATCAAGCTGGAGGAACCCAAGGGCGGCGATGTCGCGCGCACCAACATGCGCGACATCAAGGACAGCGACAGCCTGTTCTTCCTGATCCTGAACGCCAACAAGCGCAGCCTGACGCTCAATCTCAAGACCGAGGAAGGCAAGGACCTGTTCCGCAAGGTCATCGCCGAATCCGACGTCCTTCTGGAGAATTTCGGCCCCGGGGCGCTGGATCGCCTCGGGCTGGGGTATGAGGCGCTGTCGAAGCTGAACCCGAAGCTGATCTACGCGACGATCAAGGGCTTCGGCACCTATGGCCCCTATGCCGACTTCAAGAGCTTCGAGCCGATCGCCCAGGCGATGGGCGGGGCCATGAGCGTGACCGGCTTCCCCGAGAACCCGCCGACGTTCAACTTCCCGGCGATCGGTGACTCGGGCACCGGAATGCACATGGCGATCGGCATCCTGGCCGCGCTGCAACAGCGCCACAACACGGGCAAGGGCCAGCATGTCGAGGTGTCGATGCAGGACGCGGTCGTCAACCTGATCCGCGTGTCGCTGCGTGATCACCAGCGCACCGGCAAGCCGATGGGCCGGTCGGGCAACCAGTTGGGCCGCACCGTTCCCGGCACGACCTATCCCTGCGCGCCAGGCGGGCCGAACGACTATGTCTACATCTTCGCTCAGCCGCAGATGTGGAAGCCGCTGGTCAACGCGATGGGGAAACCCGAACTCGCCGACGATCCGCTGTTCGCGACCCCGGACGCGCGGTGGGAGAACCGGGACGCCTTCGCCCAGGTGATGTCGGCCTGGACGATGCAGCGCACGAAGTTCGAGGTGATGAAGGTCCTGGGCGATGCCGGCGTGCCCTGCGGCGCCTGCCAGGATACCGGGGAGGTGCTGGAGGACCCGCATCTGGTCGCTCGGGAGATGATCGTAGACGTCGATTACCCCGTCCGCGGCACCTACAAGACGGTCGGGTCCCCGATCAAGCTATCGGACTCGCCGGCCGAGATCACCCGCCCGCCGCTGCTGGGGGAACATACCGCGGAACTGCTGTCGGAGATTTGCGGCGTCAGCGCCGAGGACGTGGCGCGGATGAAGCAGGCTGGGGTGGTGTGATCGGGGGGGTCTGAGCCGAGCGGTCGTTACGGTTCGTGGTGGCGGGGAGGGCACTGGCGGCTCCCCTTCGTCGTGGCGGGCGAAGGCCCGCCATCCACGACTTACGGTGTTGGGATCAGCAAAGTCGTGGGTGGTGGCCCTGCGGCCACCATGACGGGGGGTCGCCATGACGGGGGCTACCACCTAGCGCCGCTGCCCCGTCCAACCATAACGGGCCGGATGCCCCCACCCTCAATCGTCGATCACCGCCATCGCTTCCATTTCGATCATGCAAAGTTGAACCGGGCGCGACCGATCGATACGGCCCCGTTCCTTGCCTATCCGATCATCTCGGCCAACGTGTTCGTCGCCCAAGCCAACACCGGTTCGTAGGTGTATTCGCTGAGTCCTACCGTTGTCATGACGTTTCCCCTTGTCCAGCGGAGACAAGCTTAGGCGCGTGAGATGAACCCGGGCCAGTCCTTCGTCCGGGACCGACGGCGCGCGAGGACTCGGGTCACTGACATCCGTCATCCAGGGAGACACGTGGATTTGACGACGCAGTCATCGAATTTTCATTGTCGCTCCGCAAGGTGCCTGATACAAACCGTTACATTGCTGCAGTGCGGGAGGGGTTCCATGCGTGCCTGGATGACGGTCGTCGGTATCGGGTTGGCGTTTGCGGCGGCTCAACCGGCCAGGGCGATCCCTGTCGCAACGACCGCCCCCACAGTCACCTATGATATCGGCGTGATCATGCGCAAAGCCAACAATGCGCTCGACGGATCGAGCGAGGTGCTGATCCGCAGCCCAGCTGACGTCTCGTCCATACTCGCGTCCATGCAGACTACGTGGACGTATGGAGTGGACTATCTCTACCGCGTCCAATTCGAAACCGCGACCGGCCTGGTCACCACGCAGGTCGATTTCGATCGGGACCTGGCCTTCCAAGCGGGCGAAACCGTGACTACGGCAACCTCCTTCAACGGCCGCGGATTTCGCTATATCACGATGCTGCTGCAGGAACTGGCCATCGACAACCTTACCATTAACGGAACGAACCTTGGCACGTTCGTCCGCGGCACAGGGCCGCAGAGTTTCTACTGGTCCGAGGGACTGGCTGGCGGGCTTTTCGGCGATATCGACATTACAGGATCGGTCACCCTGAATCCGATCAACTTTACCAGTCAAGATATTCCGCGCGCCATGTTCCGCTTCGGCGACGACGAGGCATATTCCGTGGCGGTGCCGGCACCCGCGATGACCTGGGCTTATGGTCTGTCGCTTGTCGCGCTGGTCCTGCTGCGCCGCCGAAGCAGCAAGATGCAGTCGGGTCAAGGCGGCGGCAACCAGGGTGCGGCGGCCTGAAGGTAACGCCGACGCCCAGATGGTGAATGCGGACGGAGAGGTCATTCCGGACCTGTACGCCGCTGGGGATGTTCTATCGCACCTACACCGGGTCAACATCCGTCCTGCGCCGGCCGGTGTTTGGTCGCCTCGCCAGCCAGCATGCGGTACGGATACGGAAAAACCAAGCTGCGGCGTCACGGCGGCGCACACGGCCTCTCATACCAGCTCGCTTTGGCTTCGGCCCTTGTAGTCGCCCCCTCGTCATGGTGGCCGCAGGGCCACCACCCACGACTCACGGTGTTGGGATCAGTGAAGTTGTGGCTGGTGGTCCTGCAACCACCATGACGAACGGGGCCACCGCCCCCCTCAATCGTCGATCACCGCGATCACTTCCATCTCGATCATGAAATCAGGCCGAGTCAGCCGGCTGACCTCCACCCCCGTGGACGCCGGCGGCCTCTCCCCAAACATCTCCTCCCTCACCTTCCAAGCCTCCCCCGCTCGGCTCATGTCCGTCATGAACGCGGTCAGTTTCACGACATGCCGCAGATCGGCCCCCGCCGCGTTCAGCACGGCCCGGATGTTCCGGATCACCTGACGGGTCTGGGCCGCCATGTCGCCCTTGCCGATGACATTGCCCTCGGCGTCCCGCGCCAACTGGCCGGACACGAAGATCATCGGCCCGACCTTCACCGCCTGGGAATAGAACGGCGGCGTGGGAGCGCACGCCGTCGTGTTGATCGTCTCACGCTTCATGATGACCGCCCTTCTGGATAGGCGGACAGCCTATCAGGCCGCGGCCATCTCCGGCACCTCCACCGCCACGCAGGCGGCCATCCGGCCAGGCTCAGGGTAGCGTTCGGCGGGCACCGCGGTCCGGCAGACATCGCGCGCCTTCACGCAGCGCGGCGCGAAGCCACAGCCCGGCGGGGGGCGGCGCATGTCCGGCGGGCTGCCCGGGATCGCATCGATGTCCTGATCGCGCGACTGGTCGTGTACCGTCGATGCGAGCAACCCCTGTGTATACGGATGCAGAGGCGCCTTCATCATCCGCTCGACCGGCCCGTATTCCACGATCCGACCGGCATACATGACCGCGACGTTGTCCGCGATCTCGGCCGCCACGCCCAGGTCGTGGGTGACGAAGATCATCCCCATGCCCATTTCAGCCTGCAGCTTCCGCAGCAGGATCAGGACCTGGATCTGCACCGTCGCGTCCAGCGCCGTCGTCGGCTCATCCGCCAGCAGCAGCTTGGGATCGCAGGACAGTGCCATCGCGATCATCGCCCGCTGCCGCAACCCGCCCGAAAGCTCATGCGGATAGGCATCCAGCCGCCGTTCGGCGGACGGGATACGCACCAGGTTGAGCAGTTCCAGCGCCCGCGCCCGGGCCTTCGCCTTATCGCAGCCGGTATGGCGGCGCACCGTCTCTCCGATCTGCTCCCCCACCGTATAGACGGGGTCGAGCGCGGTCATCGGCTCCTGAAAGATCATCGAGACCGACCCACCGCGCAGGTCGCGCAGCGAACGGTTGGACATCTTCAGCACGTCCTGGCCGCCGACGCGGACATCGCCCTCGATCCTCGCCCGATCCGGCAACAGCCGCATCAGGGAACGCAGCGTCACGCTTTTCCCCGAGCCGGACTCGCCGAGGATGCACAGCACCTCCCCGGGATGGACGGCGAAGCTGACGCCGTTCACCGCGTGGACGGTGTCTTCCCGGCCGACGAAGCGGACCTTCAGGTCGCGCACTTCGGCCAGAGGTTCTGTCTTGTTCATCAGGCGCTCCCCGCCACGGCCATGGTGTGGCCGGACTCCGGATCATGCATGTGGCAGGCGGCGATATGACGATCATCCGCCAGGGATTCGATCAGCCGTGGCTCCTGCGCCGAACACACGGCCTGCGCGTGGGGACACCGCGTATGGAAGCGGCAGCCCGGCGGCGGGTCGATCGGGTTCGGCGGATCGCCCGTCACCGGCGGATCGTCGATGCGCCGCGACGGATCCATCGACGGCCGCGACGCCAGCAATGCTTGCGTATAGGGATGCCGCGGTGCCGAGAAGATCGAGTCCACCGGCCCAAGCTCGACGATTTTCCCCAGATACATCACCAGCACGCGGTCCGAGATGTAGCGGACCACGTTCAGATCATGACTGATGAAAACATAGGTCAGGTTGAACTGCCGCTTCAGCGCGCGGAGCAGGTTCAGCACCTGCGCCTCGACCGACTTGTCCAGCGCGGACACGGGTTCGTCCAGGATGACCATGCGCGGGCCGGTGGCCAGGGCGCGGGCAATGTTCACGCGCTGCTTCTGCCCGCCCGACAATTCATGCGGATAGCGCGGGCCGAACTGGTCCGGGTTCAGGCCGACCTTGGCCAGCATGTTGACCGCGATGTCCCGTGCCTCGGCCTTCGGCTTGTCCTGCACATAGGGACCGAAGGCCACCGAATCCCGCACCGGCATGCGCGGGTTCAGCGACGAATAGGAGTCCTGGAACACCATCTGCACCTGGCGGCGCAGCGCCGAAACACTGATCCCGTGCGGTTCGTCGACCGGATCGCCGTCGAACACCAGTTCCCCGCTGTTGGGGCGGATCAGGTGCAGGAGCAGCCGAGCGAGGGTGGATTTGCCGCAGCCGGATTCGCCGACGACGCCGAGGGTCTCGCCCTTCCGGACCTCAAACGATACGCCGTCGACCGCGCGCACCGCGCGACCGCCGGTGCCCTTGATCGGGAAGTGCTTGATCAGATCGCGGACGATCAGCAGCGGCTGGAGCGCGCCGCCGCGATCACGAGGATCGGCGGGTGGCGTGGGGGTGGGAATCATTCCGTCCATCATGACCATTACATCCGAACGTCCATCGCCTGCCGCAGCCCGTCACTGACGAGATTGAAGCAGATCGAGGTGATGAAGATCGCCACGCCCGGCAGGGCGCAGACAAAGGGCACGACATAGATCGACTGGCGCAGCGTGCTCAGCATCAGGCCCCAGTCCGCGGTGGGCGGACGCACGCCCAGGCCGAGGAACGACAGGCCGGAGGCGAGCAGGATGCTGACGCTGACCAACGATGACGCGTAGATGAAGACCGGCCCCAGCACGTTCCCCAGCACATGATGCCGGATGATGATGAAGGTACCGGCTCCGGTGGCGCGCGCGGCCTCGATGAAGTCGAGCGAGCGCACCTGCGTCGTCGCGGTCTCGGCCACGCGGCACATCGGCGGGATGAACACCAGCGTCAGGGCCAGCATGCCGTTGACCATCCCGCCGCCCATGGCGCCGGAGATCGCGACCGCCAGCAGCACGGACGGGAAGGCGTAGAACACGTCCATGGTCCGCATGATGCCGGTATTGACGCGCCCGCCCATGAAGCCGGCGACAACGCCCAGCATGCCGCCGACGCAGGAGGCGATCAGCACGGGCACGATGCCCATCAGCAGCGACACCCGGCCGCCATGCAGGATGCGGCTGAGCATGTCGCGCCCCAGCTCATCCGTGCCGAGGATGTGGTTGCGCCAACCGAAGGGCTTCAGCCGGCCGATGACGCTTTCCTTGTACGGATCGAACGGTGACAGCAGTGGAGCGAACACCGCGGACAGGATGATCAGCAGCACCATAAAGGCGAAGAAGCACGTCACCTTGTCGTGGCGCAGCCGGTAGCCGACGGATTGCCAGTAGCCACGGACGCGGGTCGCCGGGGCGGCCTGGTCCTCCATGGCAGCGGGCGGGGTGGTGAGAACGGCGGATTCAGACATCGCGGTCATTCCCTGTCAGCCGCGACGGATGCGCGGATCGATCATCGACTGGAACAGGTCGACGAGCAGGTTGGTCAGGACGAAGGCTACGGACAGGGTCAGGATGGTTCCCTGCAGCACCGGGACATCGCGGTTGATGATGGCCTTGCTCAGCAGGAAGCCACTGCCGGGCCAGGTGAACACCGTCTCCACCAGGATCGAGCCGCCCAGCAGGTAGCCGAACTGGAGACCCATGACGGCCATGACGCCGGGCAGCGCGTTCTTGATGACGTGGCGGATCACCGCGACTTCCGACAGGCCCTTGGCGCGCAGGGTCTGCACGAAGTCCTGGTTCCGCAGTTCTGCGATCGCCGCCCGCGTGGTGCGGGAGATGATGCCGATGGGGATCATCGACAGCGTGATCACGGGCAGGACCAGGAAGCGGGCGTCCTCCCAGTCCCATATGCTGAAGTAGTCCGATCCCCTGGCCCCCATGCCGGTCGCCGGCAGCCATGAGAGTTCCACGGCGAAGATGATGACCAGCACGATGCCGAGCCAGTAGTTGGGCAGGCTGACGCCGATGACGGCGGAGCCGGTGACGACCCGGTCCATCCACCGGCCGGGAAAGCACCCGGCCAGCGTGCCCATCGAGAAGCCGACGGTGAAGGCGATCGGCACCGCGAACGCGACCAGCATGCCGGTGTTGCTCGCGGCCAGCATGATTTCGTTCAGAACCGGCCGGCGGGAGGAGATGGACATCCCGAAGTCGCCGGTCAGCACCTTGCCCAGCCAGATGGCGAACTGGATAGGCAAGGGCTTGTCGAAACCATAGGCTTTCTTGACGATTTCAATCGTTTCAGCCGTCGCATCCGCCGGCATGATCGTTTGCAACGGGTCGCCGGGCGCGATGTAGACAAGAGAGAAACACACCACGCTGACGCCGAAGGCAATCGGGATCGCGTAGAGGATCCGCCATAGGATGTAACGGCTCATGGTTCAGCTCCTCACGGCGCCACGGTGACGGGCGTCAGGTCCTGGAACCAGCTCTGCGCCTGCACGAAGCCCTTGACCTTGGGCGACATCGCCCGCGGGTTGATGTCGTGCGCGGCGAAGATCAGCACGGCTTCCTGGCTCATGAATTCGTGCATCTTGGTCAGGAGGGCGACGCGCTTGGCCGGGTCGAACTCGGCCATGATCTGCTCGACGAACTTGTCCATCTCGGGCGTGCTGTAGTGGCCCCAGTTCGAACCGGCCGGCGAGAAGGCACCGGTCCAGACGTGACGGACCAGCGCGTTGAACGGATCCTGCGTCTGGCGGCTGATGTTGATCGCGTGGATGTCGGGGTTCTTCATGACACCACCGCGCCCGACATCGAGCAGGGCGTTCCAGTCCATGGTCTTCAGCGTGACCTGGAACCCGGCTTCATCCATGTTGGACTTCACCAGTTCGTTCATCGGCAGCGGCTGCATCTGGCCGGAACCGGATGTGGAGATGCCGAAGGTCACCTTGCACGGCAGGCAACCGGCTTCCTTGAGCAGCTCCTTCGCCTTGGCGACGTTGTGCTTGTACAGGACCGGCTTGCCGTAGTACGTGGTGGACGGCGGAACGGTCGCGTAGCCCTCCTGCATCATCCCGCCGAGAAGCTCCTTCATGTCCTCGCGGTTCAGCGCGTAGTTCGCCGCCTGGCGGACGCGCTTGTCGGTGAAGGGGCCGTTCTTGAAGTTGAGCTGGTAGGACCAGTTATGCGGATACGGGTTCGTGACGATCGTCATGCCCGAGGACTTGAGCCGGGGAATGGCGTCGGGGGACGGCGCCTCGATCCAGTTCACCTGGCCCGACAGCAGCGCGGCGGTGCGGGTGGAGGCTTCGGGCATCGGGATCAGGACCAGGCGATCCTGCTTCGGCACGCGGGCCTTGTCCCAGTAGTCCTTGTTCGGGAGGAACTCCATGCGCTGATGCGGCGTCATGCGGTCGAAGCGGTACGGGCCGGTGCCAGACGGCTTTTCCGCGTACTGGGCCCAGTTGTACTTCACTTCGCGTGCCCGGCACGGGCTGACCATCATAATGTAGCTGATGTTGTACTGGAACAGGGAGTCGGGGGTCTTGGTGTTGAAGGCGACCGTCATGTCGTCGACCTTCTCGACGCTGACGTAGTTGTTCAGGTAGGCGCGGGCCTGGGCGAACTGGCTGGGGTCGAACTGCTCGGACTTTTCGTTGGTGGAACGCTCCATGTTCCAGACGATGTCGTCGGCGGTCAGCGGGCAGCCGTCATGCCACTTCACGTTCGGCCGGAGCTTCATGATCCAGCGCTTGCTGTTGTTCGGGTCGATGCCCCATTCCGACGCGAGGCCGGGCTTCAGGTCGCTTGCCTTGTCCGCCTTCGACAGGTCCCAGAGGATCAGGGAGTCGTAGAGGTTGTAGCCGACGAAGCGATATCCCTCGAACCCCTGGTCGGGGTTGCCTTGGGTCAGCGGCAGGTCGCCCGCGGTCATGCCGACGACCAGCGTGCCCTGCGCTTGCGCGCCGGAGGCAGCAACGGCGAGGCCCGCGCCAAGCAGCATGGCCCCCACCTGCCTGGATATGCCGCGATCAGGCCGACAGGCCTCGTTCCCAGAATACGTCACGCAAAGTCTCCCGTTGCTTATGTCATCACGCGTGGCACCTGCCGGAGACAGGCGGCCACCGATTGTGCAATGCACCATCCGTGCCAACTGCTTTGGCAGGGAAGCCGCCCGGCGGGATGCGATGGGAATATTCCTTGGGCAGACTCGGGTTTCGGTTGGGCATAAAACGGGCGTATGCCTCCGACACCATCGGTAACACGGGCAGACATCAGGGAGCTGGACAGCCTTGCACCGACCTCTGGCCTTGATCGGGGCAGCCGGCCCAATTCTTGCGCTCCCGCCCGATCGGACCGGCAGGACGGCCAGCGGGGCCCGAAATCGCGACAAACCCGCTGGACTCGCCGGCCACCGTTTCGGGTATGAAGTGCTTTGGAAGCCGGCGCATGGCTGCCATGCGGGCAACCACAGGGAGTAAAAAGGACATGTCAGTCAGCCGACGCCGTTTTCTCGCCTCCACCGGGGCAGCCGCGGCCAGCCTCGCCGCACCGTCCATCGTCGCCGCCCAGGGCGTGCGGGAGATGCGGTTCATCCCCCACGCGGATGTCTCCTCACTCGATCCCGTCTGGACGACCGCGGACATCACCCGCAACCACGGCAATATGGTCTATGACCAGTTGTTCGGCTTCGACGCCGGCTTCATCCCGCATCCGCAGATGCTGGCGGGCTTCACCACCAGCGCCGACGGCCTGACCTGGGACCTGACGCTGCGCGAGGGCCTGAAGTTCCACGACGGCGAGAAGGTGCTGGCCAAGGACTGCGTCGCCAGCCTGGTGCGCTGGACCAAGCGCGACGCCTTCGGCAGCGCGCTCGCCGCCCGCACGAATGAGTTCTCGGCCCCCTCCGACACGGTGATCCGCATCCGGCTCAAGTCACCCTTCGCCCTGCTGCCCGAGGCGCTGGCCCAACCCGCCTGCGTCATCATGCCCGAGCGCCTGGCGATGACGGACCCCAACAAGCAGGTCACCGACCCCACCGGCAGCGGCCCGTTCCGCTTCCTGACGAATGAACGCGTTTCCGGCTCCCGCGTCGTCTACGCGAAATTCGACGGCTACGTGCCGCGGACCGAGGGGAAAATGAGCTTCCTGGCCGGCCCGCGCCCGGTCTATTTCGACCGCGTCATCTGGACCTACCAGCCCGACCCCGCGACCTCGGCCGCCGCGCTGACGAAGGGGGAATATGACTGGTGGGAGAACCCGCCCGCCGACCTGTCCGACCTGATCAAGCGCAACAAGGACCTGACGGTCGAGGTCAAGAACCGCATGGGCTCGGTCGGCTGCATCCGGTTCAACCACCTGTTCGCGCCCTTCGACAACGTCGCCATCCGCCGGCTGGTCATGGCCTGCGTGAACCAGAATGAGTGCATGGAGGCGGTCTCGGGCGCCGATGCGTCGCTGTACAACGACAAGGTCGGGCTGTTCACGCCGGGCATGCCAATGGCGAACGACGCGGGGGTGGAGGCGCTGACGCGGCGCACCGACTTCGCCAAGGTGAAGCAGGACCTCGCCGCCGCCGGCTACAAGGGTGAGAAGATCGTGCTGATGGGCCCGTCCACCATCCCCTCGCTGCACGCGCAGTCGCAGGTGGTGGACGACCTGCTGCGCCGGATGGGGTTCAACGTCGACTACCAGTCGCTGGAATGGGGCACCGTGGTGCAGCGGCGCGCGAGCAAGGAGCCGCTGGACAAGGGCGGCTGGAACATCTTCATCACCAACCTGACCAGCCTGACGAACGTCTTCGTGCCGGCCCATATCGGCATCCGCAGCGGCCCGAACGCTTGGTTCGGCTGGCCGAACGCGCCGAAGCTGGAGGAATACCGCGAAGCCTGGCTGAACGCGCCGACGGTCGAGGAGCAGAAGAAGATCGCCCGCCTGCTGCAGGCGCAGATGTTCCAGGACGTGCCCTATGTGCCGATGGGGCAGTTCTACCAGCCGGCCGCGTTCAACAAGAACCTGGTGGATCTGCAGATCGGCTGGCCGGTGTTCCATGGGGTTCGGCGGGCCTGATGGGAGGGGGGCACAGCCTCCCAACCGATATCAGGTCGTGACAGGGCGATGTCGTGACGGTGGAAAGCGCGCCATCCGTCCTGGGCGGGCCTGACCCGCCCATCGCTCGGCACGCCGCATTTTGACCATGCGCAACAGGTCGCCGCCGGTGTACTTGGCGATGGGCGGGTCAGGCCCGCCCAAGACGAAGCTAAAGCGCGCGCCCCGAAGGATGTGCCCGAGGGACGTGCCCGAAGGACGTGACAGACCCGCCCCCCGCGTGCATCCTGTCCCCACCAATCAACAGGAGGAACCAAGCCATGGCCGGTAACGGAGACATGATCATCCAGCGTGACAAGGACCGCATGGATGCGATGGGCCGCAAGGACGTCGCGGCGCTCAAGAACATGATCTGCAAGGGCCTGATCTACACCCATTCCTCGGCCCGCATGGACACCAAGGACACGCTCCTGGGTGCCATGGAGTCCGGCTCCACCGTCTACAACTCGGTCGTCCCGTCCGAGGTCGTGGCCCAGGACCTGGGAGAGGTCGTCGTCCTGACCGGCAAGGCCGCGATCAGCGTCACCTCGGGCGGCAAGCCCAATTCGTTCAACGTGCGCTTTACCGATGTCTGGCAGAACCAGGGCGGGACGTGGCGCATGGTGACCTGGCAGTCGACCCGCCTCGCGGACTGACTGACGCGATGATCCCGGACTCCCTGCTGACGGAAGCCGAAGCCCTGCTGGACGCCTGCCGGTCCAAGGGCATCAGGCTGGCGACGGTGGAAAGCTGCACGGGCGGCCTGATCGCCGCCACGCTGACCGCCATCGCCGCATCCTCCGACGTGCTTGAACGCGCCTTCGTCACCTACTCGAACGAGGCGAAGCACGAGCTTGTCGGCGTGCCCATGGACCTGATCCAGGCCCATGGCGCGGTCAGTCAGGAAGTCGCCCGCGCGATGGCGACCGGCGGCGTGACGCATTCCCGCGCCACGATCGCCGTGTCCGTCACCGGCGTCGCGGGGCCCGGCGGGGGTACGGCAACCAAGCCCGTGGGCCTGGTCTGCTTCGGCCTGGCCTATCGGGGAGAGACCACCGTCTCCACCCAGGAAATCTTCCCCGGCGACCGTACCGCCATCCGCGCCGCCGCGGTCGCCAAGGCCTTCGCCCTGATCCGCGAAAAGGTCTGAGCAGACCTTCCCCCCCTCCCCTCGAGGGAGGGGGCCGGGGGGAGGGGGGAAGCGGCACGTACCAAACCCGCTTTGCTCCGCCCCACCCGGACATGATACCCTGCAACCATGGGTTACCTGGGCAAGATCATCGGCGGGTCGGCGGGCTTCTTCATCGGCGGCCCCCTGGGGGCGGTCGTGGGCGCGGCCCTCGGCCATGCCGCCGACAGCGGCGCGCTGGCCAACCTCAAGCTTCCCTTCGGCGCCAACGCCAACATCACCCCCGTCCGCGTCGCCGCCATGCTGGGCCGGCGCGACCAATTGTTCGCGGTCACCGTCGTGGTCCTCTCCGCCAAGCTGGCCAAATGCGACGGTCCCGTCCGCCGCCAGGAAATCGACGCCTTCAAGCGCCTGTTCCGCATCCCGCCCGAATCCGTCCGCGACATCGGCCGCCTGTTCGACCAGGCCCGCGACAGCGCCGACGACTTCGAGGAATACGCCGATCAGCTCGGCCAGGCCTTCGCCGACAGCCGCGGCACGCTGGAGGAAGTGCTGGTCGCCCTGTTCGCCATCGCCCGCGCCGACGGGCCGATGAACCGCGCCGAACAGGATTTCCTCCGCCGGGTGCATCGCGGCCTGGGGCTGGACCAGATCTCGTGGGACCGGGCCTGGAACGGCGCGCCCAGCCGCCCCGCGTCCGACGAGCCCGACCCCTACGATATCCTGGGCATCGACCGCTCCGCCGAACCCGAGGCCATTCGCGCGCGGTGGAAAAACCTGATGCGGGAAAACCACCCCGATAGCCTGGCCGCCCGCGGCGTGCCGGCCGAGTTCATCGCCAAGGCCGGCGACCAGGTCGCGCGCATCAACGCCGCCTGGGACCGTATCAAGCGGGAACGCGGCCTGTGACCCAGCGGCCCCGCCCTGCCCTGCGGATCGTGCCTCCCCCCGAGCCGCCGCCCCGACGAGACCCCCCTATCCTGCTGGTCCGCGACCTGCCCAGCCCGAACCATGATGCGAGGCCGGAGGGGACACCGGTCGACATGCTGATCCTGCACTACACCGGCATGAAATCCTGCCAGGACGCGCTGGACCGGCTGACCGACCCCGCCGCGCAGGTGTCCTCCCACTATGTCGTGGATGAGGACGGGACGGTTTATCGGCTGGTGCCCGAGGAACGGCGGGCCTGGCATGCCGGCGTCTCCCACTGGCGGGGCCACGCGGCGCTGAACGGACGCTCCATCGGGATCGAGATCGTCAATCCGGGCCATGAATGGGGCTATCGCGACTTCCCGGTCATGCAGATGGCGGCCGTGGCCGATCTGTGCCTTGCGATCCTGTCCCGCCACCTGATCCCCCCGCGCAACGTGATCGGCCACAGCGATGTGGCCCCGGACCGCAAGGAAGACCCCGGTGAGCGGTTCGACTGGGAAGGCCTGGCACTGAACGGCATCGGCCTGTGGCCGGAGGACGCGCCCGATATCGGCACGACCGGCGCGATCCGGGACGCGGCAACGCTGCGCCCGGTGCGGGCGGCCCTGGCCGCGATCGGCTATCGGGTGGCGCCGGAAGGGCCGCTCGACCCCGCGCTGGCCTCCGTGCTGCGGGCGTTCCAGCGCCACTGGCGGCCCGAGGCGATCACCGGACAGGCAGACGACGGGACCCTGGTCCGTCTGCTGGCAGTGTCGAAGCTGGTCGGGTCGGGTTCTTAGGCCGGGGCAGTCGCCGTTGAAGCCGCAAGGACATCGCTCTCTCCGTCTTGGCCGAGCTCAACAACAACATTGATCTCTCCGTCATGGCGGACCGGACAACGACATTGCTCTCTCCGTCATGGCCGGGCTTGACCCGGCCACCCACGCATTGGCCTGTGATCAACCGTCGTTGGGCAGGTGGCCGGGTCGAGCCCGGCCATGACGGAGAGAGCGATTCGGTCTGCCGGCTTCAGATGCGATCACCCCATCCATAACCCGCCCCCTCTTGACCAACCGCGCATTCGGTCGCTTGTTCCCCGCCGGACCGGAGGCGCCACGCAGTGCCTCGGCCGGGGGAGGGCCTTGGCACTGAAACCCCCTCCCTGACCGGTACGCATGTCCCCACCGAAAGCACCTGCCGCCCACGCCGGAATCCCGGTCTACCTGACCGTCATCCTGGGCATCTTCATCTCGATCGGTCCGGCGGCGACGGACATGTACCTGCCCGCCTTCCCCGCGGTGGAGGCTTCCTACGGCACCGCTGTCGGCACCGCGCAGTTGACGCTCGCCGCCTGGTTCGCCGGGCTGGCGATCGGGCAGATGACCCAGGGCACGCTATCCGATCGGTTCGGGCGGAGGGCACCCCTGCTGGGCGGGCTGGCCCTGTTCACCATCAGCACGATCGGCTGCGCGATGGCACCGACGATCGGCTGGCTGGCGGCGTTCCGCGCCTTAGCCGCCGTCGGCTCCTCGGCCGGGATGGTGATCGGGCGGGCGGTGATCCGGGACCTCGCCGACGGGCCGGCCGCGGGCGTGGCCATGTCGCGCTTGGTGCTGGTGATGGGGCTGGCGCCGATCCTGGCGCCCTCGATCGGCGGGCTGGTCCTGATCTGGGCCGACTGGCGGGTGATCTTCTGGGTGCTGGCCGGCTATGGCGCGATCGCCCTGCTGGTCGCCTGGTTCTTCCTCCCCGAGACCCTGCCCCCGATCCGCCGCAACAAGCTGGGCGTCGTCGCCCAGATCGCCCGCTATGGCATCATCCTGAAGGAGCGGACGTTCCTGACGCACGCCGCCATGGGTGCATCCGGCGGGTTCACGATGTTCGCCTATCTGGGCGGATCGTCGCCGGTGTTCATCCTCGGCTTCGGCCTGTCGCCATCCGAGTTCGCGCTGATCTTCGGCCTGTGCGCCTGCGGGCTGGTCGCGGGATCGCAGATCAATGCCCGCCTGCTGCCGAAGATGGGGCTGTCGTTCATGCTGACGACGATCTCCCGGCTGTCTCTGGTCGCGACGGGGACGCTGACGATCCTGTCCTTCGCCGGCGTCACCTACATGCCGTTGATCGTCGCCCCGATGGTACTGGCGCTGACCTGCCAGGGTTTCAGCAACGCCAACTGCTCGGTTGGCGCCCTGTCGAAGCACGCGGCGCATGCCGGCAGCGCCTCGGCGCTGATGGGGCTGGCCCAGTTCTCCCTCGGCGCCACCAGCGGCCTGCTGGCCGGGCTGCTGACCGATGGCACCCCGCGCGGCATGGCGGCGCTGATGATGTGCGGATCGCTGGGCGCGGTCATTGCGAACCACTTCCGACCGCGTTCATAGTAGGGGAAACCACCCATAGGGGATTTTGGGGATGAGTCTGGTCGTCGGCATACCCGCCTGCGCCAAGGTGGCGGATGAGCGCCCGGTACACACCACGCCCGCGCGCTATGCCGCCGCGGTGATGGGGGGCGTGGGCGGCCTGCCCATCATGATCCCGCCGGTGGGCGACGCCGCCCTGGCCCTGCTGGACCGCATGGACGGCCTGCTGGTCCCTGGCAGCCCGAGCAACGTCCATCCCCGGCATTACGACGGCGGCGACAGCGAAACCCCCGACAAGCACGACCATGAGCGTGACGCGACCACCCTGCCTTTGATCCGCGCCGCCATTGCGCGCGGCATGCCGGTGCTGGCGATCTGCCGCGGCATCCAGGAGCTGAACGTCGCCCTCGGCGGCACGCTGATCCAGCGGGTCCATGAACTGCCCGGCCGGATGGATCATCGCGGTGGGCCTGGCACGCTCGATCAGAAATACGGCCCCAAGCATCCGATCAGCGCGACCGGGCTGCTCGCCGATATCGTGGGCTCGCGGGAGTTCCTCGTGAACTCCCTGCACGGCCAGGCGATCGACCGGCCGGCGCCGGGCCTGGTGGTGGAAGCCCATGCCCCCGATGGCACGATCGAGGCGGTGGCGATGCCCGGCGCGCGCGGTTTCGTACTGGGGCTGCAATGGCACCCGGAATGGCGCTATGGTGAGATTCCAGCCAGCGTCAGCATCTTCCAGGCCTTCGGTGAAGCATGCCGGCGCTGGCAATCGTCATACAGAAAGGCTGCATAGAAAATGGACCTGCAACTGGGAGGAAAGACCGTCCTGATTACGGGCGGCTCCAAGGGAATCGGCAAGGCCTCGGCCGAGGTTTTTGCCGACGAAGGCGCCAACGTCATCCTGGTCGCCCGCACGCAGGCCGACCTGGAAGCCACCGCCGCGGGCATCCGCGCGCGCCGGCAGGTGAATGTCCGCACGATCGTTGCCGACCTGACGAATGACGCCGCGGTCCGCAAGATGGCGGCCGAGGCTGGCGATATCGACATCCTGGTCAACAACGCCGGCGCCATTCCGCCGGGCGACGTGCTGTCGGTCGATGACGAGCGTTGGCGCGCGGCGTGGGACCTGAAGGTATTCGGCTACATCTCTCTGTGCCGCGTGGTCTATGCCGCGATGAAGGCCAAGCGCGCGGGCGTGATCGTCAACGTGATCGGCGCCGCTGGGGAGAAATACCCGACGAACTACATCGCCGGTGCGACCGGCAACGCGTCGCTGTATGCCTTCACCCGCGCGCTGGGCCGTGGTGCGCCCGCCGACGGGCTGCGGGTTGTCGCGATCAGCCCCGGGCCGGTGGAAACCGATCGCCTCGTGATGCTGCGTCGCGCCGAGGCGCAGGAGAAGTTCGGCGATCCGGAGCGGTGGCGGGAACTGACCTCCAGCATGCCGTACGGCCGAGCGGCAACGCCGCGTGAGATTGGGAATGCCGTGGCGTTCATGGCGAGCCCGGCTTCGGCCTATACCAACGCGACGATCGTAACGATCGACGGCGGCGGCTGATCCATCTTTCTCCGCTGAGGAGAGGGACGGCCATCCCACGCCCCCTCTCCCCTTGTGGGAGAGGATTGGGATGAGGGGGTGACACCCCCCAGTCCCGTGCCGCTGCTACCCCCACCCCAGCGCCCAGCCTACTCCGCCGCCTGCGCCGCCGGATTGATCGAGTTCGGGCCGAAACGGTCCTTGAACGGCTGCGTATCGATCTCCTCCAGATGGATCTCTCCGGCCAGCACCTTCCGCTTCCACTCCTGATGCTCCGGCTCCATCGCGTGGAATTCCGGCATCACCTCCTTGGCGAACAGTTCCAGGCTCTCGCAGATATGCTCGTGGCTGTTGCGGCCGGCCTGGTTCAGCAGGATCACCTGGTCGATGTTGGACTGCTGGAACCGACGCAGCTTGCGGCGGATGGTTTCAGGTGAGCCGATCAACCCGCCCCGCAGCGCGCGGTCCGCGGCATCCTTGTTCGCCACCTTCCACTTGTTGTACTCGTCCCAGATATTCACCGTATAGGGGTCAGGCCGGCGACGGCCGGAGGACGACCCGAAGAACCGCAGCGCGAACTGGAAGAACGTCGCTCCATCCGCCCGCCGGCGCGCTTCCTCATCCGTTTCAGCGCACATGAAATAACTGACCAGAGCGATGTTCGGATTGGTCTGGTAGTCCGCCAACTTCTGCTGCCGCTTGGTGAAGGCGTTGTAGTAGGCATGCACCCAGGCAAACGCCGCGTCGGCCGACAGGAACTGGAAGCCCAGCGCGCCGATGCCGCGCCGCCCCGCCATCTCCAGCGTCTCCAACTGCGAACACGCGACCCACAGCGGCGGATGCGGCTTCTGCACGGGCTTGGGCAGCACGTTGCGCAGCGGCATCTTGTGCCACTTCGTATCAAGCTCGACGCCCTGGTCCTTGAACATCGGGATGATGCATTGCAGCGCGTCTTCCCAGATCTCGCGCTTGGTCTCCATCTCCCGGTCGAAACCACCCAGTTCCGTGACCGAGCCTGACTCGCCCGTGCCGAATTCAACCCGCCCGTTCGACACCAGGTCGAGACAGGCGATCCGTTCCGCGACCCGCTGCGGCGGGTTCGTGGTCAACTGGACGATGCCGTGGCCAAGGCGGATGTTCTTGGTGCGCTGGCTCGCCGCCGCCAGGAACACCTCCGGCGCCGGGGAATGCGAGTATTCTTCCAGAAAGTGATGCTCAACTTCCCAGGCATAGTCATAGCCCAGCCGATCGGCCATCTCCACTTGGGTCAGGGCGTTCTGATACAGAATACGCTCATCGTCCGGTCCCCAGGGACGCGGCAACTGCATTTCATAGAAGATGCCGAATTTCATGGCTGTTTCCTTCCCTCGTCGTTGCATCCACTGCGCCGCAGGACAGGCCGGAAGTCAAGCATCGCGGGCAAGGGTGAGCCCCTTTACCGGTACCAGCCGCCTCCGTATCATCGCGCTCCTGCCGCCCCCGGCGGGGACTCCCCACCCCCGTCCACACGAGCGTGCAATCCCATGACCGACCGTGAGTATCCCACCCGCCCCTTCATCGGCATCGGCATCGTCGTCATCAAGGGCAACGAAGTCCTGCTGTGCCAGCGCGGCAAGCCCCCCAATCTCGGCAGTTGGACCCTGCCCGGCGGCGCCCAGGAAATCGGCGAAACCTGTGAGGAAGCGGCTCGGCGGGAACTGGAGGAGGAAACCGGCCTGACTGTCGGCCGCCTGCATTTCTGCGACTTCGTCGACACGATCCGCCACGACGACGCAGGCCGGATCCGGTTCCACTACACGATCCTGGATTTCGCCGCCCGCTGGGAGTCCGGCGATCCGGTCGCCAACACCGACGTCAGCGCGGTCGAATGGGCCCCGCTCGACGACCTGGAACGCTATGGCCTCTGGAGCGAGGCCTACCGCATCATCGCCATCGCCCGCCGGTTGGTGCAGGACGCCTGAACCGGCGGCTAGAGCGCCTTCAGGCTGACCGTAAACGGTCAGTGCGCTCTAGACTCTTGTTTGATCGCATGATTCACGCGCTGTTACGATTCCGCTCAGCGCGATCATGCTCTACTCCGCGGCCCGCAGCAGCGCGACCTCGGTCGCGGCATCCAGCCCCAGCAGCTTGGCCAGCCGTTCCAGGCGGCGGATGACCGCCTCACCCGAGAACACACCACTGTCCTCGTGCAACGACAGCACCAGCCGCGTGCCGCGAATACGCAGCGCGGTGCCGCCCAGGATGTCCGGCGTGCCCGCCGACAGGGTGTAGGCCAGGCGCAACGCGCTTCCCAGCACCTCGGCCCTGCCCGCCTTCACCGGGTCCAGCAGGGTCCGCGCGGACGCCAGGAAGGGCGCATTGGCATCGGCCTCATACCGGGTCGCGACCGCAATCCCCAGAAACGCCCGAGTCGGGTGATCCAGCCCGATGCTCGGCTGGCGCAGCACGCGGTAGAAGGCCTGTTCGGCGCGGAACTCCGGATGCTCGTGGCTGCCGATGTCGGACAGCCAGCAGACGCCTTCGCGCAGGCGGCGTTCGGCACGGGTGTCGTGTGGGAACAGCGCGTCGGTCCAGGCCATCAGCGCCGGAGGCATGGCGGGATCACGGCCGAGGCGTTCGGCCATCTCGTGGGCGGCGGCCATCAGCGGGTCCTGCGCGCGGATCGCGGCGGGCATCTGGCGCATGAACCAGCCCTCCCGCAGGCCGCTGGCGCTGAACACCACGCGACGCGCGGACGTGACGCGCAGCAGCCGCCGCAGCACGACCGCGGCAAAAGGCAGGTCGTCGACCCGGCGACGAGGCGAGCCCGGCATCTTTTCCAGTTCCCGCCGGCTGGCGGAGAGGATTTCCTCGACGAAGCGACGGGCCTCCTCGGTATCGAGGGTATAGTGGTGCACCATCTGCAACGGGTGCTTGCGGATCAGCATGTGCATCCGCGCCAGCGCCCGCCAGGCGCCGCCCACCGGATACAGGTCTCGACCGGCGACCTCGGACAGCCAGGATACTTCCCGCAGGTCGGCCTCGGCGATCTCGCGCGCGCGGTTCAGGTCGCGGCCCGATCTTTCGGACAGGCGGATGACGCCCAGGCGCGTGGTGGATGACGCGCCGCGCCCGCCCTGGCCGACGCGCACCAGTTCCAGCGAGCCGCCGCCGATATCGGCCAGCAGGCCATCCGCCTCGGGGATGCCGCACAACACACCCTCGGCCGACATCTCCGCTTCCTCGATCCCGGTCAGCACGCGGATCGGCACGCCCGGCAGCCTGGCGCGCAGGCTGTCGACAAAGGCGGGGCCGTTACGGGCGTCGCGGACGGCGGCGGTGGCCAGCACCTCGAACGGATCGGCGTGCATGGCGCGGGCAACGGCGTGATAGCGGTGCATGACCCGCAGCGTCTGCGCCACCGCTTCCTCATTCAGCAGGCCGGTTTCCTGCAGGCCCTGGCCCAGGCGGAGGACGGCCTTTTCGTTGAAGATGACGGTGGGATTGCGGGTCTGCCCCTCATACACCACCAGGCGGACGGAATTGGAACCAAGGTCGACGACGCCGTAACGCGGCAGGGTGGCAGGCGGGGAAAACGGCATCGATCAATCCTGGTTCACGCGATCCTGGCGGGTCCGGCCGGGCAAGGGAGACGCGATGATCGGTCCATGCAGGGCCGAACCGCGTCCGGACAAAGACGGGTTGGTCATGAAGTAGTCATGGGCGGAAACGGGGCGGCGGCCGGCGGCGATGCGCTTCCAGGTGCCATCAGGGCGCAGTTCCCAGGACTGGAGCGTGTCGCGGATATTGGTCGCCATGATCTGGTCGAGCACCTGGGTGTGCACGGTCGGATTGTGGATCGGAACCAGGGTTTCAACCCGCCAATCCATGTTGCGCTCCATCCAGTCGGCCGAGCTGATATACACCATCGCGTGGCGGCTGGGCAGGGTATGGCCGTTGCCGAAGGCATAGATCCGGCTGTGTTCCAGGAACCGTCCCACGATCGACTTCACCCGGATATTGTCCGACAGGCCCGGCACGCCGGGCAGCAGGCAGCAGATGCCGCGCACCACGACGACGATCTTCACCCCCGCTATGGACGCCGTGTAAAGCGCGTCGATCAGCCGCGTATCCACCAGGCTGTTCATCTTCAGCCATATCTGTGCCGGACGCCCGGCGGCGGCGCAGGCGATCTCCCGCTCGATCAGTTCCAGCAGCATGTCGCGCGTAGATATGGGGCTGAACCCGAGCTGTTCCATGCTCTCGGGCCTGGCATAGCCGGTCATGAAGTTGAAAAGACGGGCGGCGTCGCGGGTCAGGGCGGGGTCGGTCGTGAAGAAACTGAGGTCGGTGTAGATGCGCGCCGTGATCGGATGGTAGTTGCCAGTGCCAAAATGGGCGTAGGACCGCAGGACGCCAGCCTCTCGCCGGACCACCAGTGACAGCTTGGCGTGGGTCTTCAGTTCGGTGAACCCGTAGACGACCTGCACGCCCGCGGCTTCCATCGTGCGGGCGAGGCGGATGTTCGCTTCCTCGTCAAACCGGGCGCGCAGCTCGATCATGGCAACGACGAACTTGCCGGCTTCCGCGGCCTCGATCAGCGCCTTGACGATCGGGCTGTCCTGGCTGGTGCGGTACAGGGTCTGCTTGACCGCGACGACCATCGGGTCCTGCGCGGCCTGGCGCAGGAACTGCACGACAACGTCGAAGCTCTCATAGGGGTGGTGGACGATGATGTCCTTGGCCCGGATCGCGGCGAAGCAATCGCCGCCGAAGTCGCGGATGCGCTCGGGGAAGCGGGGCGTGAAGGGCGGGAACAGCAAATCCGGCCGGTCGTCGACGATCAGCTTGCGAACATCCACCACGCCCATGAAGCCGGGCTGGCTGTGGATTTCATCAGGCGCCGCGCTCAGTTCGCGGGCGACCAGCTCGTGCAGTTCCTCCGGCATCCGGACATCGATTTCCAGATGGATCACGACGCCGCGACGCCGGCGCTTCAGCGCGGTTTCGTAGGAGCGGACAAGGTCCTCGGCCTCTTCCTCGAACTCGACATCGGTATCGCGGATCAGGCGGAACAGGCCGTGGCCGGTGCGCTCGAACCCCGGGAAGATGCGTTCGAGGAACAGCAGCACCAGGTCTTCGAGCGTGATGAAGCGGATCTTCCCCCCCTCCTCGGACGGCAGCCGCACGAACCGCTCCACCTGGCTCGGCAGCGGCAGGAGGGCGCGCATGCCCTGCCCGTCGCTGCGCCGGACCAGCAGCAGCGCCATCACCAGCCCCATGTTGGGGATGAACGGAAACGGATGCGCGGGATCGATGGCGAGCGGGGTCAGAACGGGAAACACCTGCTCCATGAACCAGGCTTCGAGCCAGACGCGGTCGGCGGCCGACAGCGACTCGGGCGTGCAGACCGCGATCCCGGCCTTGCGGAGCAATCCCGACAGGTCGCGCCAGACGCGCTGCTGGTCGGCCAGCAGCTTGTCGGTCCGGTAGCGGATTTCCACCAGTTGCTGCGCCGGCGTGCGGCCATCGGCGGAGTGGCGGGTGACCCCGGCCTTGGCCTGCCCGATCAGGCCGGCGACGCGGACCGAATGGAACTCATCGAGGTTGGAGGCGCTGATCGACAGGAACCGCACCCGCTCCAGCAGCGGATGGCGGGGGTTGTCGGCTTCCTCCACCACCCGGTTGTTGAAGGCCAGCCAGGAGAGTTCGCGGTTCAGGAAGCGGGCGGGGCCAGCTGCGACGATGGCGGCGGGGCGCGTGTCGAGGGCGGCTTCGGACTCCGCCGGCGGCAGGGCATCCATCGTGTCGGCGGTCTGCGGCATCCGTCCCTCCGGCGTCATGTGTGGCACTTTTCGGAGCTTACCGGATTTTCCGTCCCGTCCATGGCGGGATCGGCGGATGTCTCGGATTCGTCATGATGCGCCGCAAGGCGCAGCGTCGCCGCGGCGAAGGCGCGGGTGATGCCACCGCCCTCGGCCAATTGCGCGTCATCCAGCCGAGCGACGGCGTCCCGCAGGGCGGCGGGCGTGCGCGGCAGGCGCAGAAGCAGCCAGTCCCGCAGCGCCAGAGAGACGGGCAATTGCCGTTCGGCCAGCAGCCGGACCAGCAGGTCGCGCAGCAGGGCATCGTCGGGACGGCGGATTTCGACCGCGACGATCGCCCGCAGGCGGCTCGCCAGGTCGGGCAGCCGGACCGGCCAGCGCGAGGGCGGGTCGGCGGCGGCCAGCAGCACGGGCACCGCCCCCTCCCGGCAGGCATTCAGCAGATGCAGCAGGGCGGCTTCCTCGGCCGGCGAATCGGCGTCGTCCACGGCGACTCCGGCGGAACCGGGCGGGGGCGGCACACCGACCAGGTCGCGGCCGTGATACAGATGGGCGCCGGTGCGGCGGCACCAGATATGCAGCAAATGGGTCTTACCCGTCCCTCCCCCGCCCCATAGCGCCAGGCGCCGGTCGGGCCAGTCGGCGGTGCGGTCGAGCCAGGCCAGTGCCTCCTGGTTCGAGGCCGCGGGCAGGAAGTCATCCGTCGCGTAGTCCGGCCGGTGCGGAAACGGGAAGGCAAGCTGGCGCCCCGCGGTCATTGGAAGAAGACGATCATGGGCGGGCCGGCGGGTCCAGATAGAGCGAGCTGCTCAGATAGCGGCGCAGCCAGAAGCGGCACAACACGCCGATCGTCGCCGCCACCGGCACGGCCAGCATGACCCCCAGGAAACCAAAGGCCGCGGCGCCGGCGAACAAAGCGAAGATGACCCAGACCGCCGGGAGTTCCACCCGGTCGCCCAGGAAGCGCGGATACAGGACATAGCCTTCGAGGATATGGCCGATCACCAGTACGCCGCCGACCAGGGTCACGCCGCGCCAGTCCGGGAACTGCGCCAGCGCCAGTCCCAGCGACGTCAACGCGCCCGAGATCGAGCCGACATAGGGGATGAAGGACAGGATGCCGGCAGACAGCCCGACCACCAGCCCGAGATCGAGCCCCACCATCGTCAGCCCGAAGGCATAGAACAGCGCCAGGATCATGCAGCACATCGCCTGCCCGCGCACCCAGGCGGAGAGGATGCGGTCGACCTCGGTCGCCTGTGCCCGAATGACATCGCGGTAGCGCAGCGGCAGCCAGGAATCGACCCGCTCGATCACCACCTGCCAGTCGCGCAGCAGATAGAACCCGACGACCGGCGTCACGACCGCGAGGCTGAGCAGGTTGAACAGCGCGAAGCCGCTGCCGATCAGGCCGGTGACGGTCGACAGCAGGACCCGCAGCATGGCGGCGGCCTGGCCCGCGATCAGCTCCCGTATCCGGTCGTTGACGACGTCGGAGCCGAAATGCTCCTGCAGGTCGGACAGGACGTTGCTGGCCCAGCCCTGCAGCAGGGTGGCGTATTGCGGGATGCGGAAGACCAGCAGCCCGACCTGCGCGATCAGCAGCGGATACAGCAGCAGGGCGAACATCAGCACGCCCAACAGCAGGGCGAAGATCATGAACAGCGCCACGACGCCGCGCGGCAGGCCGAGGCGGGACAGGCGGGAGGTCGGCGGATCGAGCGCATAGGCGATCACCGCCGCCGCGACGAAGGGCGCCAGGATCGAGGCAAACAGATCGAGCGCGAGCCACAGCCCCACCAGCAGTCCGACGCCAAGGCCGATTCTCTGGGCGCGGGTGGGGCGGATCAGGGCGGCCGGATTTTCCTCCGGCGGGGTGGAAGGGGGCGTTGCGCGCGACGGGGCGCTAGCCACGCGCGGTCGACCAGACATAGGCGGCGCCGGAGGCAAAGGTCGTGGCCGCGACCACCCAGGCCAGGCCCTGTGCGAGGTAGGGAATCGTCAGCTCGAACCCCGAGATCAGAAGGGTGGTGGCGATCAGCAGGATCTGGAAGACGGTGTTGAGCTTGGAGATATAGAGCGGCCGAATCTCGATCGGATGGCCGAGGACGGCGAGGACGATGACTCCCCCCACGATCACAAGGTCGCGGAACACCACCAGGATCGCCAGCCAGACCGGGATGACGCCGACTGCGGCGAGGGTGACATACATCGTGACCAGCAGGGTCTTGTCCGCCACCGGATCAAGAACAGCGCCGATCGCATTGCCGCCATAGCGGCGGGCGAGCCAGCCATCCACCGCATCGGACACGCCGGCTGCGACGAACAGGAAGAAGGCCTCGGCCAGGCGGTGTTCAAGGACGAGCCAGAACGCCAGAGGCACGGCACACAGGCGCGCGAAGGTGACGATATTGGGCAGCGTGAACACGACGCTGGACGTGCCGGAGGAGAATTGGGACCCGTCAGGCATGGGAGGCCATGCCGGTGAGGCGGATCGCCGCGGTTGCCTTGGGGGTTGGGCGTGAAGTAAGTTGGAACAAATGATGAACATCAAATGTCCCTGGGCGGGGGGCGTGGAATTTCTTTGCTGGCCCTACCCCATGTCCGGTGAGGAAACGGGCAGGGGCAGATCGTCCGCGGAGGCGAGCGAAGGGTACCCCCTCGCCGTCATCCCCGGGCTTGTGCCGGTGATGATCGGTGCCGCGAAGCCGGCGACAACGCCCGTCGCCCCCCTTGCCCCGCTGCCGCGCTTTTTCACGACGGTCCAACCCCATGTCCGGTGAGAAATCCGCCCCACCCAGACCCGAAAAACCAGGCATCAGGGACCGGCTGGCATCCGGCATCACCGGCTGCCCGTTCGCCATTTCCCGGAGTGCGCCCTGACCCAACATTGCCATCCATCGGCGGCTTGTGGTTTGTGACCGCCTCAAACAACCCGCTTACCGTATTGAGGGCCGCCATGACCAGTGCAGATCGCGAGCCTCCGGTCGCCGCGAACGGCCTCGACTACCGCTCCGCGGGCGTGGATATCGACGCCGGCGACGCGCTTGTCGAGGCGATCAAGCCCCTCGCCCGATCCACCCGCCGTAGCGGCGTCATGGGGGGCCTCGGCGGCTTCGGCGCTCTGTTCGACCTGAAGGAAGCCGGGTTCAAGGACCCCGTCCTGGTGTCGTCCACCGACGGGGTCGGCACCAAGCTGAAGATCGCCATCGACACCGGCATCCACGACACGGTCGGCATCGACCTGGTGGCGATGTGCGTCAACGACCTGGTGGTCCAGGGCGCCGAACCTTTGTTCTTTCTGGACTATTTCGCCACCGGCAAGCTCGACGTGACGCAGGCCCAGGCGGTGATCTCGGGCATCGCCGAGGGCTGCCGGCAGGCCGGCTGCGCCCTGGTCGGCGGCGAAACCGCCGAGATGCCAGGCATGTACGACAGCGGCGACTACGACCTGGCCGGCTTCGCCGTCGGCGCGGCGGAACGTGACGGGCTGCTGCCGACCGGAGTCGCGGCCGGCGACGCGGTCCTCGGGCTCGCAAGCACGGGCGTCCACTCCAACGGCTATTCCCTGGTCCGGCGCGTCGTCGCGGCGAGCGGCCTCGGCTGGAACGCCCCCGCCCCCTTCGCCCCCGGGCAGACGCTGGGCCAGGCGCTGATGACGCCCACGCGGATCTACGTGAAGTCCCTGTTGGCGCTGCACAAGGCCGGGCTGCTGAAGGCCGCCGCGCATATCACCGGCGGCGGGCTGGTGGGCAATCTGCCCCGCGTGCTGCCCGATGGGCTGGCCGCCGCCGTCACGACCGGCTGGCCGGTGCCGCCGGTCTTCGCCTGGCTGGCCCGCGCGGGCGGGATCGACCCGCGGGAGATGCTGCGGGTGTTCAACTGCGGCATCGGCATGGCCGTGGTCGTGACCGACGCCGAAGCCGCCACGCGCATCCTGACCGAGGCCGGGGAGACCGTCAGCCCCCTGGGCACCATCGTCGCCGCCGAGGGTGAGGCTTCGGTGCTGATCGACCCGCCTGCCGGCTGGCTGGCTTGAGCATCCGCGCATGAAACGCCGCGTCGCCATCCTGATCAGCGGTCGCGGGTCGAACATGGCGGCCCTGCTGGAGGCCGCGCGCGACCCCGCCTTCCCGGCCGAGATCGTCCTGGTGCTGTCGAACCGGCCCGACGCGGGCGGCTTGGCGGTCGCGGCGGCGGCCGGCGTGGCGACGGCGGCGGTGGATCACCGCCCGTCCAAGGGCGACCGCACCGAACATGAACGGGCGATCGACGCGGAACTGCGGCGGGCGGGGGCCGAGATCGTGTGCCTCGCCGGCTATATGCGGCTGCTGACGCCGTTCCTGGTGGATGCGTGGGCCGGGCGGATGCTGAACATCCATCCCAGCCTGCTGCCCGCCTTCCCGGGGCTCGACACCCATGCGCGGGCGTTGGCCGCGGGGTCCAAGCTGCATGGCTGCACCGTGCACCTGGTGACGCAGGGAATGGATGAGGGGCCGATCCTCGCGCAGGCCGCTGTGCCCGTGCTGGCCGGCGATACCGAGGATGACCTGGCCGCACGCGTGCTGCGGCAGGAGCATAGTTTGTATCCGGCCGCATTGGCCGCCTTCGCCCTGGGGCGCACGCCGGCGGCCCCGGATGCCACGGCGGCGCTGGCGAACCCCTTGCCGTGGCGCGGCGACCTGCCATAAATATCAACAACCCAGATCGAACAGAGAGCTTGAGACAACCCATGGCCAATCACGGCAGCAGCACCTTCACTGGCCCGGAAACGCCCGAGGAACTCCTGGCGGACCGGCAGCGCATGTGGAACGGCTTCACGGTGGCCACGACGATCGCGACCGTCCTGTCGGTCGTGACGCTGATCCTGATGGGGGTCTTCCTGCTTTAATCCATTGCCGGCGGAACCGGGACGTCGCCTGGATCGAAAGGTCCAGGCGCGTCCTTTTGGCGTGTACGACGTGTGGCCTGGGCTGGCGAAGAACGTGGTGAATGAGCGGCATAAATCTTCAGCGAGAGGGTTGCGTTCGTCAAAGCCAGGTTCTAGACAATGCCCCGCACGAAGCGGGCGTAGCTCAGGGGTAGANNTTCGAATCCCTTCGCCCGCTCCATTCATCTGGAAAAATTGTCATTGGTTCCAATGACTTACTAATGTTTTCAGATGCTTGGTCAGCGAGTTGGAGCGAAAATGGCTAACATTTCGTCCAACACCGCTGGTGATCCATGCCAGATTTCCTCACCCGCCGCGGCACGACGTGGCATTTCGTCCGGCGTGTTCCGGCCGAATTCGCTGCGTTCGATCGACGCGGCATCGTACGGCATTCGACCCGGATTCGCATCGCCGATGACCGGATCGGCCGTAGGGCCGCACGGGTCGCCCAGAAGCTGAACGAGGCTCTGGAGTCCCACTGGTCGTCCCTGGCAACCAAACAATCAGCGTCCGAAGCCTCGCGGTATGACGAGGCCCGCCGTCGCGCCCGATCGCTTGGCTACGACTATGTCGCGAATGAGCAGCTGATCACACAACCGATCGAGCGGCTGCTGGAGCGCCTGGAAGCCCTCGTCGCCAACGGCTTGGCGCAGGATGCGCCTGCCCGGGCAGCGCTGCTCGGAACCGAAAAGCGGCCGAGTTTCTCCCTGTCCCGGTTGTTTGAGGAATATGAAGCCGCGACGCGTGACGAGATCCGCGACTTCTCGCCGGATCAATTACGGATCTGGCGGAACGGCCGGATGCGGGCGGTCGCCCAGTTCGTCAAGGTGGTCGGTGACAAACCGGTCACCGCGATCACGGAGTCGGATGCCATCGATTATGCCGAATGGTGGCGCGAACGCATTCTCGAAGAAGATGTCGCCGCGAAAAGCGCCAACAAGGACATCGGTCAGCTGAGCCGGATGCTGAAGGAGATGAGCGTTCGCCGCCGGCTCAACCTGCCCGACATATTCAAGGGTCTGCGGCTGCGGGGCGAGGTCGAACGGTCCCGCCAGCCCTATGATCCGACCTTCATCCAGAAGCGCTTCATCAAGGGCGACGCCCTTGCCGGTCTCAACGAGGATGCGCGTCTCGTCCTCTACGTGATGATGGAGACGGGCCTGCGGCCTTCCGAGGTGGTGAACCTGCGTGAGGGCACCATCTTCCTGGATGCCGCGATCCCGCATGTGAAGGTCGCGGCGGACGGTCGTCGGCTCAAGACCGAGGACTCCGCGCGGGAGATGCCGCTAGTCGGGGTCGCACTTGGGGCGATGCGGCTGAGGCCGGGCGGCTTCGCCAAGTACCGCGACAAGGCGACCGTCCTGTCGGCGACCGTGAACAAATACCTGGCCGAGAATGACCTCCGCCCCACCAAGGACCACTCCGTCTATTCCCTGCGCCACAGCTTCAAGGATCGCCTGGTTGCCATCGAGGCGCCGGATAGCCTCATCGACAGCCTGATGGGCCATAAGACCTACAAGCCGAAATACGGTCGTGGTCCGTCATTGGATCTCAAGCTCAAATATCTGGAGCAGATCGCGTTCGAACGGCCTGAGCGGCTGTAGCCCACAAGAGACGCCGGGCGCGCTCCTTCGTACTCGCCTTCCGCTTCAGCTCGTGAAGTTCCGTCTCGAACCTCTCGTACATCGCGATATGAACGTCGCCATCGACCTCGATGAAGTAGGCAAGCAGGATCAACGCGCGTTCGATCCGCTCGATGAGGGTTGAAGACGACAGATCGGCAGCCGGGATGATCGTCCCCGGGGCCAGGAAGCCATGCGGATCGGCATCCGGCCCGGGCGTGCCTTCGCCCGGACGGGATGTATCGATCGGCTGGTCCATTCCAGTGCGTCGTTCCTGCACCCTCATGTCTCCCGGGGCTGCCCGCGGACCGATCGCCCGTATCGCCTGTGCCCCTCTTTCATCGGAACCCTATGCTAATGGTACTTGCCTCGGCAACATCCATTGACATACAATACCAATGACTGACAGAACCTCTGAGGCGTTCCGATGGCAACCCCAGGCGATCTCGTGCGAAGTCTTGCTGCCGTGACGCCGTTCTCGGAATCGACGATCGCGGTGCATGACCGGCACCTTCGCACTGCCGGCCTGCGAAGCACGGGCGGGCGTGGCCGCAGCGCCGCGCGCGTTGGAGCACGTGATGCCGCGGTTCTTCTGGTCTCGGTGCTGGCGGGCGGAGATATCGTCGATACAGCTGACACGATCCGCCGCTACATGATGACCCGTCCCCAAGGGCAGCGGAGCACTGCTCGACTACTCCGCGCTACCGGCATTTCCGAGTTGAGCTCGCTCCCTGCTGATCACAGCTTTGTCGACGCGGTGGAAATGCTGATCGCGGCGGTCGCGACCGGCACGCTAGCGGCCTCCCTTCGTCCGACGGCCACCCGCGCGAGAAAAGAACGGCGCGCCTCTGTGCCGTTGATCGAGATCGCGGCTGTCATGCCGGGAACAGTGGGAGAAATCCGCGTGGCTGGCCTACCAGACGGCGCTGTGGTCAATCTCCGTTACGCACTTCCGTCACCCTGGGACAAGGGAACACGTCCATCGAAAGCAGCGATCGACAAATGGGAAGGTTCGATCGCCGCGCACCCGCAGGGGCGCAACTTTGAGCGATATCAGCGGGTGACGACGCCGGTGATCATTCATCTGGCGGAAACCATATCCGACAGGATGGAGGGGTAAATGACTCAAACTGCATTGACGCCCGATCATGAACCGGAGGCACTCGCCGATGATCTGCTCGAAGGTGCCGGGGCCATCGCCGAATTCATGTTTGGCGACGCGAAGCTGCGGAAGAAAGTGTACTACTTGCGCCAGTCGTCACGCCTTCCGTTGTTTCATATCGGAACGCGCCTCTGCGCACGGAAGTCCACATTGCTGCGCTGGATCAGGGCACAGGAGGAATCGCGTCTGTCATCAATGAGCCGCCGTATCGGCGGTTCCCTTACGAAGGTGGAGAATACGGCGCAAAAGCCAGGCGGACGACTATGATCCGTTGTCGATCAGGAATTTTCGAGAACGCGGCGCTCATCCGGGATCGTCGCGTCCTACGCTAACCCTGTGGAGGTTCGCCAGCCGATATGCGACGGCGGCGACGGTGGAGCTTGTCGGAAAAGCAGGGGTTCTGATTTTGGGGAAAGAAACTCCACGCGAGCCTTCGTGCACTGTCATCGAGGGCCTTTCAGTACGCCATGGTCCGTTCGACTGGAAACCGTATCTGGACAGATGTCCCACACCCGGGAGCACCCTCGATCTGAAATGATCCCCCATGCAGATTGAGCAGTCCGCGGGTGATTGACAAGCCCAATCCACTGCCGCCGAACTGGCGGCGGATCGACTGATCCGCCTGATAAAATGGCTCAAATGCACGCCGACGTACTTCCTCGTCGATGCCTACGCCGGTGTCCTGTATCGCTATCTCCAGGCCGCCCGTATCCGCAAGGAACGCCCGTACGACCACCCTGCCACCTGCTGGGGTAAACTTCACTGCATTGGATAGAATATGGTAGACTATTTTCTGGACTGCATGGACATCGGCCCGGATCGCCAATCGGCTCTCGTTCGGAATGTGTGATATCGTCACACCACTGTTCGGCATCACTCGCGATATTGCTTCGACGCAGGCGTTGATTGCAGCCGCGACATCGACGGTGCCTTCGGTCATCTGGTAGCTGCCGGCATCAAGCCGTGCCATATCAAGAAGATCATTGATCAGATTCAGAAGTTGTCGACCACTGGTATCGATCTCTCGCGCATAGTCTTGATCCGGATTGCCCACCTGACGCCCCGGACGGTCACGGATCAGTTCCGCAAAGCCTATTATGGCATTGAGCGGTGTGCGAAGTTCGTGCCCCATGTTTGCAAGAAAGGCTGACTTCGCGCGACTCGCTGACTCCGCCACCTCCCGCGCCCTGCGCAACTCATCCTCGGCAAGCACCTGGGCAGTTATATCGCGTCCAACGCCGCGATAACCTGAAAAATCTCCGTGCTCGTTGAAAATCGGCGTGCCGCTGATCGAAAAATGCCGAAGCAATCCATCCTTGCCGACACGGCTGTACCGGTAGTCACGAAACGCGCGGCCCGCGGCCACATCAGCCTGATGACTGACAAGCTGAACATCCTCCATTGCAATACCAGCCAACTCCCATCGCGTTTTCCCGATATAGGAAGTGTCGCCCGCACGGATTGTAGGTGCCCCCTCCGAAAGCCACGTAAACTTCAAATCCGCATCCTGTTCCCAAAACCAATCCGAGGCCATCTCGGCGAAATCACGCACCCGTCTTTCACTCTCTGCCAGACGTGCATTTCGGTGCACCAACTGCTCAAATTGTCGCGCTACCACAATAAACATGAGAGCGAATCCGGCGGCAACTGCGCCTCCCACTGTTGCTAAAGCAATCGCCATTTTTCTCCAGTCTGCGAGGACCGCAGCCTCGGACATGGACACATCCACCACGAAATCGTAATCATCGACAGCATGGACGGCCGCGATCGAAGGCAGGCCGCTGAAATGATCGGCGGACCGATACCCTTGAATGCCGGCCGCGACCATATGATACCATACCGTGCCGGCAGGCACCTGTAGCCGTAGCCGGCTCACATCCAATGTTCCCGCCGCCAAAACGACCCCGTCGCGGCGGACGAGTGCAATAAATCCAGACTGGTCTAACAAAACCCGTTTGTAGAACTCTGTCAGGTCACTACTGTCCGGTTGACG
>DIUL01000210.1 GCA_002422345.1 Acetobacteraceae bacterium UBA6159
CTGCACGGGTTGAAGTTCGGCTGCCGATGGCGTGACTGCCCGGATCTCTATGGGCCGCACACCACCACGGTCCATAACCGGTTCAATCGCTGGTCGAAGGACGGCACCTACTGGATAGAATCTAACACTTGGTGCCCCCTTTTCACGGCGGCGAGAATTTTGTGTGGATCCTTTGTCCATCGGAAAGGTCTCGGGTCGGTGTTGGTCTCTGCCAGGAAGCGGTTAATTGCGGCTTGCAGTTCAACGACCGAGCCAAACACCCCGCGTTGGAGGCGCCGCTTGGTGAGCTTGGCGAAAAAACCCTCGACTGCGTTCAGCCATGAGGCCGACGTCGGCGTAAAGTGGAAGCTCCACCGCGGATGGCGCGCCAACCATTCCTTGACCTTCGGGTGTTTGTGGGTGGCGTAGTTGTCGACGATGGCGTGGATCGCCTTACCCTTCGGCACGGCGGCCTCGGTGGCATTGAGAAAGCGGATAAACTCCTGGTGCCGGTGCCGCTGCATGCAGCGGCCGATCACCGTGCCATCCACCACATTGAGGGCTGCGAACAGCGTGGTGGTGCCGCACCAGTTGCTGATCGTGGGCGCGATGTCCGTCATTCGGTTCGCCAAACCAGGCGGCAAATCCGCCTCGCCCTGGCTGCTGCAATTGCTGGAGCGCAAGCCGCGCAAACTCGCCGCGGTGGCTCTGGCTTCCGCTTCTCATCCAGATTGTCGCGCTACAACTGCCCGAGGATATCCTGGTGGTGCGCGCCTAGCCCCTTTTCCGACCGATCGAGGCCGGTGGACCATTCAATCCTTGCCTCGACGGATAAATGCCTCGATGGGAGGTCGATTTCGGAGGCGACATGGGCGGAGGTAGTCAGGTATGTGACCGACCCCAGCCAGCAGGTGGGGTGTATGATTGCGATGGGGAATCTGCTGGCCGTTCGATGCTGTTTCGCACTCTACACCTTTGCTGGCCCCGGAGTTTTCGGACTTGCCGTCCGATGGCAACGCATCTCCCTGGGCGACGGCCTAGCACCGAGGTCGGCCGAGCGGACTGTCACCGCCGCCTACCCGGCGACTACGGTCCGCTTCGGGCGCACCAGCCACACCACGGCGATCGCCGCAGCTGACGTGACCGTGTAGAGCGAGAACGCATTCAGATAGCCGATTAGCGCCGCCTGGCGGTTGATCTCCCGGGCCAGCCTGGCAAGCCCCGGCAGTGTCTCTGTAGTCCAGGCCCCCATCACCCAGGGCAAGTTCAGGGCGCGGGTGTAGGGCGAGATGAACTCGGTCATGCGGCTGTAGTTGGCGCCGGTGGATTGCACCACCATCGCGAAGGCCAGGGAGATGAACAGGCTGGAGCCGATATTGCGCAGCAGGTGGAACACCGCCATTCCCTCGCTCATGAAGCGCTGGTCGAGCGTCGAGAACGCCATCACGCTCAGCGGCACCCAAACCACGCCGGTCGCCAGCCCCTGCACCAGGGAGTTCATCAGCAGGTCCGCGATGCCGATGTTGAGGTCCACCTCCATCAGCCAGATGCCGGAGACCGCGAGCAGGCCGAAGCCGATGGTCATGCCGATGCGCGGGTCGAGGCGGCCGATGAACATCGCGGCGAAGAAACCGATCGTCCCGCCGATGCCACGGAAGGCCACAATCAGGCCGATGATCGAATCCGGATAGCCGACATGGGTCTGCAGCAGCGGGGGCAGCAGCACCAAAGGCGTGAAGTTCAGCATCCCGTAAGTCAGCACCAGCACCAGGCCCAGCGCGTAGTTCCGGTCGCGCAGCAGCCGCGGGCTCAGGAACGGGCGCTGCGCCGTGGCGCTGTGGGAAACAAAGACGTAGAAGGCGACTGCCGCCAGACCAGTCTCCAGGATTATTTCGACGGATTCGAACCAGTCCAGCCGCTGGCCACGGGAGAGCACCAGTTGCAGGCAGCCCAGTGCGAGGGAGAGGCTGAGGAAGCCGAGCCAGTCGAGGCGTGTGCCGGCGCCCGGCGACTCCTTGGGCAGGACGAACCAAAGTGCCAGGAAGCCGGCCATGCCGGCCGGGACAATCATGTAAAACGCGTAGCGCCAGCTATAGGTCTCCGCCAGGATCCCGCCCAGGGTGGGGCCGATGACCGGGCCTAGTACGACGGCGGACATGCCGAAGATGGAACTGACGACGCCGGCGTTGCGGCGGGGGAAGCAGTCCAGCACCAGGGCGTTGGAGATCGGCACGACCGGCGCGCCGAGACCGCCCTGCATGACACGCCAGAGCACCAATGTTTCGAGCGATTCCGCCTGGCCACACAGATAGGTGACGATGGTGAACCCGCCAACCGCGAACAGCATCACCCGTCGCCGCCCGAAATTGGACACGAGGAAGCCGGCGGTGGGAGTGACGATTGCAGTGGCGAGGATGTTGAACGTCGTGCTCCACGCGATTTCGTCGGCGGTGGAGGCCAGGGAGCCCTGCATCTGCGGCAGCATGGCGGAGGCGACCAGCAGTGTGGTGGAGTAGAGGGTCGAGCCCAGGACCACCGCCGCCATGATGCACACGCGGCGGGAAAACGAATAGCGCGCTACCAATGGGGAGTCGGTGGGGTCGTCGGACATCGAGCGATCAGTGTGCCAGGTTCGTGAGGACGTATACTAACGAAAAGTCCGACCTGACCCAATCTGGGCGCATCCGGCGGTGTGGCCCGTGCGCTGCCCCCGTCGGCGTCCGCGGGCCAACTTGCCACTGCGGCCTCGGCACTGACCGCATCCATAATCGTGCTGATTGTTGAGGGGAAACGGGGCGCGATGGCGCGTCCAAGACGCTCCCGCATCCGGACTGTGCCATACGCCCCGACCGGCCGTTCCGAGACAGATGCTGTAATCCTTCGCCATGTACTTCCCCCCGTTTTGGCCGCGAACACGTGCAGGAGCGGGAGTCATCTTGTGCCTAGGCTGGAGCCATTACAGCATCCAGCGCCACCGCGGCGCGGATGTCCCACGCCGTCGAACCTTTTCGAGAGCAGCCTTGCAGATGCCTGATCATCTTGACGGGATGTTGAACCGCGCCGGATCCATCAACGACAGGATTGGCTCAGCCTCGCCCGGGTCCCGGCCGAGGATTAGGTCCGCGACCAACTGGCCGGCGGCAGGCGAGGACTGAATGCCGTACCCGCCTTGACCGACACACCAAAAAAATCCGGCCGGTCCCGGATCCCAGCCGATGGCCAGACTGCCGTCGGGTGTAAAGGTTCTCAGACCCGCCCAACTCCGTTCCACGCGGCGCACGTCGATCGCCAGGGCCTCACTCATGCGGTGAATGCCTTCGGCGATGTCGATCTCCTCGGGTTGGACATCGTGTGGGTAGCTCGGGGTTGCGTCTTCCGGTGTCACCAGCAGGCGCGTGCGCGCTTCGGTGCGCGCGTACCAATTGCGTCCCGCATCGACGATCATGGGCCAGTCTTCCACCTGCCAGGGGGTAGGATCGATCACCACCGCGGTGCGGCGAAGCGGCCGCAGGCCAAGCGGGGCCACTCCGGCGAGAACAGCGACTTCATCGCCCCAGGCACCCGCGGCGTTGACGAGGGTCGGCGCATGAAATGTAGTGCCCGCGCTGGTCTCAACATGCCAGTCACCGGCCAAGCGTTCGATGCGGCCAGTTCGACTGCGCAGCGCTAGCAGGCCCCCATTGCGCCGCAGTTGGCGCAAATATCCCTGATGGATGGCATGCACATCCATATCGAATGCTTCCGGCTCTAGTGCGGCGGCATGGGCGTAATGCAGGCGTAAGGCGGGGACCATCGCTCTTGCCTCGGACAGGGTGATCTGCCGCAGACCATCGCCTGCCGCCATCAACGCCGGCAGCTCGTCAGGCCGTTCAGCCGCTCCAAGGAACAAGACCGGCCTGCGGCGCATCAATGGCACTTCCGTGAAACCCGCGGGTGGAGCCTCGAAGAAGCGACGGGACAGGCGCGACAATGTTCGCACGGCCCGCGGGCCGTAGTTCTGCAGCCACATCGCCGCCGAGCGGCCTGTGGTGTGATATCCGGCGACATCCTCGGCCTCGAGCAGCACGACACGTAGATCGTTCGACACCGAAGCGGCAGCGCTGCCACCGGCGATTCCCGCACCGATGATAATGACATCGAATTTCATGGGCCCAAGAATGAACGAGTTTGGCGGGAGGGCAAGTGACCGGCGGCGCACCAGAGACGATTTTGCGGATTCCAACGCAAGGCGGCCAGGTATTCCGATCTGATCCCGGCCACCCTACCGATCTGATGCCGGCCACCCTACCGATCTGATCCCGGCCGCCCTCTGCCAGGCAGGAAGAGGGCATCCTGGAAGAAGAGATCGTCTCGCGGGTCAGTGTTCACCCGGGTCCATGTTTCCCCATCGCAATCCATAGGGGGAACACGGATGCCGACGGAGAGACTGTCCATGCGACGGATACGCCAGGTCCTGCAATTGCACTTCGGCGCCCACGCCAGCACGCGGACGATCGCCCGCGAGGTCGGCGTCGGCCGCACCACCGTGCAGGATTACCTGACACGAGCTGGTGCCGCGGAACTCGGCTGGCCGCTGCCGCCCGATCTGACAGATGAGGCGCTGGAGCAGCGCCTGTTCCCCGCGCCCAGCACCAAGCTGGGGGCTCGCCGCCATCCCGAACCCGACTGGCCGGTTCTGGTGCGTGAGATGAAGCGGCCCGGGGTCAGCCTGTCGATCTTATGGGAAGAGTACGACGCGGCGCATCCCGAGGGCTACGGCTACAGCCGGTTCTGCGAGCTGTATCGGGCGTTCGAGCGCCGCCTGTCGCCGACCATGCGCCAGACCCATGTCGCTGGGCACAAGGCGTTCGTGGACTATTCCGGCAAGAAGGTGCCGATCGCCGACGCGCTCACCGGCGAGATCCGCATGGCGGAGATCTTCGTCGGCGTCCTCGGCGCGTCGAACCTGACCTACGCTGAAGCGACCTGGACGCAAAGCCTTCCGGACTGGCTTGGTGCGCACGTCCGGATGTTCCGCTTCTACGGCGTCGCTCCGCGCCTGCTGGTGCCGGATAATCTCCGAAGCGCCGTCAACAAGCCTTCCTTCTACGACCCGGAGGTGAACCGCACCTACGCCGCGATGGCGACGCACTACAACGTCGGCGTGTTGCCGGCACGGCCAAGGAAGCCAAAGGACAAGGCGGCGGTCGAGGCCGGTGTCCGCTTCGCCCAATCCTACATCCTCGGCCGGTTGCGTCACGTCACCTTCTTCTCCTTGGCTGAATGCAATGCCGCGATCGGAGTGGCGCTCGAGCGGATGAACGGGCGTGAGATGCGCCGTCTTGGCGTCAGTCGCCGGCAACTGTTCGAGACGGTCGAACGCCCCGTCATGCAGCCATTGCCTGAACATGACTATGAGTATGAGTATGCAGAATGGCGCCTCGCCCGCGTCGGCATCGACTACCATGTCGAGGTGCAGGGCTTCTTCTACTCGGTGCCGCAGACGCGATCGCGGTGTTGCGTCCATTGTTGTCGGTACGATGTTTAATCGTAATGTCCGACCAGTCGGGTGGGCCATCACCACGAGAGGTGCGTCCCGATGGCGGCCAGGAGCGCGGAATGCGCATCGAAACGGCGAACACATCGCCGGACACGTGGCGAACAGCGCGATCACCGGACCGCCCGTATTGCGCGCCGCCGGAAACCACAGCTATCGTGTACCCAACGCCTATGGAAAGACGTTCGTGCGCAGGCCGAACCGGGTCTGGGTGCGTAAATCCGAGGTTCGGCCTGCCAGTTTCTGATTGGAGTCATGACACACCGCAACGAACGGAAACAAGGGGAAACAAAATGTCTACAACAAGCAATTCGTCAACCATACCTTGGTGGAAAGAACCCACCAAGGACCAATGGTACGCCTATACCGCCGCCTGGCTGGGTTGGACACTGGATGCGTTCGACTTCACAGTCTTCCTGCTGATCATGTCGCCTATTGCACAGGAATTCGGCGTGCCGCTAATCGAAGTTACGGCGGTCTTCTCGGTCACACTGATCATGCGCCTGTTCGGCGCGACCGCGTCCGGCTGGCTGGCCGACCGCATGGGGCGGCGGGCGCCGCTGATGATCTCGATCCTTTGGTATTCCGTGTGCAACCTGCTCGCAGGCCTCGCACCCACATTCTCGTTCCTGTTCGCGGTGCGCGCGCTGCTGGGCATCGGGATGGGCGCGGAATGGCCGGCCGGCGCGGCGCTGGCGATGGAGTCCTGGCCGGCCCGCTCCCGCGGGTTCATGTCGGGCGTGCTGCAGGGGTCATGGGGCCTGGGCTTCGCGCTGTCGGCGCTGGCCTACGGTCTGCTGTACGAACCGCTGGAGGCCTGGCACAAGGGTTGGGGCTGGCGCGGCATGCTGATCCTGGGCGTGCTGCCGGCTTTGGCCTGCGTCTGGATCCGCTTCTACGTGAAGGAGCCAGAAGTCTGGACCGAGAACAAGAAGATGCAGGACGCGACCCAGCAACAGGTCTCGATGCCGCTGTTCACCATCTTCAAACCCAAATACCTGTACAACACGTTGACAGGCTGCCTGTGGATGGCCGCGAATTTCTGCGTCTATTACGCGGTCTGGGCCATGCTCGGCACCTACCTGCAGAAGGAGCTGGGCTGGACCCCGGCCCAGGTGGCGGTGCCCGTGTTCTGGGGTAACATCATCACGTTCGTCGCGTGCAGCTTCTGGGGCGCGGTTTCGGAAAGCGTCGGGCGGCGCTGGGCGTTGATGCTGCCGATGGCGATCGCCTTGTGCCTCATCCCGCTGTATATCATGCAAACCGATCGAACTATGTTCCTCGTGTTCTTCCTGCTGTTCATCTGCTTCTTCAGCGGCAAGGATTCGTTGAACCCAGCCTGGCTGTCAGAACGTTTCCCGACCGAAGTACGAGCCACGGCCTCGGGTTTCGTCTATCACCAAGGCGCGGTGTGGGGTGCGGCCGTCGCGCCAATCCTGACATACCTCGCGGTGAACCAAGGCATGGGTTTCGCCACACCGATGATGTATGCCGCGATGGGTTGGACCGTCGTGTACGTTATCTCGGTCTATTTGGGGCCGGAAACAAAGGGAATGCAGATGACCGCCGATCTGGAGGTCTTCGAAAAGACAGAATACCCCTAAGCCGTTCACGGCATACCGATCAGAGGCGGCCGGGGGCAACCCCGGCCGTTTTCGTTTCGCGCCGCCGCCCGTTCAGCGCGACGCGGCATCTGTATGAGAAGGTCTACTGCGCGCGTGGCAAGATGGAGAACCGGATCAAGGTGTGCCCGCTCGACATGTTGCTGGCAGCCGCCGGCAAGGCCTTCTGCCCACTCGACGCCTGAGCGGTCGTTGCGCCAAGTTGCCCAAGGCGCGCGGGTGGTGACGCGGGCGGCCGGCCGAACCCAAAAGGCACGCCGATCGCCGTGGCTACGGCCGGAGGCCCGGCTGGATCGGCTGATCGAAGCGGAACTGGCCGACCGTCAACTGCGCAGTCTGCGCTACCAGCTCAAGATCACCGAGGCTCGCATCACCGAGGATATCAAAACCGGCGGCCTGGACTGGATCACCGCGCTGCGTGGCCCCGCGATCAAGGAACTGGTGAAGGGCGGGGCCATCCAGCTCTCCCTGTTCGATCAGCGTGACATGGGCGCCATCACGTCGCCGGACTTTCCCGGCGAGCGGCCGATTGTCTGCCGCAACCCTGACCTCGCCGCAGAACGGACACGCAAGCGTGAGGACCTGCTGATGGCCACCGAGCGCGATCTGGCGCGCATCCAGGCCGCGGTTGCGCGCAAGCGTCACCCGTTGCACGGGGCGGCCGAGATCGCGCTTGCGGTCGGCGCGGTGATCGACAAGCACAAGATGCGCAAACACTTCGATCTCGATATTGCCGACGACTGCTTCACCTTTACCCGCAAGGCCAACGCGATCGCCGCCGAGGCCGCCACCGATGGGCTGTATGTCATCCGCACCAGCCTGGCCCAGGCGGCACTGGGCGATGAAGATACCGTGTGTAGCTACAAATCCTTGGCACTGGTGGAACGCGCATTTCGGTGCATCAAGACCGTCGATCTGCAGGTCCGCCCGGTGCATCATTGGCTGGCGGAGCGGGTCCGGGCGGATGTGTTCCCGTGCATGCTAGCCTACTACCTGGAATGGGATATGCGCCAGAAACTGGTGCCGATGCTGTTCGATGATACCGACAAGGAGGCTGCCGAGGCGCTGCGGAGCAGCATCGTGGCGCCAGCCCAGCGCTCCGCGACCGCAGTGACGAAGCAGACCACGGGGGTGACCCCAGATGGCTTGCCGGTGCACAGCTTCCAAACCTTGCTCGCCGATCTCGCGACCCTCACGCGCAACACCATCGTCACCGCCGTGGCGCCAGATTATCCGCTGACGGTGACCACGCGACCGACGCCGGTTCAGCGGCGGGCGTTGGAACTGCTGGAGGTGACTGTGTAGCCAGTAAACGCAGGGCCAGATTGGATATTATCATTGTTTGTCAGTGGTTTGTTGATCTTGAAAGACGGAAGTTCGGGCTAGACACGCACGGGTTCCATCCCGCCTGAAGGACTTCCCGCCATGAGCCGAACGCCACCAGGGCATCGCAGCGACTACCGCTGGTTCCACACGATCACGACCCGCTGGATGGATAACGACGTGTTCCAGCACGTCAATAACGTCAACTATTTCAGCTACTTCGATACTGCCGTCACCTACTATGAGATGACGGAGAAGGTCGTCGGCCTGCTCGATGGCCCCATTCATTGCGTCGTCGCCCAGGTGGCGTGCAGCTACCACGCATCCCTGGCGTTCCCCGACTTGGTGACCGTGGGGGTGCGCGTCGCCAGCATCGGCCGCAGCTCCGTCCGCTACGAACTTGCCGTGTTCCGCAACGATGACGATGTGGCCGCCGCCGAGGGCCACTTCATCCACGTATTTGTGGAGCGTGGGTCGCAGTGCCCGGTGGCGATTCCCGACGAGTCACGCGCCATCCTCCAGCGCATCGTCGTCTGACCAGATCGGGCCGGCTGGACGTCCCAACCGGCCCGCACAGGTTACAGCGGCCCCAGAAGCCCGAGTTCCACGGCCTTGATCTGAAGCGCCAGGTACTTCGAGTTGATGCGGCATTGCGCCAGGCCGCCGGCGATGAACCAAGCGCCCTGTTGCAGGGTGCGCTTGTACATGTTGTTCAGCTCGCCGTCCGGACCGATGCCCCACACCTCGCCGATGCGTTCGGCGACCTGCGGACCGAGGGCGCGGCGCGCCAGCTCCTTCTGCGGATAGTACCCGGTCGCGAGCACCAGCAGGTCGACTTGCATGACCGAGCCGTCCTTGAGCTTGATACCTTCGGCTACGAAACGGTCGATGTTGTCATACTGAAGCAGTCCGATCTCGCCCTTGATCATAAGTTCGGAGCTGCCTGCGTCCAGGTTGTACCCACCGCCGCGGCGGAAGTACTTCATCTGGTGGCCGGTCTCGTCCTCACCGAAGTCGTGCTTGAAGCCGATCCGCTTCAGCCCCTCGATCAGGTGCTTGTCCAGCTCCGCCATCCGCTTCGTCACGGCCTTGTAGGCCTTGACCACCAGCGGCGGCGGTGCGGATGAAACGACGAGGTCGCAATCCTCCAGCGCGCCGCCTTCGTCCCAGATCGCCTCGTTCAACCGGGCGCTGGGATCGATCGTCACGACGGTGGTGGAGCCGCGCTGGATCAGCGTGGTCTTCACGCCATGGGTATGCAGGTCGAGCGCGATGTCGTTGGCGCTGCTGCCGGTGCCGAGGATGAACCCGCGCTTGCCTTCCCACCCGACGCCGCTGTCGAAGCCTTCCGAGTGGAACACCGTGCCCTTGAAGTCCGCGAGCCCCGGCACGTCCGGCATCATCGGGTAGGAGCTGACGCCGTTCGCGAACACCAGGTGCCGCGGGTGCACGACGCGCTCGGTCCCGTCGCCGCGCTTCAGCTTCGCGGTCCAGGTCTTGGACGCCTCATCCCATTTGCCGCCGACGAACTCGGTGTCGGTCCAGCAGTTGATCTCCATCGCGTCGGCGTAGAACTCGAACCAGTTCCCCAGCATGTCCTTAGGAATGTATTTCGGCCAGGTCGGCGGAAATTCCATATACGGAAGGTGATTGAGGTGGATCGAGTTGTGCAGCGCCAGCGAATGGTAGCGGGAGCGCCAGGAGTCACCGATGCGCGGCCACTTTTCCACGACGAGCGTATCCACGCCCACCTGGTTCAGCCGTGCCGCGATGGATAGCCCGGATTGCGCGCCGCCGATGACCAGCACCGTCGGCTCCCGGTCCTCATAGGCGACGGCCTTGCGGCGCATGTCGGCCCAGTTGTCGCCACCGAAGTTACGGGAATATGCCGAACCGGTGGGCCGGTTGGCGCCGATCTTCTCCTCGTGGCCCTTGATGGTTTCCTGCGCGGTGGAAATCAGCCAGGCCTTCGCCTCCTCCCGCCCGTCCGCCGGCGTTAGGCGGATGATGCCGTCGCCACGGCCGACCGCGGTGGTGAACTCGAAGATCGCCTCGATGCTTTCGATGCCGAGGCGGCGGACGATGCGCGGCGTGCGGCGCGCGGCAGGCAGGTGGAACCCGCGGGCCTGCGCGCGGTCCTGCTCCTTCACCATGCGGGCGGCGATCGCCTGGGGGCCAGCGACGGGGGTGATGTGCCAGGTGAAGGCGAGCAGGTCGCGCCAGTGGCTTTCGTCGTGGAACAACGCGGCGACGGCGGCTGGGTCGCGGGCGGCAAGCGCGGCCTCGAACGAGGCCAGCCAGCCGGCCGCGATACGCCGCGTCCTCTCCTGAATCTGGAAGTCGTGCAATGACTGGTCGACGTCGTCCATGGCGGTCTCCGTCCGGCATTGCGCCGGGGTATGGTCAAAAAAGGTTAGGCGGCAGGCGGCATTTCTGTCCATGCGCGTATCGTTTCGGATGTCGCCACCCGGTCCGTTCACGCTTCCCGCCGGCCTGGTCAGCTGAAATTGAACTCCTGGTATCCGCCCTTCGCGACCTCATCGGTCTTGCGGCGGAAATGCACCCCGTTGCCGTTGTAGCCCAGCACGCGACGGACGGTCCGACCCTCAACGTTGCGGTTCACGCCGGTCTGCCAGGAGTCGACTTTTGACGACAGCAGCGGCTCGGCCGCCTTGATCACCGTCTCGGTCCAGGCGTCGACCTGCTCGGGTCGCGTATCCACCCGCGTAAGGCCATTGGCCTGCATGTGGCGCAGCAGCCCGGCCTGGAATTCGACGCTGTGCTCGATCGCCTGCGGGATGTTGCCGCGCGCGGTGTGCGGGCCCAACACCATCAGCATGTTCGGGAAGCCCTCGCACAGCATGCCCAGGAAGGTGCGCGGCCCATCCGCCCAGGCATCGCGCAGACGGATGCCGTTGGCGCCGCGGATGTCGATCCGGTCGAACGCGCCGGTCACGCCGTCGAAGCCGGTGGCGTAGATCAGGACGTCGAACTCGTATTCCTTTGCCTTGGTCTTCACGCCCTTGGGGGTGATGCACTCGATCGGATCATCGTTGATGACGTCGACCAGCGTGACGTTGTCGCGGTTGTAGGCCTCGAAATACCCGCTCTCCAGAGGAACGCGGCGGGCGCCAAAGCCGTGGTCCTTGGGGATCAGCTTCTCGGCGACCTTGGGGTCCTTCACGCGCTGGCGGATCTTCTTGGCGATGAACTCGCTGATCGCGGCATTCGCCTTCTCATCCACCAGGATGTCCCGGAAATTGCCCATCCAGATGCCGAAGCCGGGTTCGGCATACAGCTTCTCCCAGAACGCTTCCCGCTCCTCCGGCGACACCATCAGCGTCTTGCGCGGGTCCGCCGTGTGGATAAACCAGCTCGGCGTCGTCGCGCACATGGCATAGATTTCGTCGTAGCGCGCCTTGATCTTCTCCATCTCCTCCTTGCTGATCTTGGAGTTGTGGAGCGGTGCAGCCCAGTTCGGGCGGCGCTGGAACACGGTCAGCTGCGCCGCCTGCTTGGCGATTTCGGGGATCGCCTGGATCGCGGTGGCGCCGGTGCCGATGATTCCGACGCGCTTGCCAGTGAAGTCGACCGGCGTATGCGGCCAGCGGGCGGGGTGGTAGGCGGGGCCCTGGAAGCTGTCGCGGCCAGGGATCGCGGGCAGCGTATGCGCCGACAGGATGCCGATCGCCGTCATCAGGAAGCGCGACCGCGCCTTCTGCCCGCTGTCCAGCGTCACCGTCCACTTGCCCGTCGCGTCATCCCAGTGCGCCGAGGTGACCGTCGCGTGGAACTGCATGTCGCGCCGCAGGTCGAACTTGTCGGCGACGTAGTTCAGATATTCGAGGGTGTCAGGCTGGGGGGAGAAATGCTCCTTCCAGTCCCACTCCTGCATCAGCTCTTTCGAGAAGGAGTAGCCGTAGGTCCAGCTCTCGGAATCGAAGCGGGCGCCGGGGTAGCGGTTCCAGTACCAGGTGCCCCCGACGTTGGAGCCCATCTCGAAGACCTTGGTGGTCATACCCAGCTCGCGCAGCCGGTATAGCATGAACATGCCGGAGATGCCGGCGCCGATGATGATGGCGTCGTATTCCGCGACATGGTCCCCGCCCTGCGGGTTCGACAGGACCTGGGTATCGGGCATGGTGTCGTTCTCCCTCGGAAGGCTGGGTGGTCCTCAGCGCTTCCCATTTGCGGCCGGTGGTTTCGCACCGGGTCGGTGCCTCTACCCAGCGCCCGGCAATCCTACTACTCGGTAGAAAATTCGACAAGGCTGGCCGGTCTGAGGTGGTCCCCATCCGTTGGACAACGAAGCCCGCGCATGACACGGAGACACCACGATTCCCGAACGCCTCCTGATCGGCGAGACCGGAACGCTGATCATCGGCCTGCTGGCCCTGTTCGTGGGGATGCGGGTGCGGCGGGCAGTGCGCCGGTGCTGCGTCGGCTCGATCTGCCCTACGCCGTGATCGGCGCGGTCATCGTCGCCATCGTCGTGTTGCCGGCCCATCTGGTCCTGCGCGTCGACATCGTGTTCGCCGACCGGCTGCGTGACCTGTTGTTGCTGATTTTTTTCACGACGATCGGGCTGTCGGCCAAGCTGGGCGCGCTGCGCCAGGGCGGGAAGCCGTTGCTGATCCTGTGCGCGATAACGGTCCTGCTGCTGGTGCTGCGGAACATCGCGGGGACGGCGGTCGCCATAGCCTGGGGCGCTCACCCATTCTACGGCCTGATTGCGGGCAGCCTGTCGTTCGTGGGCGGGCCGGGCACGGCGCTCGCCTGGGCGCGGGAGGGCCAGGCGATGGGCCTGTCCGCCTCCCCGATCGTGGCGATCGGCGCGGCCACCATGGCAGCGCTGTCGGGTGCGATGGTCTCCGGCCCGATCACCGGCTGGATCGTGCGGCGGCACAGGCTGCATGCGGCCGCCAACTCCGAGGAATCCGTCCCATTTGTCATCCCGCATGAGGACACCCCGCCGCCCGCGTCCGACAAGGACGGGCTGGAGCGCCTGCTGTCCACCATCCTGGTGATCGCCGCAGCGGTGTTCATCGGCGATACGATCAACGCCTTGGCCCGCGGGGCGGGCCTTCTGCTGCCGGGCTTCCTGTGCGCAATGCTGGCCGGCGTGCTGATCACCAACCTCACCGACGTCGTCGGCTACCGCCTGGACTTTGCCCCCATCGAGAAGGGCGGAGAGGTCGCCCTGCACATGTTCCTGGTCATCGCGCTGATGGGGGCGCAACTGGCGGCTGTCGCGACAATCCTGACCCCGCTGGTGATCAACCTGATGCTCCAGCTCGCGATCACCACAATCGTGACGTACTTCATCCTGTTCCGGCTGCTGGGGCGCGACTACGACGCCGCGGTTACGGTCGGGGGCTTCCTGGGCTTCGGCATTTCCTCGATGCCGGTGGCGATGGCGACAATGGATGAGGTCGCGAAGTGTTACGGCCCGTCCGCCAAGGCCTTCCTGCTTATCACGCTGGCCGGATCGTTCTTCGTTGACCTGGCGAACGCCTTCGTGGCGAAGGCGTTCCTCAGCCTGCCGCTCTACGCGGCTCCATAAACCAGCAGGTCGGCGACCTCCCGCCCGGTGGCAAGGTGCTTCACTCCCCGGTCATGGCACGTAGGCGGGCTGCGGTGTCGGCGGGCCAGGCCAGGCCGCTGAATGCCAGGCAGTCCCGCAGCTTCGCCTCCGCGTCGCCGGCGGTCATGGGGGCCAGCGGATGGCCGCCGGGATAGTCGACGCGGCGGTGGTCTTGGCATTGCCGGCCATCACCCGCACCTCCGCCGGGGAGATGTTCCGCGACCAGTCGCGTTCGATGTCCGGATCGACCGCGCACTCAATCTTCGCGGCCAGCGCCAGGATGTCGGCGCGGCGAACCCCGGCGTCGGTGAAGTGGCGCAGGGAAACAGACTGGTCCAGCAACGCGGCCACGACGGTGAAGGGAATGCTGAACTGCGCCTGGACAATGGTCTGCGGGTTCCAGCGGATCTCCGGCGGGGTGCACACGGCCTCATAGGCCTGCCGGTTGATGCCGACCGAGATGCGGTCGGCTTTGCAACAGTGGGTCGACAATGCCATTTCGAAAACCATCAATGTGCCGACGGACACCAGCTTCGCCGATTTCGCACCGCTTTACGATCTGGCTTTCGATAGGGGGCTGAAGGGCTGCACGGCATTTCGACCGACCGGCGAACGCGCCCCGGTGCTGGCGACGGATGGATGCGGCCCCGCCACCCGCGAGGCGACAGACATCTGCCAATGATCCCACCAGCGCGGGCATGCACGCCCGACCCCTGTGATCGGTCGGGACATGACCCCGCTCAGACCCCTGCTCTCCGCCGGCGCGCGCGGCGGACCCATTTTTCTGCTTCCATTGCCACGAACACGATCGCTGACAGGCCAATACAGGATGCCAACTCCCAGGCCGTAAGAGTCTGTCCGGGATCATTTAGCGCTTTGACAAAGTCTTCTGACCATTACGCGCACGGATGCCCAGCGCAGAAATGCGAGCCCGTTCCGGTTCAGGCATTCCCAGTCCTTCGCCAATCGCCGGCAGCGGTTCAACCAGCCAATCGTGCGTTCCACGATCCAGCGTTTGGGCAGGACGACGAACCGGCCGGTCTCGGAACGCTTCACGATCTCCACATTCACGTGCCGACAGACCTGCGCCAATCCGTCCTGGAATTTCTGCCCCTGATAGCCAGCGTCGGCGTAGAGCTTCAGCAGGAACGGGTACAGCCCGAACAGCGTCCCCATCAACAACACGCCGCCATCCCGGTCCTGGACATCAGCGGCGAGAACCATCGCCTGCATCAGCAATCCTTGAGTATCTACAAGGACATACCGCTTCTTGCCCTTGATCTTCTCGCCCGCGTCATAGCCATGCGGGTCAATCGAGACCCCCCTTTTTCGGCGCCCTTCACGCTCTGGCTGTCGATGATCGCCACGGTCGGGCTGGCTTCTCGATCCGCTTTTTCCCGGCACGCGACGTAGAGCGCATGATGGATGCGATCCAGCGTCCGGTCGTCGGTCCAGCGATGAAAGTAGTCATTCACGGTACTTTTCGGCGGCAGGTCCTTGGGCAAGGCCGGCCATTGGCACCCGGTGCCGAGGATGTACATCACTCCATTGACGACCTGCCGGACATTCACGGTCCGCTTGTTCCCACCCTTCTTCGCCGCCGGGATCAGAGGGGCGATGATAGCCCATTCCTCATCCGTCAGGTCGCTGGGGTAGCGTAGTTTGGATCGGTCATAGCGACCTCGGTTTTCTGTCGTCCACATACCGGCGGTCTCCTCGAATCGGGCCGCTGACATTGAATCGCAAACGATTCCAGAGACTCAAGATGTTTTCGGATGGACACTAAGCTCGACTTTCCGCAATTTCG
>DIUL01000102.1 GCA_002422345.1 Acetobacteraceae bacterium UBA6159
CCGTCAACCGGACAGTAGTGATTCAGGCTATGACTCCGTTCAGGAACGTATCCATCCGCGCTGACGCCTGCGTGGAAAGCGCGTTCGGGAACAGCGTGAAGCCGTGCGCGCCGCCGGGATAGATTTCCAAGTCGGCCTCATTCCCCGCCGCGATCCAGCGCGCATACATGAACAGGGTATCGTCGAGCAGCGCGTCCGATGTCCCCACGCTGAACAGCGCCGGGCACAAGCCCTTCAGGTCAGCATACAGCGGTGAGATATCCGGTGTGCGCCGGTCTTCCACCGTCGGCAGGAACGCATTGTAGAACTGCTGCATGTCGATCGTCCGCAGCACCAGCCTGCGGTTTCCGAAAGCCCGCTGGCTGGGAGTCATCGCCAGGTCGAACGCGCCATACACCAGGTTGGCGCCGCGGAACCCGGTATAACCGTAGCGATCGCGCATCCGCAGGATCGTCACCGCCGTCAGATGCCCGCCCGCGGACTCGCCGCCGGTCGTGATCGCGTCGGTGCCGAATTCCTTCTTCGCGTTGTTGATCAGCCAGACGGCCGCGGCCTCACAGTCATCGGGGCCGGCTGGATAGGGATGCTCGGGCGCCAGGCGGTATTCCACGCTGACGACGGCCTGCCCGGTGTTGTCGGCGATCCGCTCCAGCATCGGGTCCTGCAGGTCGGAGGCACCGAGGACCCACCCGCCGCCATGGATGTGCAGATAGACACCGCGCGGATTAGCGGGGGCGATGACTCGCAGCGGGATTTCGTTGCCGTCCTTGCCGGTGATCGTGATCGTCCGCGCGCGCGGCGACTTCACCGCGACCGGGAAGGGACCATCACCGCGCCGGCGGGCATCGCGCGTGACCTCGGCGCCCACGACCCACCATTCCGGCAGCGGCGTGAGCAGCCCCACCAACTGCTCGTTCAGCTTTGCCGTGTCGTCCGAGATCGCGTCCGGCCGAAACAAGGCAGGGTCGAATGGGTTGGTCATCGTGGGCTCCTCCGGGATCGTTCCGATCATCCTAGACCGGAGGGGCGACGGGGTGAACCGTCAGCCGTAACGCTCCTCCAGCCAGGGATCGCCGTTGTTGTGGTAGCCGCGGACTTCCCAGAAGCCGGGATGGTCGCTGATGGTGAACTGGATGCGCCGCAGCCATTTGGCGGATTTCCATAGATACAGTCGTGGCACGAGCATCCGCACCGGCCCGCCATGCGCGCGGTTGATCGGCTTGCCCTCCCACTCATGCACCAGGAACACATCGGGCTGGTCGAACTGGTCCAGCCGGATGTTCGTCGTGTAGCCGTCATGGGCATGGAAGATGACGAAGTTGGCGTCGGGCTTCGGCTGCACGATCGCCAGCAGGTCCTTGGCCGAGACGCCCTTCCAATGGTTGTCATAGCGGGACCATTGGGTGACGCAGTGCATGTCCGACACGCTCTCGGTCTGCGGCAGGGCCATGAACTCATCGAGGCGGAGGCTGAGTTTGTTCTCGACCACCCCATCGACGTCGAGGCGGAATTTCTCCGGCGTCACATGCGGTTCGGCGCCAAGGTCGAGCACGGGCCAATCGTTCACGAGACGCTGACCGGGGGGCAGGCGATCCTTCTCCGGCGTGGACTGCGTGCCGGTCAGCAGGCGGCCGTCACGCGCCCATTCCTGCTTTTTCTCGACCAGCTTGTCGCGGATTTGCCCGGTAATGGGTACGTCGTCCTCGGCCATGGTGTCCCTCGTCGCGGTGGTTCGGGGGGACTCTGGCCATTCGGGGGGCCGTTACAACCCCCCGGTGGGTCTCAGGCCGAGAACTGGAAGACGCTGGCGGGTTCGTCGTGGAACTTCAGGTCGGATTCCAGGTGCCCGACCATTTCGTCGATATACGGCGCGGCGGCGCAGAGCTGTTCGAAATGATTGTCCGGCACCGTCAGGCCCGCGCGCTTGCAGATGCCCGCGATCTCATCCCGGCGGACCTGGGAGATCGTGGCCTTCTCGGGCGGCGGCGGTGCGGGCTGCGGCGTGATCACCGCGTTCGGGTCCAGGTCGGGACGGCGGGATTTCCACGGCGTCGCGGACTCGTACGCCTGGGCGACGCGCATCACGACGTTGTCCGCGAAGGGCCGGCCGACGATCTGCATCGACAGCGGCAGCCCGGCCTCATTGAACCCGATGCACTGGACCAGCGCCGGCCCGCCCGTGCAGTTGAACGGCGTCGTCACCGAGTTGCGCTGCCAGAAGTTGATCGTCCGCCAGGCGTCCAGGCGCGCGGCCGGGCCGGGGCCGGCGGTGAGCAGGACATCGTATTTGGCGTAGAGCGGCGCCATCTCCTCGATCATCAAGCGGCGCTGGCGGGAGGCCCGCATGTAGTCGTGCCCGCTGATCAGCAGGGCGCCCAAGGCACGTCCCAGGAAGTCGGCGCCGAAATGATTCAGCCGCTTCCGCATGACGGGGTGGTGGACCGAGAACAATTCGGACTCGGCGCCGGTGATCTTGACCGCGTGATAGTCGGAGGCCGGGCGGATGCGGACATCCTCCAGGATCGCGCCCAGGCCGCGCAGCACATCATAGGCTTGTTCCAGCGCCGCCTTCACCGCGGGGGCGACGGGGACATCGTCCTCATAAAGGTGGCGGATGATACCAATCCGCATGCCCTTGATGCCGCTGTGCAGGCCGGAGGAATAATCGGGAATGCCCTTGGCCGCGCTGGCGGGATCGTTCGGATCATGGCCGGCGAGGGCCTGCATCATGATCGCGCAGTCCTCCACGGTCCAGGTCATCGGACCCGCGTGGTCGTAGCTGAAGGAGTTGGTGAAGACACCGTACCGGCTGATCAGCCCGTAGGTCGGCTTCAGCCCCACCAGGCCGCACAGAGCGGAGGGATTGCGGATCGACCCGCCGGTGTCGGACCCCATAGCGCCCATCATCAGCCCGGCCGCGACTCCGGCGCCGGAGCCGGAGGACGATCCGCCGGTGAAATGGTCCCGGTCCCAGGGGTTGCGCGCCGCGGGCCAGGGCAGGTCGAAGGACGGGCCGCCATGGGCGAATTCATGCGTGGACAGCTTGCCCAGCAGGACGCCGCCGGCCTCATACAGCTTCTTGACCGTGGTGGCGTCGAAGGTCGGGACGTAGTCGTCCCGCGTGCGGGAATGGCAGCTCGTGAGGATACCGGTCGTGCAGTAGATGTCCTTCAGCCCGAACGGAATGCCGTGCATCGGTCCGCGGTACGTGCCGGCGGCGATCTCGGTCTCGGCTGCCTTCGCCTGCGCCATGGCATGATCGGCGGTGACCGTGATGAAGGCGTTCAGTTGCGGGTCGAGCGCCGTGATCCGATCGAGGAACGCGCGGGTCAGATCGACCGGCGACAATTCGCGGCGCTGAATCAGGCGAGCGGCCTGGGTGATCGACAGATAATGCAGGTCCGTCGGAAGCTGTTGTTGGGTATCAGGCATGATGCGTCCGTTTCTTCCGCTGTTTCTTGCAGTGGGCTGGATGGTTCTCCCAGGGTCAAGACCCTGGGAGACGGATCAGGCGGCGGCGGACAGCGGATGGGCGTCGCGCGGAGACCAGCTTACAGCGGTGACCTGCCCGGGTTCGACGGGCTGCGCGTAGAACTCGGCGTCGGGAACCAGGGCGGAGGCTTCGTCGCCCGGATCGGTCATCAGCGCGACCCGCACCATGGTGCCCTGGTATTCGACCGCGGTGACGCGGCCCTGGACCGAGGACTCGGCGCCCGGCGCGCCGATGCGGCACTTGTCGGCGCGCACGGCGATCTTGCCGTCGGGCACGGTGATCACGTTATGGTTGCCGATGAAACGAGCGATGAAGGGGCTGACGGGACGTTCGAACACTTCGCGCGGCGGGCCGGCCTGGCGGATGTGCCCGTCTTCCATCACCACCATCAGGTCGGCCATCGCCATCGCCTCATCCTGGCTGTGGGTGACGTGGATGAAGGTGATGCCGAGTTCGCGCTGCAGGCGCTTCAACTCCTCCCGCACCTTGATGCGGAGGAAGGGATCGAGCGCGGAGAGCGGTTCGTCGAGCAGCAGGACGCGCGGCTTGGTGATCAGCGCGCGGGCGAGGGCGACGCGCTGCTGCTGGCCGCCCGACAACTGTGACGGCAGGCGCATGGCGTAGTCCTGCATATGCACCAGGGCCAGAAACTCCTTCGCCCTGGCGTGGCGTTCGGCCTTGCCCATGCCGCGCATCTTCAGGCTGAACGCCACGTTGTCCAGGCAGTTGAGGTGCGGGAACAGCGCATAGCTCTGGAACATCATGGCCGTGCCACGCTCGATCGGCGGCAGGTCGGATACGTTTTGCCCTTGGATCAGGATGTCGCCGTCGCTGATCACCTCGTGCCCCGCGATCATGCGCAGCGTCGATGTCTTGCCGCAGCCGCTGGGGCCGAGCAGACAGCAGTAGCTGGCTTTGGGGATGCGGAGGGAGATGCCATCCACGGCCACGGTGTTGCCGTAGCGCTTGGTGACCTTGGCCAGTTCGACGTCGTAGTTGGTGTCCATGGTGCTTATCCAGACTTCATGGTGGCGGCGAGCCGGCGGCGCTGCAGGCGCAGGACCATCAGGACCGTCAGGCCGATGATCAGGAACGAGACCGTGGTTGTCAGGGTCCCGATCGCGAACAGCGTGGGCGAGCTGGCCGAGGAGATCAACGCGTAGATCTCCAGCGGCAGGGTGTTCTTCGGCCCGACCGTCAGCGTGGTGCGGGCGTACTCGTCATAGGACAGGGTGAAGGCGCCCATCGCGACGCCGATGATGCCGGGTGCGAGGATCGGCAGCGTGACGTAGCGCAGCTTCTGCCAGCTTGAGGCGCCAAGGTCGGTCGCCGCTTCTTCCCACGCGCGGTTGAAGCGGTTGACCACGGCGAACATCGCCAGCAGGCCGAAGGGCAGGGTCCAGGTGAGCTGCGCGCCGAGCGCCGAAGTGAAGATGCTGGGCTTGAGGTCCAGCAGGCGGAAGCCGAGGCCGATGCCGAAGCCGACCAGCAGCGACGGCATCACCAGGCTCGCGACCGCCAGGTAGAAGATGAAGGCGGAGCCTGGGAAGTTCCGCCGGAACGCGAGACCGGCGGCGACCGCCATCACCGTGCTGAGGACGCTGACGGTGGCGGCCAGCGCGATGGAGCGGTTGAAGCTTTCCGGGATGTTGGCCATCTGGCCGGGCAGCCAGATATCGGCGAACCACACGAGCGAGAAGCCGGTCATCGGGAAGGTGACGCCGCCGTTCTCTCCCTGGAACGACAGCACGTAGATCACGGCCATCGGCCCGTACAGGAATGCCATGTAGACACAGAACAGCGCCAGCAGGGCAAAGAAGGTCCAGGAGCGCCTGTCGCTACCCCCGACCGAACCGCTTGATCCGACAACCATCTACTTCACCAGTTCCTTGCGGACATCGACGACCTTCATCATCCCGGCCACCATGATCGCGGTGAACACGACCAGCACCATCGAGTTGGCGGCGGCGGGCGGGTACTGCATGGCCTGGATTTCCACCGACAGGGCCGACACGACCGAGGCGCTTTGCCCCCCGCTCATGGCCTTGACCACGAAGAAGTCGCCCATGACCTGGGTGAACACCAGGATCGAGCCCAGCGCGATGCCGGTCTTCGACAGTGGGATGACCACGTCGACCATGGTGCGCCACCGGCTGGCTCCGGCATCGCGCGCGGCTTCCAGCAAGGCGGGGTCGATCTTCGCCATGGAGTTGGCGATCGGGCCGATCATCAGCAGCGTGAACAGGTTGACGTAGCTGATGATGACCGAGAAATCCGAAAATAGCAGGAATTCGAGCGGGTGTTCCGTGAAGCGGAACTCGATCAGCATCTGGTTGAAGGCACCGTTGCGGCCCAGGAAGGGAATCCAGGCGATGGTGCGGATGATGCCGGACGTCCAGAACGGGATCGCGCAGAGCAGGAACAGCACCGTGCGGATGGTGCCGCTGCGGACGTGATGGATCAGGAACCAGGCGACGCAGAAGCCCACGACCAGCGTCACGGCCCAGACGATGAAGGCGAATTTCAGCGAACTCAGATAGACGCGGATCGTGGCCGGGGAGTTCACCAGGTCGTGGTAGTTGTCGAGCATGAACGCGGGATAGATCCCGGTGCGGTCATAGTCGAAGAAGCTGACGATCAGGAACAGGAAGGTCGGCAGCGCGAAAAGGACGAAAAGAACAAGGGCGAGTGGGCCAGCCTGGAGCCAGGACACCACCCAGAGCGGCAGGCGCGGCCTGGACCATCGCATGGATGGCCAGGCCTTGTTGGTGGCGCCAATCGCCTGTTGCATCGATGTCACGCGGCGAGCTTGATGCTGTCGCGGCAGCGCATCAGGGGCATGATGCGGGTACCGAACTGTTCCATGCCGATGACGAAATCGTCGAATGTCATCATCACGCCGCGCACGCCGGGAACCGTCGAAAGCTCATCCAGCATCTTCGCGACATTGGCGTAGGACCCGACGAGCACGCCCTGGTTCGTTGGCAGCTTGTTGGTGCCCAGGATCTTGCGGCGATGCGGCTGGGCGTAGATGTCGGTGGTGGGATCGTCGGCGGCCTGCTCGTCGCGATAGGCGAGTGCGACGACATCGGTGCCGGCCTTGTAGTGTTCCCACTTGGCGTTGGCGGCCTCGTCCGTTTCGTCGGCGATGATCATGGTCAGGATCAGCGCGCCGCAATCACGGCCGGCGGCCTTGTTCGCCTCCACCAGGCGCGCGACCGAGGGCGCGACGGCGGTGGGCGCGTTGTAGCCGAAGCTCGCGCAGAAATTATAGTCGGCGTATTCGGCGGCGAACTTCGTGCCGGCATCGCTCTGGGCCGCGCAGATGATGGGGATCTTCGCGGTCGGTGTCGGCAGGCAGCGGCAGTCGTCCATCGTGAAGAAGTCACCCTTCAGGTCGGACCGGCCGGTCGCCCACAACTCCTGCATGACGGTCACGTATTCGGCGCAGTAGTCGTAGCGGCGCTTGTAGTGATCCGCGCCAGGCCAAATGCCCATCTGCGTGTATTCACGCCGCTGCCAGCCGGAGATGATGTTCACCCCGAACCGGCCGTGGGAGATGCTGTCGATCGTGACCGCCATGCGCGCGGTCAGCGGCGGCGGCATGGTCAGCACGGCGCAGGTGGCGAACAACTGGATCCGGTTCGTCACGGCCGCGAGGCCGGACATCAGCGTGAAGGACTCCATGTTGTAGTCCCAGAACTGGGACGGGCCGCCGAAACCATGGAACTTGATCATCGACAGGGCGAACTCGAAGCCGAACGCCTCGGCCTTCTGCACGATGGTCTTGTTCAGGTCGAAGCTGGGCTTGTACTGCGGAGAGGTGGTTGAGATCAGCCACCCGTTGTTCCCGATGGGAATGAAGACACCAAGCTGCATGACGGAACTCCCTGCTCAGGATGTGATGAATTCGTTCCACTTGCGGGTGAGGTGGCGATCCTCGTCCATGACCGAGTTCCACACCCCGACATTGCCCATGCGCTCCCAGAACGCGCCGCCATCGCGGACGTTGCCGGCCTTTTCCATGAGCTTGCCGTAGGGGTTCATGATGTCGGTCGCGGCCGGCTTGCCGCCGTACCAGTAGTCCCACTCGGCCGGGGTCAGGAACTTGCGCGCGTTCTCGGGCTGGGCGGAGTAGTAGCCCTGGCGGGCGATGAAGGCGCCTTCGAAGCCGGAGGTGTACCAGTTCATGTATTCATAGAAGCATTCGAGCTTGAGCCCGGTCAGGTGCTTCATCGCGCCCAGCGTGTAGCCCCAGCCGCGGTAGCCTTCCTTGAGCGACTGATAGGTGCAGGCGACGCCGCGGGACCGGACGCCGGCGACGGCGGGGGACCACATCGACTGGATCACGACCTCACCGGAGGCCATCAGGTTCACCGACTGGTCGAAGGTGGTCCAGAAGGCGCGGAAATGACCGCTCTTCTTGATGTCCATCATCACCTTGATGGTCTGGTCGATCTCCTGCTTCGTCATGTTGCCCTTGTCGACGTATTTCATGTCGCCGCGGGCTTCCAGCGCCATGGCGACGTCGATCACGCCGACGGTGGGCTGGTCCTGTAGGGCGGCCTTACCCTTGAAATCGGGGGACAGTAGATCGGCCCAGCTGGTGACGGGGCGGGACAGCAGGTCAGGGCGAATGCCGAGCGTGTCGGCGTTGGTGACGGTGGGGATGCCGGTCAGCCACTCGGTCGGGCCGTTGTGGAACTTCTGCCCGCTGGCGTCGGTCGCGTACAGCACCTTGTAGGGGGCGGTGCCCTGCAACGGCGCCTTGCGGCCGTCGGGGTATTCGCTTTTGGTGAACAGCGGGATCGTCTTGTCCCAGTCCTTCGACTTGCTGACCGGGATCGCCTGCAGGACGTTGCGGCCGACCAGGTACTTCATGAAGGTGATGGAGACATCGGCGCAGTCGATCGAGGATGACTGCGACAGGAAGCGGTTCAGCAGGTCGGCCTGCTCGGTGGCCTGCATCTGGATCTTGAACGGCAGGTCCTTGTTCGCCTGTTCGGCGACGGCCGGAATCGCGGTGACCGGCGGTCCGGCATGGAACAGGACGATGTCCTTGATGTTCTGGGCCCAGATGGTGGGGAACCCGGTGATGGCACCCGATCCGATCGCGGCCCCGGCACTGCCGGCCAGGAGCGAGCGGCGGGAGAGTTTCTTGGGCTGCTTTGACATGGCGGCTCCTTGTGATGAAATAGTACTCACAAATCGGCCGTATGCGCGATTTGTCGTCCGATCCGCAGACGCTAGTCAGGAATGCTGCGACGCACAACGACAAAAATTTAGCTAAATTACTCCCTAAACACAGTAAAGCCTATTCATTGAGCATAAATGGTCAATGAATAGGCTTGTCAGGTCGATGCATGGGCATCGCCGCGATTGGTCAGAAGCGCGGTCGTTCCAGGATGTGATGGATCATCCCCAGCGCGACCTCCTCCTCCCCCACCACGATCCGGTCGGCGCCGAGGGAGCGCAGATATTCCACCTCCGCGTCATTGCGGGCGCGCGCCACGATCTGGATCGTGGGGTTCGCCGCCCGCGCCTGCTCGATCAGGGAGCCAGCCTCGAACGGATCGGGGATCGCCGAGACCAGCCAGCGCGTGGCCGGCAGATCGACGTGATCCAGCAGCGTGATCGCGGACGCGACGCTGGTGACGGCCTGCACGCCGGTTTCCCGCAGCGCCGCGATCTTCTCGTCGCTCTCGTCGATCACCATGACCGAGCGGCCGGCGCGGGTCAGGCCCTCCACGACACGATGCCCGACCCGGCCGAAGCCAACGACCAGGACCGGCTCGGGCTCAGCCCGCGGTGGCGGCACCGGCACCGGCGCGGGGGTGGGCGCCGGTTCGGCCGCCGGGGCCGGCTTGGCCATCCGGTCCAGCGTCAGGAACAGCAGCGGGTTCACCAGGATCGACACCATCGCGCCGGCGACGATCAAATCGCGCGACTCGGGCGGCATGATCTGCGCCTGCACACCCAGCACCGCGAGGATGAACGAGAACTCCCCGATCTGCGCCAGGCTGGCCGAGATGGTCAGCGCCACCCCGTTCGGGTGGCCGAAGGCGCGGACGATCAGATAGGCGGCCAGCGACTTGCCCAGGATGATGATGACGCAGGTGGCCAGGATGACCAGCGGCTGTTCCACCAGCACGGCCGGGTTCAGCAGCATGCCGACCGACACGAAGAACAGCACGGCGAAGGCATCGCGCAGGGGCAAAGTCTCCCGCGCGGCCTGCTGGCTGAGTTCCGACTCGGCCAGCACCATGCCGGCGAAGAAGGCACCGAGGGCAAAGGACACGCCGAACAGATGCGTCGACCCGAAGGCGATGCCCAGCGCGATCGCCAGCACGGCCAGCCGGAACAACTCGCGGGAGCCGGTGTGGGCCACGTAGTGCAGCAGCATCGGGATGACCTTGCGCCCGACGATCAGCATCAGGGCGACGAAGACCGATACCTTCACCCCGGTCACGATCAGCAGCCGGGACACGCTGTCGATGCCCCAGGCCTGCAACCACTGCACGCCGGCCGAGGCCTGCCCAAGCTCTACCTTCCCACCCAGCAGGCCGGCCAAAGGCGGGATCAGCACGAGAGTCAGGACCATCACCAGGTCCTCGACGATCAGCCAGCCGACGGCGATGCGGCCGCGCTCGGTTTCCACCAGCCGGCGTTCCTGCAAGGCGCGCAGCAGCACGACGGTGCTGGCGACCGACAGGGCCAGGCCGAACACCAGGCCTGCCCCCATGCTCCAGCCCAGGACATGCGCGAGGCCCATGCCCATCAGGGTCGCGACGGCGATTTGTCCGATCGCGCCGGGCACCGCGATGGCCCGCACCGACATCAGGTCCTTGAGCGAGAAGTGCAGGCCGACGCCGAACATCAGCAGGATGACGCCGATCTCCGCCAGTTCCGCGGCAAGCTCGGCGTTGGCGACGAAGCCCGGCGTGAAGGGGCCGATGACGACACCCGCCAGCAGGTAGCCGGCGATGGTCGGCAGGCGCAGGCGCTGCGCCACCAGGCCGAACAGGAAGGCCAGCCCGAGGCCGGCGACGATGGTGGCGATAAGGGGGGTGTCGTGGGGCAGAGCCTGTTACTCTCTCATCATTCCCGAACCGCCTTGACATGGGTCCGGTCGGTTATATTTCAACCATTATGGTTGAAGTCTCGGGTAGCCTGGCATTGCTGACACCCGCGACCTGCCGAGCCGGGCGGGCGCTGGTGGATTTGACTCAGGAGGGGCTGGCGGAGAGGGCCGGGGTTGGTCGTAGCACGATCCGCGACTTCGAGAAGGGGCGCCACGCGCTGCATCGGTCAACCGAACAGTCGATCCTGCGGACATTGCGGGAGGCGGGCGTCCTGGTGCTGCCGGCTGGCGTGATGCTCGCGGGCCTGGGGGACGGCGCCGCCGGGTCTGGCCCCACGGGCTGAAACGCAAAAACGCCCGCGTGGCGTACCACGCGGGCGTCATGGCGTCGTGCGGGATCAGTTGCCGCCGTTGAACGGGGCGGCGGGCAGGGTGACCGTGAAGCGCTGCGTGTCGGTGTTGAAGGAGGAGCGGGCGGCCGGCGCCTCCGCGACTTCCACATAGGCGCGGTCGGCGTAGCGGGCGGCGTTGGAGCGATCGGCGCCGGAGCGCAGGTCCCGCGGCGGGGAATTCAGCGCCAGCATCGGGGCCGGGGCGCGGTTGGCGACGCGGATCGCGCCGGAGGTGTCGGGGCGGTTATAGATGAACCCATGGGTCGGGTAGATGGAGCCGAAGTCCCCACTGCCCAGGGAGACGCGGACGGCGGACCAGTCATTGCGCTCGGACACGTCGACCACGGCGACACCGCGGGACACGGCGCCACGGCGGCCGCCGACGGGCCAGTTGGCATGGTCGATGGTGACGACGCGCGGGTTTTCCACCCGGGTGATCACGGCGACATGCCCCATCGGCATGCGCATGTTGTTGCGGAACGCCAGCACGCTGCCGGCCTCGGGCACCTGGCCGCGGGCGTAGGAGCCTTCGGCGTTGCCCCACCATTGCCAGGCGTTGCCGGAGACATTCATGCCGGTGACCGAGCGGGCATAGGGCACGCAGGACAGACCGCCGCCACGTCCGGCGTAGACCCGGCCCTGGACCTTCTTGCCGCGGGCGGTCGTCGCGCCGCGATAGGCGGTCTGCTTGGCGACGGTGATCCGGGTGGCCTGGCTGGCGCGGGCGGTGGCGATCAGGGGGCGGGTGGCTGTCGTCGGGCGGGTGATCTGGGCTTTTTGGACGGTCGTGGATTTCTTTGAACTGGCAGGCGCCGCGTCGGCGGCGGTCGTGAATGCGAGCAGAAGCGCCGACCCGAGGGCAAGGACCAAGGCGCTGTGACTCCGTATCCGCATTCGACTAACCCCTCGGATGTTCCAGACCTGATGGGCGGTAGCAGCAGGGTTGCAGTTCTGACAACCCACGCGGTGGTCGGATGGGCTGATGTCCAATCATTTCGTCCGTATGCCCCTGTGGATAACTACCCGTTGAGGGAACATCATCCTAATTATGGAAAATTGTGGGTCAAAATTCGGGAGAATCTGTGACGCATCTCATAGACGACCCGAGTCCTATGCTGTCTCCCGGTGGAGCAAAACGCCCACAATATTCTCATTAATTGCCTGCGGCTTGAGCATTTGAACCCGTATCTTCAAGTCTCTACTGTGTGGTCGACACAGGAGGTCTGGGCGAATGCGGCAGGAGAAGAATCGTGTTGTGCGGGTGGGTGGGATCGAGATCGGCAATCATCTGCCCTTCGTGCTGATCGCCGGGCCGTGCCAGATCGAGTCCCGCGACCATGCGCTGGAAGTCGCGGCGGCCCTGCGGGAGCTGGCGGACACGACCGGCGTGCACATCATATATAAGTCGAGCTACGACAAGGCGAACCGGACTTCGGTCGGTGCCCAGCGGGGGATCGGCATGGCACAGGGCCTGGCGATCCTGGCGGAGGTGCGGGAGACGACGGGTCTGCCGGTGCTGACCGATGTCCACGCGGCTGATCAATGCGCGCCGGCGGCCGAGGCGGTGGACGTCCTGCAGATCCCGGCCTTCCTGTGCCGCCAGACCGATTTGCTGCTGGCGGCCGGGGCGACGGGGCGCGCGATCAACGTGAAGAAGGGGCAGTTCCTCGCACCCTGGGACATGGCGCATGTCGCCGCCAAGATCGCCAGCACCGGGAACCACAATGTCCTGTTGTGTGAGCGGGGGACGAGCTTCGGCTACAACACCCTGGTCACCGATTTCCGCGGCCTGCCGATCATGGCCGGCACCGGCTATCCGGTCGTGTTCGACGCCACCCATTCCGTGCAGCAGCCAGGCGGGCAGGGGGCGTCATCCGGCGGGCAACGGGAATTCGCCCCGGTGCTGGCCCGCGCGGCGCTGGCGGTCGGGGTCGCCGCGGTGTTCATCGAGACGCATCCAGACCCGGACCAGGCGCCCAGCGACGGGCCGAACATGATCCCGCTGCGGCAGATGCCGGCGCTGATCTCTCGGCTGAAGCGGTTTGATCAACTCTCGAAGGAAACTGGTTAACGAAATCGCCCTGGGTGTTTACCACCGCTTGCGTCCCGGGCGGCACCCGCCCACAATACCTGGGACGGGCAACGCGATTCGGCCCGAACCCCCTTCCCGCCTTGAAACGGAGCCACGCCCGCATGGACGGACTGCGACCCGCCGCCGACGAACATCCGGTGCGCTTCGACCTGCTGACGGAAAATCCGGTCTACAAGCCGTTCCGCTACCCCTGGGCGTATGAAGCCTGGCACATGCAGCAGCGTGTGCATTGGCTGCCCGAGGAAGTGCCGCTGGCCGACGACGTCAAGGACTGGCACCGCAACCTGAGCGACGGGGAGCGGAACCTGCTGACGCAGATCTTCCGCTTCTTCACCCAGGCCGATGTCGAGGTGAACAACTGCTACATGAAGCATTACTCGCGGGTGTTCAAACCCACCGAGGTGCTGATGATGCTGTCGGCGTTCTCGAACATCGAGACGATCCACATCGCCGCCTACAGCCATCTGCTCGACACCATCGGCATGCCCGAGATCGAGTATCAGGCCTTCATGAAGTACAAGGAGATGAAGGCCAAGTACGACTATATGCAGGGCTTCTCGGTCGACTCGCGGGCCGACATTGCCCGTACGCTGGCCGCCTTCGGGGCGTTCACGGAGGGTCTCCAGCTTTTCGCCTCCTTCGCGATCCTGCTGAACTTCCCCCGCTTCGGGAAGATGAAGGGGATGGGGCAGATCATCTCCTGGTCCGTCCGCGACGAGTCGCTGCACTGCCAGTCGATCATCAAGCTGTTCCGCACCTTCGTGCAGGAAAACCCCGAGATCTGGACGGATGAGTTCCGCCGCGACCTGTACATCACCTGCGCGACGATCGTGGACCATGAAGACGCGTTCATCGACCTGGCGTTCGAATCCGGCCCGGTGCAGGGCCTGACCGCGCAGGAGGTGAAGGACTACATCCGCTATATCGCCGACCGGCGGTTGGTCGAACTCGGCCTGAATGAAATCTTCCACATCGCCCGCAACCCGCTTCCGTGGTTGGACGACATGCTGAACGCGGTGGAACACGCGAACTTCTTCGAGAACCGCTCCACCGAGTACAGCAAGGCCTCCACCGCCGGAACATGGGAGGAAGCCTTCGACGCCCCGATCGCCGATCCGGCTGTTTATGGCGGTCAACCGGCCGTTGTTTGAGGCCCTGCCCCTGAAAATGGCATGCGTTAATTTATAGGCATGCCATAGGAACGTGAGATTGGGGTTGGCCAAATGATCCAGGGGCGTATAGTCGTGTCGAGACGCGTCGGTTCCTAACGGAAAAAAGGGAATCCAAACGCGATTCAGACGGCATGGACGGCTGCTTGTGAACGGAGTGTTTACCTTCTGCCGCTAAGCATCGGGCGTGGGAACCGCGCCGATGTCCGGCGGGGGACCGCGTGGATCACTTCCGAAGCGGAGCCGGCCATGATGGAAAGACTCAGGGAATACACCTCCAGAACAGGGGTTGCGGTGAGCCATACGGACGAAGAGGTCGGTCGGGAGGTCACATCGGGTGCCGCGCCGCGCTATAGCCGACGGCTGTCCGACAAGATCCTGATCGCGTTCCACCACGCCTGTGACCAGGGCGATTTCGAGGTGGCCGAACAACTGCTCCATATCCTGGAGATGATGCTGACCCGCCGTCCATTGACGCCGGACGGCACGCGCCGGCGGAACATGGAGAGCCTGGTGGCGGCGCATGAGCGTCTGTGGCACCTGCGCCACCCGAACGCCGACGACTACTGAGGCCGACCGACCGCATCGAACAGGCCTGATCCCTGCCTCAGAACCGCGTCCGCCGCTTGGGTGAACCCACCCTCCGGCCGATGCAGTACCAGGCCCGGATACAGCACCGTTGGCATGCGCCCGCCACGGATGCCACGCACGATCATCAGCTTCGACGCCTCTCCGGACCGCGGCCACAAGGGCACGACCAGCGCGACACCGCAGCCCGCTCCGGTCATCGCCGCGAGGCAGCCGGGCAGATGCGCGGCCGGCAGCACGAAGGTCAGGGTCCCGCGATGCCGCAGGCGCCCCGCCAGCGCACCGGCCCAGTGCGCCAGCACCGACGGATCGGCGCGCTTCGCCTGCTCCCGTCCGGCCGAGGGTGACGCTGTTCCCGGTGCCAGGTGATAGGGCGGATTGGCGAAGGCGTGATCGAACGAGCCGCCCAGGGGCAGATGGGCGATGTCGGCGGCGACGAAGGACAGGCCGCTGTACCCATTCGCCCGGGCATTCTCCCGCGCCAGCGCGGCCAGGGCTGGATCACGCTCCACCCCCACGCCCGTGATGCCGTCCACCCGTTTGGCCAGGCACAGCAACGCGGCCCCCGCGCCGGTGCCGGCTTCCAGCACATGATCGCCCGGGCGGGCCGGGATGGCGGCGGCGAGCAGCACGGGCTCGATCCCGCTGCGGAAACCCTCGGCCGGCTGGTCGTGGCGTACGCGTCCGCCGAGGAGATACCCCTCGGTCCGGATCACAATTCCCCGGCCCCCCGCAGGATGGCGGTGGCCTGGGCGTGGGCGTCGTCATCCACCATCACGCGGCGGGGAATGGCACCGATGCTGCCATCGACGATGGAGGCATGGGTGTCCAGGACAACCGTCTCGATCCCCGCGTCGGCGAGCAGGGCAACGATGAAGGACAGGCGGACGGGGTTGGTCGTACTCAGGATGGCGCGCATGGCCGATCCTGGCCCGAGCGGGGTTTGGCCGCAATAGAAGCGGTGACGACTGCCAAGTCTATGGCACGCGGCCGCTTCCCGTCATGGGTGGGCTTGACCCACCCATCGCCAGGCACGCAGTTGCTTGGGATCATGCGAAGCCATAACCGCCGGCGTCCCTGGCGATGGCCGGGTCAAGCCCGGCCAGGACGAGCCGCACGTCCGTAACCTGCCGCTACCGCGGCAGCGCCCGCAGCCGGTCGGGGACGGCGGCGATTGCCTCCAACCCGACATTGGCGAAGGCGAGGCGCAGATGGCGGTCCTGGCCGGGGCCGAAGAATGGCCCAACCAGGGACAGCAGCCCGCATTCGGTGGCCAGGGTTTCGCCCACCGCCATGGCGTCGCGCTCCCCCTCCGGGATGCGGATATAGGCGAAGTATGTGCCCAGCGCGTCGATGTGCCAGTCCTGCAACTGGCCGACGCCCTCCCGGAACACGCGGGCGCGTTCGGCGATGATGGCGCGGTTGCCCGCCTTCCATTCGTGCAGGTTGTCGACCGCCCAGGTCAGGCCCGGCAGCGGCCCGCGCGGCGGGCAGATCTGCATCGTGTCGAGGACTTTGTTCAACTCGGTCCGCACCCGAGGCCCGCAGACCATGGCACCAACCCGATGGCCGGCGACGCAATAGGCCTTGGAGAATGAATACAGATGCACCAGCCCATCCCGCCACTCCGGGTCCTTGAACAAGGGATGCGGCGGCAGGGCGGTCTCGGGCAGGAAGTCGCGATAGGACTCGTCCACGATCAGCCAGATCCCGCGCGACCGACACAGGGCCGCGAAACGAGCGATCACATCCGGCGGATAGATCGCGCCGGTCGGGTTGTTCGGGCTGATCAGCACGATCGCGCGGGTGCGGGGCGTGATCAGCGCCGCAGCCCGGTCGGGGTCGGGGACGAAGGCGTCCTCGGCGCGACAGGGCAGCGGCAGCGCCTCCAGCCCCTGCATGCTCAGCGCCATGGCGTTGTTGAAATACCAGGGCACCGGCAGCATCACTTGGTCGCCGACGCCGCACAGCACGGTCATCGCCATGGTGAAGGCCAGGTTGGCGCCGGCCGTGATCGCCACGTCCGCCGCGCCCACGTCACCGCCATAGATGCGGTTGATGTCGGCGGCCAGGACCTCCCGCAGCGACTCATCGCCATCGATGGTGCCATAGCGGGCCTGGACCGGCGACGCGGCGCCCTCGGCCAGGCGGGACGCGAGGTCCGGATGCGTCGGGTAGCCCGGCACCGCCTGCGTCAGGTCGATCGTCGGGCCGGCTCGGCCGTCATAGCGGTTGGCCCAGGCCTTCGCCGTCGGGATCGGGGCGGCGAAGGTATTGCGGATGCGGGGGGAGAGCGGAGGGGCGTTCATCCCCACAGTGTGCGGTGATATCGCGCGATCGGGAAGACCCGACCCTGAGTCACCCCGCCTTCCTGACCGGCGGGATCTTCCAGCTTCCGTTCAGGATCGAGGGGTCCTTCGCCTTCGGCCAGTAAAGCCGCATCATCAACTGGAACTTCCCCTTCGGCGCCGGCAGCCAGTTGGCTTCCTTGTCCTTCCCGGGCGATTCGTTCTGGATGTACAGGTCGATCGAGCCATCGGGGTTGGTCTTCAGCTTCTCCCGCGCGCTGATCGCGTAGCGATTGATCGGGTTGGCCACGAAGAAGAAGTTCTCATCATACATTGTCAGCGACCAGAACCCCTCGACCGGGGGCGTCTGGCCCTTCCTGAAGGTCATCACGTATTTCTCGCTGCCGAGGTAGTCCCGCCCGATGATCCCGCCCTCGTATTTCAGCGAGGTCGGATAGACCGCGTCCTGCGGCAGGTTGGCCCCCAGGCCGATCGCGGTGACCAGCGCGCGCTGGATGTAGTTCGTGCCGTAGAGGCCGGTCTTGAGCGTGAAGCCCCAGCCGTTGATCTCCTTCACGTCGCCGCCGCTGAACTTGAAGTGCAGCATGATCCGGTCGAAGCCGACCTGCGGCACGCGCTTGGAGAAATCCGGATTGAACTTGGTCTTATCGAAGGACTTGCCGGGCACGATGCCGATGGCCGCCATCTTCGCGACGATCGGAGCATCGGCCGCGGTCGGCGGGTTGATCTTCATCAGCTCGCACAGCAGGGTGAAGTATTCCACCGCGTCCATGCGGTTCACCTGGTCGCGGACCGGGGTCTTCATGTCGATGGACGGATCAACCGTGCCCGGCGGCGGCGTGTAGTCCTTGCCATAGGCGCTGAGCGGATAGACCTTCACCTGATCCTGCAGGGCGTGGACCGCCTTGTAGTCGTCGGGCGTGCCCGTGCAGTAGATGCGGCCGAGAAGCCAGACCAGGCTGGTGGCTGATTTGTATTGCTTGATGCCGGCCGGCAGCGTGCCTTTCCAGCCGGGGCCGGTGATCGCGTAGGTCTGCGGGCCGGTGCCGGTCGTGCGCTTGCCGGGCGCCTGGAAGACGGTCGTCCACCCATCCAGCATCGGGAACAGGGCATAGCGACCCTTCGTGTCCGGCAGGCTGACGATCCAGGGTTCCTTTCCGACATCCACGAAGGTCGTCGTGTAGAGCGTATCCGCGTTCGGCGCCGTGACATCGCGGAAGGTCGCGTCGGGATACTGCCGCAGCTTGATCAACTGCCCCATCGGCCCGCGGGTTCCCACCGGAGCGGCGACGTTGGTGATCACCCGGCGTGTCATCTCCATCGTGATCAGAGGATAACCGAAGGTGTACGCCTCGACCGCCAAGGCGAAGTCGTCCAGGCCTTCCAGGAAATCGATCTTCAGCCCGTCATCCGCGCGCGGGGTCCGGCCGAGGGCGGCGGTACCAGCCAGCGCCAGGGCGGCGGTGGAGGCGGAACGGCGGGAAATGGACATGGGGAAAGTTCCTACGATCGTATTTTCTTCATTGCATGATCGGGAAATCGCGACAATCCGGGGGAAACCTTGCCTCTGATGCGTCCCGGCGCTACTCCCGCGCCGTCAAGGAGATCGCCCGCATGCGCGTCAAGGATGTGAAGAAAGTCGTGCTCGCCTATTCCGGCGGGCTGGATACCAGCGTGATCCTGCGTTGGCTCCAGACCACCTATAACTGCGAGGTCGTGACCTTCACCGCCGACCTGGGCCAGGGGGAGGAACTCGAACCCGCCCGCAAGAAGGCCGAGATGTTCGGCATCAAGGAAATCTTCATCGACGACCTGCGGGAAACCTTCGTGAAGGACTTCGTCTTTCCGATGTTCCGCGCGAATACCCTGTATGAAGGGCAGTATCTGCTGGGCACCTCCATCGCCCGCCCGCTGATCGCCCAGCGCCAGATCGAGATCGCGGAAATGGTCGGCGCCGACGCCGTGGCCCATGGCGCCACCGGAAAGGGCAACGACCAGGTGCGGTTCGAGCTGTCCTATTACTCGCTGAAGCCCGACATCAAGATCATCGCCCCGTGGCGCGAATGGGACCTGACCAGCCGCACCCGCCTGATCGAGTTCGCCGAACACAACCAGATCCCCATCGCCAAGGACAAGCGCGGCGACGCGCCGTTCAGCGTCGACGCCAATCTGCTGCATTCCTCGTCGGAGGGGAAAATCCTCGAAGACCCGGCGGTGGAGGCGGATGAGGCCGTCTATCAGCGCACCATCCGGCCCGAGGACGCGCCCGACAAGGCCACCATCATCGCGATGGATTTCGAGAACGGCGACCCGGTGGCGATCGACGGCGTGCGGATGTCGCCGGCCACGCTGCTGACCCGGCTGAATGAACTGGGCAAGGCCAACGGCATCGGGCGGCTCGACCTGGTGGAAAACCGCTTTGTCGGCATGAAGTCGCGCGGGATCTATGAGACGCCGGGCGGGACGATCCTGCTGCTCGCCCATCGCTCGATGGAAAGCATCACGCTGGATCGGGAGGCTGGGCACCTCAAGGACAGCATCATGCCCCGCTATGCGGAGCTGATCTACAACGGCTTCTGGTTCAGCCCGGAGCGGCGGATGCTCCAGGCCCTGATCGACGAAAGCCAGAAGTCGGTCACAGGCCGGGTGCGGATCAAGCTGTACAAGGGCAACGTCACCTGCGTCGGCCGCGAGTCGCCGCACAGCCTGTACGACACCCGCGTGGTGACGTTCGAGGATGACCAGGGCGCCTATGACCAGGTGGACGCACAGGGCTTCATCAAGCTGAACGCGCTGCGCCTGCGCCTGGGCGCGATGGTCGGCCGCCGCGGTGGCGCCCTGTAGACCCTTCGCCGGCGCCCTCCCCTGGGAGGGCGCCGGCGCGTCGCGAAATCCCCAATGCTTTTAGCCCGATGGACCAGCCTGTCCCCCACCTTGCGGGGGATGGTGTGGATGGTTGCCTCGGGCCTGGTGTTCTCGGTCCTGAACACCGTCCTGCGCGTGGTCGCCCTGCAGATGAACCCGGCGCAGGTGCAGTTCATGCGCTACTTCTGCGGCGTGCTGATCATGCTGCCCTTCGTGATCCACCGCGGCCCCATGGCCTACCGGCCGAACGGGTTGAAGGCGCAGATGTGGCGCGGGTTGATCCACACCACGGGCATGCTGCTGTGGTACATGGCCCTGCCGCATCTGACCCTGGCCGACATCACCGCCATCGGTTTCACCACGCCGATCTTCATCATGATCGGCGCCGTGATCGTGTTCCGGGAGCGGATGTACTGGGAACGCTGGGCCTCGGCCCTGATCGGCTTCGCCGGCGTGCTGATCGTGGTCGGCCCGCGGATGCAGTCGACCGGAGGCTACTACGACCTGCTGATGCTCGCCTCGGCACCTCTGTTCGCGGCGTCGGCCCTGATCACGAAGGCACTGACCAGGCGGGACAGCATGGATGTGATCATCCTGTGGCAGTGCATCACGATCAGCCTGTTCTCCCTGCCGCCGGCGATGCTGGACTGGACCTGGTTCGGGCCGATGCACTGGGTGATGTTCCTGGGCATCGCGGTGCTGGGGAACCTCGCGCATTACTGCACCGCCCAGGGGTTGAAGGCGGCGGATGCGACGGCCGGGCAGACGGTGAAGTTCCTGGACCTGATCTGGATGACCGCGCTGGGGTTCCTGGTCTTCTCCGACCTCCCAACGATCACGACCCTGATCGGCGGCCTGGTCATCTTCGGCGCCACCACCTGGGTTGCCCGCCGGGAGGCTCGGCGGCGCGCGGGGTAGCACTGACGCTACGCTTCGTTGTCCCGCCCGATCACACCGGTTCTGCCTGACCGCACCTGTTCGAGCACCCGCGCGATCAGGGTCTTCGCAAGGGCGGACGGCAGGAACCCATAGGCAATGCCCCGATCGCGGTCCCGAGGATCCACCAGTCGCAGATCCGGCCCGGGCCAGGTGAAGACGTTGACCTCACTCGTCACGATCCATGAGCGTTGATGATCCAGGCCCAGGCGCGCCTTCACGGCGGCGGGGACCTCGATGGCATCGATCGTGTCCCGGGGTGGCGTATGGGTGATCGCAGCGACCACAACCCGCGTAGCCTCGCCGTCGCGGGTCGTCGCAAGGACCACCGCGCAGGGACGATCCTTCGTCCCTTCCTCCCGACCGCGCTCATGCTCGGATCGCCAAAGATAGGCATACCGAATGACCAACCCAGGCCGAGGCTCCGGAAGCGGCACGGCCTATTCGGCGCCCATTTCATGATCGTGTTCGGCGGTATGTGCGGGAGGCTCCGCCACCTCCAGCGCCCGGACCAGATCATCCGGGAGTTCCCAGGCGTGCAGAGCCTGGCGAGTGTCGAGCGCCTTCAGGCGTTTGTATTCATCGGCTGACAGGACCACGAGGCTCTCCCGCCCGTGATGCGTGACCGACACGGGCGCGCGCAACGCCAGTTCGCGGTACCGGCCAAACTGCTTCTGCAACTCCGCCGAGGTGATCGTGACCATGGGGGAACCTCCGATATGCGGATTATCCGGATAATCCGTGTAATGCGCAATTCCAGACTACCGTTCCGCGCGCTCCATCAACCCCCGGATCACCGCCACCACATCCGGCCCCGCCCAATCCGCCGCCCCCTCCAGCCGAGCGACGTCGCGGCCTTGGCGGTCGATGATGACGGTGGTTGGCAGGCCGCGCACGCCCCAGGCCCTGGCCATCGCCCCCTTCGGGTCGAGCAGCACCGGCAGTGCGGTCAGGCCCTTGTCCGCGTACCATTTGGAAACCACCGCCGCCCCGCCTCGATCGGAGGACAACGGCAGCACCGCGATATCGTGCGGCGCCAGGGCCAGAGACAGGGCGGCCAGGGCCGGCATCTCGGCCACGCAGGGCGCGCACCAGGTGGCCCAGAAATTGATCACCATCCCGCGCCCCAGGAACGCCGGCAGCCCCCGCGACACGCCCTCCGCGTCGACGAACGATGCCTCGGGTGGGGCCACCGGCGGGTCGGTCCGCTTCAGTTTCTCGGCAATCCCGGCCAGCGCCGCCGAAGCCCCTTTGCCGCCGGCCAGCGTCGCCGCTAGGGTGCCGCCGGCCCCCGCGACCAGCTTCCGCCGCCCCAACACCATCACGCCCAACTCCACCACGAGAGCACCCCAGTGACCGATACGCCGGACCCAAAGCCTGAGCTGCGCAACGAACCCGCCAACATGCAGTGGGGTGGCCGCTTCGCCGCCGGCCCGTCCGCCATCATGCAGGAGATCAATGCCTCCATCGGCTTCGATCGGAAGATGTGGCGGCAGGACATCCGTGGCTCCCTGGCCCATGCGGCCATGTTGGCGAAGATCGGTCTGATCAGCGGGGAAGATGAGGACGCGATCCAACGCGGTCTAGAGGCGATCGCCGCCGAAATCGAAGCCGGGCGCTTCCCCTTCGACGAAGCGCTCGAAGACATCCACATGAATATCGAGGCACGCCTGACCGAGCGGATCGGAGAGGCCGGCAAGCGCCTGCACACCGCCCGCAGCCGCAATGATCAGGTCGCGACCGACTTCCGCCTGTGGGTGCGGGACGCGATCGACGGCCTGAGCGCACAGTTGACGGACGTGATGCGCGCCTTGGCGGAACGCGCCGCCACATTTGCCGCCGACCCGATGCCCGGTTTCACCCATCTGCAAACCGCCCAGCCCGTCACCCTCGGCCATCATCTGCTGGCCTATGTGGAGATGCTGGACCGTGACCGCGGCCGGCTGGCCGATTGCCGCAAGCGGCTGAACGTCTCCCCCCTGGGATCGGCCGCCCTCGCCGGCACGTCCTTTCCGATCGACCGCCATGCCACCGCCGCCGCGCTGGGCTTCGACCGGCCGTCATCGAACTCCCTCGATGCCGTATCGGACCGGGACTTCGCGTTGGAGTTCCTCTCGGCCGCCGCGATCTCGGCCATGCATCTGTCCCGCTTTGCCGAGGAAATCATCATCTGGTGCAGCGCGCCCTACCGCTTCATCCGCCTGAGCGACGCCTTCACGACCGGCAGTTCGATCATGCCGCAGAAGCGAAACCCGGACGCGGCGGAGCTGGTGCGGGCCAAGACCGGCCGGATCAATGGATCGCTGGTCGGGCTGCTGACGGTGATGAAGGGCCTTCCGCTCGCCTATGCGAAGGACATGCAGGAGGACAAGGAACCGGTCTTCGACGCGGCCGAGGCCTGGACCCTGTCCCTCGCCGCCACCGCCGGCATGGTCCGCGACATGACCCCGGTCATCGCTCGGCTGCGGGAATTCGCGGGCTCGGGCTTTTCCACCGCGACCGACCTGGCGGACTGGCTGGTGCGGGTGCTGCGGGTGCCGTTCCGTGTCGCCCACCACGTCACCGGCCGGCTGGTCGCGATGGCCGAGGCGAAGGGCGTGGACCTTTCCGACCTGTCTTTGGCCGAGATGCAATCGGTTGAACCAGGCATCACGATGGACATCTTCTCGGTGCTGACGGTCGAGGCATCGGTCGCCTCCCGCACCAGCCATGGCGGCACGGCACCGGCCAATGTCGCGCGCGAAGCGGCCCGCTGGCTGGAGCAACTGCCATGAGGGTCCTGCTGGCGCTGGCGATGCTGGTCGGGCTGGCGGCCTGTGGAGTGAAGGGGGCACCGATGCCGCCCGGCCCACCGGACAAGGTCACCTATCCGAAAGTCTACCCGACGAAGTAGGGACGGCCGCGGCGCGCGGGCGCTGTCCGATGGCGGCCAGGCCCTGGCTCCGCGGGACGCGTTCGGCGTCCTACCGCGCTGTCTCGGGCCGGACCGGCGCGGCTGACGATGCCGGTGCTTGGGCGGGAGCCGGGGCCGGTCCTGGGGCCGGCGTCTGGGCTGATGCCGGCGCGGGCGTCTGGGCTGGCGCCGCGGCGGGGGTGGCCTTGGGCTGCCGCCCCGGTGTCACGGGCGGACGGTCCGGCAGGAAAGCCAGCAGGTCGAGTTCCCCGGTGGCGACGTCTATCCCCAGGATCGTGTGCGCGAGTGAGGCGTAATGCTGGTCGAACCGGCTGGCGACGTGCGCTGCCGTGGTCTGTGCCTTGGCGCCGGCTTCATCGCCCCGTTGTTGCAGGATCTTGGCCAGGTAGTAATGCGGTTCGATCTCGGTGTCCGCATCGTCCAGTGCTTCGCGGAGCAGCTTCTCGGTCCGTGCGATATCGCCGCCCTGCCACGCGATCAAGGCTTCGAGAACCAGAATCCGCCCACGCAGCACCTCGCGGAACTCGAGTCCAAGGTGCTTGAGACCATGGTGGTAGAAGGCCTCCGCGTCCTTCGGCTTGCGCTCGGTCAGGGACAGGAAGGCTTCGTTCATCGAGACCAGCGCATAGGCTGTCGAGAGCGCGCCCGGGGTGGTGTGGGCCAGCACGAAGTGGTCCCGCGCGGTCTTGGCGTCGCCGCGCTCGATCGCCAGCACGGCCAGCAGGTTGTGCAGCAGCACGATCTCGGTCGCGCCGGTGACCGAGGGGTCCCATGGCTGGCCGAGGCCCTGGGTGGCGGTCTGCCGAGCTTTCGCGACACCGTCGAGTTCGCCGTCGAGGACGGTGGCGAGGTCGCTGAGGGCCACGCGGTACGGGGCGATCGTGATCATCGTCTCGCGCGCCGCGCGCTGGATCAGTGCCTTCGGGTCGCCGTCGGGCTGCTGCAAGGTCAAGGTCACCGGCGGGTTCGGCGGATTGTTGATCACGACCAGCATCGTCAGTTCCTTGCCCTTCCCGGTTTCGATGATCGCGCCGCTCGCGCTGACCACGTCGCTGCGAAGCTGGGTCTGCACGGCATAGACGACGTCCTGCAACTGGATCGGCTTCGCGAGGGCCATCGCGAGGCTGGGGGCGGAGCTTGTCGACACGCTGGGCGTTGGCAGGATCGAAGGCACGCGCGAGTACCACGCGACATGGGCGGCAAACAGCCGCTCCGCGGTTGGGCGGTCCAGTCCGGAGGTCTCGATGGCCTTCGGAACCGAGATGGAGGCGAACAGGGAGTCCCCGAAGATCGCGGCGTTGCCGACCACGACGCTGAGGAACAGGCCCGCTACAGTCATCAGCGTTGTGAGATCCACGGCGGTCGTCTCCGGTTTGGTTCGCAACCGATGCTACCGCACGGTCGTCTCGAATGAAACCGTGCCAGCGCTCGGCCGGCGCGTCAGGGGTCCATCAGGCCGCGCATGTCGTCCAGCGCGTCGGCGAATTCCGTCATGAAGTCCTGGACGACGGCGCGGGCGGAGCGGACGTCGTCCACCAGCCCGACGCCCTGGCCGACGAAGTAGCTGACCAGCGCGCGGGCTTCGGCGTTGCCAGCCTCGGCCGCCTGATTGACGCGGCGCATCGCGGGTTCGCTCAGCAGGCCCTGCAACGGCATCGGCAGGGTGCCGGGATTGTCCGCGCCTTCCCAAGCGTCCGTCCAGGCGGAGCGAAGCTGGCGGGCGGGCTTGCCGGTGCGCCCGCGGGAGCGGACCGTGTCGCGGGACCGGGCCTCGACCATCTTTTCGCGGAAGACGGGGGAGGTTTCGGCTTCCTGTGTGGCCAGCCAGACGGAGCCGGTCCAGGCCCCGGCAGCACCCATGGCCATGCAGGCCGCTATCTGCCGACCGGTCATGATGCCGCCGGCCGCCAGGACCGGGACCGGGCGCAGACCCTTGATCGCGCGCAGCACCTCGGGGATCAGGACCAGGGTGGAGACTTCGCCGCAATGGCCGCCGGCCTCTCCGCCCTGGGCGACCAGGATATCGACTCCGGCCTCGATCTGGCGGACCGCGTGTTCCCGCGCACCGATAAGGGCGGCGCAGGGGATGCCATGCTGGCGGGCGCGGTCGAGCATGGAGCGCGGCGGCACGCCCAGCGCATTGGCGACCAGCCTGATCGGATGCGCGAAGGCGACATCCATCAGCCGTTCCGCCGTGTCCGACTGGTACGGCGGCGGCGCATCCGGGTCGAGCCTGCTTGGCATGGCCAACGCGCGGTCGGGGTCGACGCCGTGGCGGGCGAGCAGGTCGCGCACGAAGGTGTGGTGGCTGTCCGGGATGCGCGCCATCAGGTCGCGGTTGCTGGTCCCGGCCTCCGTGCGGATGGACAGGTTTTCCGGGATCAGCAGGTCGACGCCATAGGGCCGGCCGTCGACGTGCTGGTCGATCCAGCGCAGTTCTGTCTCCAGTTCCTCGGGCGAGGAACTGCCGGCGCCAAAGACGCCGAAGCCGCCGGCCTTGCTGACCGCGGCGACGACGTCCCGGCAATGGCTGAACGCGAACAACGGGAAGTCGATCCCGAGCGTCTTGCACAGGTGGGAATTCATGCGGCGGACCCGGGCGGACGTGCGCTAGCCGCGTTGGATCAGCTCGATCGAGACATTCTGCGGCGCGGTCAGGAAGGCGATGCGCACGCCAGGCCGGATCGAGGTCGGGTCCATCGTGAAGGTCACGCCCTTGCCCTTCAGTTCAGCCACGGCGGCGTCGATGTCTTCGACCGTCAGCCCGAAATGATCCATGCCCAGGTAAGGCATCGTCGGCGCAGCCCCCACCTTGGCGGGATCGACGGGGGCGAGGAACACCTTCTGCCCGCTCAGCGACAGGTCGATCCGGTTGGAGCCATCGGCCTGCGGCGTGCGGATGATCTCGGCCCCCAGCATGTCCTGGTACCAGCGCGCGGTTTCCTCGGGGTTCGGGGTCTTCAGGTGGATGTGTTCCCAGACGACCTTGACCATGGCGTTCTCTCCCGGTTTCGTTGACCGGCGAGCATTACACACCCGGACCTGCCGGTCGGCAATCGCCGCTTCCCTTTCCCCCCGCCCGGACCGCACAATGGGGGCATGTCACGGCGATCGGCGCCCCTCTCGGCGGACCTTCTGCTGCGCGCCTACAGCCTGGGCCTGTTTCCCATGGCCGACAGCCGCGGCAGCGACAAGCTGTACTGGCTGGACCCGGAGCAGCGGGGCATCCTGCCGCTCGACCGCTTCCACCTCTCCCGCCGGCTGTACCGCACCGTCCGGTCGGGCGTGTTCGAGGTGAGCGTCGACCGCGACTTCCCCGCCACGATCGCCGGCTGCGCGTCGTCCGCGCCCGGCCGGCAGGACACCTGGATCAACCCGCAGATCGAGCATCTGTACGGCCAGTTGCACCGCATGGGCCATGCCCACTCGGTCGAGTGCCGGCGCGACGGGCTGCTGGTCGGCGGCCTCTACGGCGTGGCGCTGGGTGGGGCCTTCTTCGGGGAGAGCATGTTCAGCTTCGCCACCGACGCGTCCAAGGTCGCGCTGGTGCATCTGATCGCGCGCCTGCGCCTGGGTGGGTTCCGGCTGCTCGATACGCAGTTCGTGACCACGCACCTGTCGCAGTTCGGGGTCGAGGAAATCCCCCGCGACCAGTACAAGATCCTGCTGACCACCGCGCTGGATGTCGACGCCATGTGGCTGACCGACATCGACCCCGCGCTGCTCGATGCCGAGTTCCGGCTGCTCGCCGGAAAGGAATCCGGATAGGGTGACATCTTCCTGTCATCCAACGGACATATCGCGTGACCCGTTTCATCGGCGCCATCGACCAGGGCACCACCTCCACCCGCTTCATCGTCTTCGACCGCGCCGGGGCCACCATCGCCTCCGCCCAGCGGGAGCATCGGCAGATCTTCCCCGAGCCTGGCTGGGTCGAGCATGACCCGCTGGAAATCCGCGACAACACCGCGGCGGTGATCGCCGAGGCGCTGGGCGGCGCCGGACTGACCGCGCGCGACCTGGCGGCGGTGGGCGTGACCAACCAGCGGGAGACGACGGTCCTGTGGGATCGCGCCACCGGACGGCCGGTCCACAACGCGCTGGTCTGGCAGGATACGCGGGTTGATCCGCTGGTCGCCGATTTCGCGCGCGACGGCGGGCAGGATCGGTTCCGGGATCGGACCGGGCTGCCGCTGGCCTCCTATTTCTCGGCGCTGAAGCTGCGCTGGCTGCTGGACAACGTCCCCGGCGCGCGGGTGCGGGCCGAGGCGGGGGACTTGCTGTTCGGCACCATCGACGCCTGGCTGGTCTGGAACCTGACCGGACTGCACGTCACCGACGTGACCAACGCCAGCCGCACGCAGTTGATGAACCTCGCCACGCTCGACTGGGACAACACTTTGTTGACCGTGTTCGGCATCCCGCGCGCGGTGCTGCCGCGGATCGTGCCGTCCTCGGCGGTGCTGGCCCCGGCGCGCGGGGCGCTGGAGGGCGTGCCGGTCGCGGGCATCCTGGGCGACCAGCAGGCGGCGCTGATGGGGCAGGCCTGCCTGGAACCGGGGGAGGCGAAGAACACCTACGGCACCGGCTGCTTCCTGCTGATGAACACCGGCACGACGCCCATGCCCTCCCGCCACGGGCTGCTGACCACCGTGGCGGCGAAGCTCGGGGATGCGCCGGCGACCTATGCGCTGGAAGGCTCGATCGCCATCACCGGCGCGCTGGTGCAGTGGCTGCGGGACAATCTGGGTCTGATCCAGACCAGCGCGGAGGTCGAGGTCCTGGCCAACACCGTCCCCGACAATGGCGACGTCTACATCGTGCCCGCGTTCTCGGGCCTGTATGCCCCGCATTGGCGGGCCGACGCGCGGGGGATCATCGCCGGCCTCACTCGTTTCGCCCATCGCGGTCATATCGCCCGCGCGGTGCTGGAGGCGACGGCCTACCAGACCCTCGATGTCGTGCGGGCGATGGAGCAGGACAGCGGCGTCCATCTGAAGGAGTTGCGGGTCGATGGCGGGATGGTGGCCAACGAGACCCTGATGCGCTTCCAGGCCGATGTGCTGAACGTGCCGGTCGTCCGGCCGGCAACGGTGGAGACGACGGCCCTCGGCGCCGCCTACGCCGCCGGCCTGGCGGTGGGATACTGGGCCGGGCCGGACGACCTGCGCGCGAACTGGGCGGTGGCGGCCCGCTGGGACCCGACGATGGAAGCAGGCCGGCGTTCGGCGCTGGTCGCGTCCTGGCAGAAGGCGGTCGGGCGATCCTTCGGGTGGGCGTGATCCCAAAAAAAGGGGCGGCGTGCCGAAGCAACGCCGCCCTGGAGTTGGCCGCACCGCCTTGGCGTGCGACATCGGGGAGGAAACAGGACACCGGGGGAGAAACCGGCTCCGTGATCCAGAATCTACGCTGGAGAGTTTGACGAAAGATTAACAGATCCGTGGCCGAACCATGTTTTTTCGCGACCAATGGTTACCGCCCGATGTCAGGAATCCGCCATGTCCGCTAGCCGTCCCGGCCCCCTCGCCGGCCTGAAAGTCGTCGAGATCGGGCACTATATCGCCGGTCCGTTCTGCACCCGCATCCTCGCGGACCTGGGCGCGGAGGTCATCAAGATCGAGCCCCCGGGCGGTGATCCGTTCCGCGGCTGGGGTGCGGCGGTCGAGGGAAACTCAGTCTGGTTCAGCATCCATGGCCGCAACAAGCTGTCCGTCGTCCTGGACCTGAAGAAGGACCGGGATGCGATGCTGGCGCTGGCCGCCCGCGCGGACGTGCTGGTGGAGAATCTGCGCGCTGGCCAGTTGGAGCGGCTGCGCCTGGGTCCGGACGACCTGCACAAGGTTAATCCACGGCTCGTGATCGCCCGAATCTCCGGCTATGGCCAGGACGGGCCGTATCGCGACAAACCCGCTTTCGGCGCGATCGGAGAGGCCATGGGCGGCCTGCGGCATCTGACCGGGCATCCGGCGGGATCGTCGGACCTGCCGCCGCCGCGCTGCGGGATTTCGATCTCGGACGACCTGGCGGGGATGTACGCCGCGATCGGCCTGCTCTCGGCGTGCTGGGAGAGGGACGTGGGCGGCACCGGCAAGGGCCGCGTGATCGACGTCAACCTGGTGGACAGCGTGTTCAGCCTGATGGAAGGCATGCTGCCGGAATACGCGATGGACGGGCGCATCCGCCAGCCGGCCGGGGCGGCGATCCCCACCGCGTCGCCCACCAACACCTACCCTTGTGCGGATGGGAAATGGCTGTGCATCGCCGGGAACTCCGACCTGATCTTTGCCCGCCTGATGAAGGCGATCGGGCGGCCGGAACTGGCCACCGACCCGGCCTATGCGACCAACGGGCTGCGCTGCGCCAATCGGACTCCGCTGGATGAGGCGATTGCCGCCTGGACCCTGACCCAGCCCGCCAAGGACGCGGAGGAGACTCTGGACGCGGCCGAGGTCCCGTGCTCCCGCCTGTTCGACATCGCGGACTGCGCGGCCGACCCGCATTTCCAGGCACGGAAGGCGGTGCAGACGATCGAGGACCCTCTGATCGGACGGACCTTGCATCCCGGGCCGGTGATCCGGATGGATGGGGATGATCCCGGCGCGGTGGTCCGCTGGCCGGGCCCGGCGGCGGGGGCGCACAACGATCATGTGCTGCACGAATTGCTGGGTTTGCCCCGTTCGGCATAGGGGGCGGGGTACGGGTATCCGATGGTGGCCTGCGTCGTCATGGTGGCCCCCCGGGTCCGGCGAAGAGCCGGCCCGAGGACGGGCTCCGGGCCACCACCCACGTCTTTCCATTGTTTGTGACAGCAAAGTCGTGGTTGGTGGCCCTGCGGCCACCATGACGAGGGGCGCGGTGCCCGGCTCGGGTCCCTAAACCCCCAGACCGCGAATGAACCCCTCCAACCCGCTCTGGCGCCGCCGGGCCAGCCGAGCGGCGTGGAGGATGGAGCGGACTTGGGCAATGGCGGTGGGGAGGTCGTCGTTCACGACGACGTGATCGAACTCCCGCCAATGGCTGATTTCATCGCGCGCGACGGCCATGCGGCGGGCGATCTCCGCCTCCGGGTCACCGCCACGCCCGCGCAGGCGTTGTTCCAGCGACACGATATCGGGCGGCAGGATGAACACCCCGACCACGTCGTCCGGCAGTTTCCCGCGCATCGAAAGGTGGCCCTGCCAGTCGATGTCGAAGACCAGGTCACGGCCGGCGGCCAGCGTGCGTTCCACGGGCGCGCGAGGCGTGCCGTAGGCGTGCGTGCCTTTCAGCACCCGCGCCCATTCCAGCAGGTCGCCCTTGCGTTCGGCCTCGGCGAAGCGTGCCTCGGTCAGGAAGTGGTAGTGCACCCCGTCGATCTCCCCCGGCCGGGGCGCGCGGGTGGTGACGCTGACCGAGCGTTCCAGCTCGGCTTCGCTGGCGATCAGGGCATCGGTGATGGCGGTCTTGCCGGCGCCGGAGGGCGCGGCCAGCACGAGGCATATTCCGCGGCGAGGGATCGGGTTCATTCGACGTTCTGCACCTGCTCGCGCAACTGATCGATCGTGGCCTTCAGCTTCAGGCCGGTCGCGGTCAGCGCGACGGAGGCGGACTTGCTGCACAGCGTGTTCGCCTCCCGGTTGAATTCCTGCACCAGGAAGTCGAAGCGGCGCCCGACCAGCGCGCCTTCGCCCAGCAGGGCATGGGCTGCGTGGATATGGGCGTCGAGCCGGTCCAGCTCCTCCCGCACATCGGACTTGGCGGCGAGCAGGGCGATTTCCTGCGCGATCCGGTCCTCGGGCAGGGAGGTCGTCTCCCGCATCAGGGACTGGAGGTTTTCCATCATCCGCGCCTTCTGCATGGCGGGCTGGTCGGCGGCCTCCTGCGCGGCGGTGGTCCGCAGGTCGGTGATTTCCGTCAGCAGGCTTGTCAGCACCTCCGCGAGGCGCGCGCCTTCCTGCTGGCGGGACGTGACCAAGCCGGCCAGCGCGGTGGAGAAGCCGGCGCGGACTTCGTCCGTTGCGGCGGCTCGTTCCTCGGCCGGGTCATAGGCGGCCTGGCGCATCACGCCGGGCAAAGCGAGCAGGGTCTCGGCCCGCGGCACCGGGCTGCCGGGCATGCGGCGGTGCAGGTCCATCGCCAGCGTGAGCGCCTGTTCCAGCGCGGTCTGGTCCAGCGTCAGGCGGGCCTGGGTCTCCCGGCTGATGTTCAGCGAGGCGGAGATGTTGCCGCGCTTGAGGACCTTGGCCGCTTCCTCCCGCAGCCCGGGTTCCAGCGCGTCCCAGCCGGTGGGCAGGCGCACCCGCAGATCGAGGCCGCGGCCGTTCACGCTGCGCAGTTCCCAGACCCAGGAAAGTCCGTTCACCACGCCCTCGGCGCGCGCGAAACCGGTCATCGATGCCAAGGGGATGTTCAGGGGAGGATTATTCATCGGAGAAGCTTGTAACAGTCACTTCCGCCGGCGCGAACCCGGGTTATCCTGTGGGGATGGTTGTTTCATCTCCCCTTCGTTCGATCCTGATTACCGGCGCGTCTTCCGGCATCGGTCAGGCGCTGGCCGTTGCGTTGGCGGACCCCGGCGTGACGCTGCATCTGTCGGGGCGGGATGCGCGCCGCCTGGCGGCGGTGGCGGTGACCTGCGAGTCGCTGGGCGCCCGCGTTCTATCCCGCGTCATCGACGTCCGGGACGCATCGGCGATGGCCGCGTGGGTCGGCGAGGCAGGGCCGCTCGACCTGGTGGTTGCCAATGCCGGCGTCGCGGCCGGCAACCGCGCCAGCGTGCCCGAAACCCCCGAGCAGACCCGCGCGGTTCTCGGCACCAACCTGGATGGCGCGCTGAACACCGTCCTGCCGGCGATGGAACTGATGGCGGGGCAACAGGCCGGCGCGGATGGGATCAGGGGGCGGATCGCGGTCATCGCCTCCATCGCCGCCTTCATCGCCGCACCTGGGGCGGCGGCCTATTGCGCGTCCAAGTCCGCCATCGATGCCTGGGTGGTGGCGAGCGCTCCGGCCGCTCGGCGGGCCGGGATCGGGCTGACGAGCGTCTGCCCCGGCTATATCCGCACGCGGATGACCGCGCGGAACAGCTTCGCCATGCCCGGGCTGATGGACGCCGACCGGGCGGCGACGCTGATCCTGAAAGGGATCATGGCGCAACGGACTCGCCTGGTGTTCCCGTGGTGGATGGGTGCGATGGCGCGTCTGGTCGGCTTGCTCCCGCCCGGGATGCTTGGCAGGCTGATGTCAGAACAATCACCCGCCCGGACAGGAGACAGACCATGACAACAGCCCCGACCCGCCAACCGCCCGGCATCCATCACCGCGTGGTGGGGGATGTCCTCATCTCGGCCCTGAATGACGGGATGTTCGAGGGCGGGTTCAACTTCCTCGCCAACGTGCCGGAAGCCGAGGCCGAACAGATGCACCGGGAGGCGTTCCGCGCCATCCCGCCGCGCCTGGCCGTGAACAACTTCCTGGTCCGGTCGGGCGGGAAGCTGATCCTGGTCGATGCCGGCTGCGGCGGGGCGATGGGGCCGGACATGGGGCAACTGACCGCGAACCTCGCGGCGCTGGGCGTGGCGCCGGGGCAGATCGACGCGGTGCTGTGCACGCATCTGCATCCCGACCACATCGGCGGGCTGGTGGATGGCGAAGGCAAGGCCGTGTTCCCCAAGGCCGAGATGGTGGTGCATGAGGCCGATCTGCGCTTCTGGGGCGATGACGCGACCCTGGCCGGCGCGACCAGCGACATGGACCGCGGGTTCGTGCAGCTCGCGCGGACGGCGATCGCGGCCTATGCGGACCGGACGCGGACTCTGACCGGGGGAGAGGCCTTCGCCGGTATTTCGATCCTGCCGGAGCCTGGGCATACGCCGGGGCATTCAGGCTGGATGATCGCGTCCGGCAGTGACTCGCTGCTGATCTGGGGGGACATCGTCCACATGCCCGGCATCCAGTTTCGCCGGCCGGAGGCGCACATGGCCTTCGACGTCGATGGCCAGCAGGCGATCGCCACGCGCAAGCGGGTGATGGACATGGTGTCGACCGACCGGTTGCGGGTGGCCGGGATGCATCTGGATTTCCCGTGCTTCGGCCACGTCGTCCGCGCCGGCGAAGGCTTTGCGTTCGTGCCGGAGGTCTGGACCCCGACGGTTTGAGCGGGGCAATCGCGCTGGTCTCTCGGATGACTTGTCCCGTCATGGTCGGGCTCGACCCGACCATCGCCAGGGGCTCCGTCGATGGTATTCTCGTTTTATCTCCAACAACCACGTGCCTGGCGATGGGTGGGTCAAGCCCACCCATGACGAAAAGCGGCCAAGTGCGATCGCCCGGGCGGCGGCGCGCCTAGCGCCGCTTCTCCTCGACATGCGGCAGGAACGCGGTCAGCAGCCCGATCAGCGGCAGGAACGAGCACGCGATGTAGACCGTCTCGATGCTCGTCCAGTCCGCGACCTGGCCCAGCGCGGCCGCCCCCAGGCCGCCGAGGCCGAAGGAGAAGCCGAACATCATCCCCGCCACCATGCCGACCCGGCCGGGCATCAGTTCCTGCGCGTAGACCAGGATGGCCGAGAAGGCGGAGGCCATGATCAGCCCGATCAGCACGGTCAGGATCGCGGTGCCCCAAAGGCCGGCGTAGGGCATGATCAGCGTGAAGGGCAGCGCCCCCAGGATCGAGAACCAGATCACCGGCTTGCGCCCGAATTTGTCGCCGATCGGCCCGCCCGCGAAGGTGCCGGCGGCGATCGAGCCCAGGAACAGGAACAGCAGCAACTGCGAGTTCTGCACCGAGACCTGGAACTTCTCCATCAGATAGAACGTGTAGTACGAGCTCAGGCTGGCCGTATAGACGTTCTTCGAGAACAGCAGGATCAGCACGATCCCCAGCGCCAGGAACACCTTGTTGCGCGGCAGCGGGCCGGTGGTCGACACGGCGGCGGCGGGGGTGCGGCGGTTACGCCGAGCCTCCATGGCCGGGTGGCGGTTGTACCAGAAGCTGACATAGGAGAGCATGGCGATGGCCAGCAGCGCGGCGGCCGAGAACCAGGCGATGCTCGACTGCCCGCGGGCGCCGACGACGAAGGCCGCGAGCAGCGGGCCGATGGCCGATCCGGTGCTGCCGCCAACCTGGAACAGCGACTGCGCGAGGCCATAGCGCCCGCCGGACGCCATGCGCGCCACGCGGGATGATTCCGGGTGGAAGACCGAGGAGCCGATGCCGATCAGCGCGGCCGAGAGCAGGATGAGTTCGTAGCTGTCGACCATGGACAGCATCAGCAGGCCGACCAGACTGCAGCACATGGCGATCGGCAGGGAGAAGGGCTGCGGGTATTTGTCGGTGACCATGCCAACGACCGGTTGCAGCATGGACGCGGTGAACTGGAACGCCAGGGTGATCAGGCCGATCTGCGCGAAGTCGAGGTGATACGACTCCTTCAGGATCGGATAGATCGCCGGGACCAGCGACTGGTTCATGTCGTTCAGCAGGTGACAGATACTGAGCGAAACGAGGATCGCGAAGGTCGTGCCACTATCGTCACGTTTAGCCGGGGCTGCGGCCGTGTTTCCGGCTGCGATCGTGTTCTGGCTCAAGATATTGTCCTGCCTGGTCCGCGCGCTGACAGGGCAGTATGACAATTATCATTGCGCGTGACCTATGCATCCAACGGGGGTCTGCCACCCGCGTTGTCGCCTTTCTGCCCCCTTCGATGCTAAGTTCTGCCTCATTCAGGGACGAGTGTTTGTGTCGACGTGCTTGGGACTACCGGACCTTCCGGCGCCTGGCGTGTTGCTGGAGGGTTGGATGCCTATTCGAAGCAGACCTGGTACGAGTGGGCGCGTTTTCGCGATGCCCGTTCTGCTGATCCTGGGTCTTCTCGCCGCACATTGGGTTCTGTCGGACTGGTCGGCGTTGCCGCGGTTCATTTCCTCGACTCTCGCCGCGATCCAATAGGGCTACACGGCCCGCGCCTCGGCCGTCCCGACCAGGCGCTGCTGCCCGTCGCGGATCATCAGGACCGCGCCCTGGGCGCCGCTGATACCGGGCAGCATGATGCGGCCCTCGGCCGGGTCCAGCGCCCGCAATTCCCGCACAATCCGGAATTCCCGCAATTTCCGCCCGCCGTTCTCTCCGGCGCCGATCGTCGTCGTGTGTTCCGGGTCGTAGATCGCCAGGGACAGTGAGGCGCCGAGCGGCAGCGGCCCGACCTCGGCCACCAACTGACCCCCATGGCGGCGCAGCGACGTGGCCACCGGCAAGGGCGGGGCAGCCCGCATCGCCGCGTTGACGGAACGGGCGTTGGACCCGACCACCATGATGGCGCCGTTCACCACCAGGGCCGGGGTATAGACCTCGGTCCGCAGCGACTGGGCATAGGCGCGCTGGCGGTCCGACCAGGCGCGGTTGGCGAAGGGATCGGGCCAGCCCAGCCGGTTCCAGTAGTCCACATGCCAGGCCAGCCCGATCACGTGGGGTTCCCGGACCAGTTCCCCCAGCAGCGCATCCGCGGGCGGGCAGGAGGAGCATCCCTGCGAGGTGAACAGTTCCAGCAGGACGGGTGGCGCCTCGGCCTGCGCGCGCGCCTGGATACCCCCTTGGGCACCCCCCGCGATCAGCCCCAGCCCACCCGCGATGACAACCCGACGGCGCATGATGTGTCTCCTTCCGTGCCTGCATGGGACTCGGCGCGGGCGCGCGCGTTACAGACAAGGCCGGACCTGACGCCGCCGCCGAACCGGTCTATGGTGCGGCCAACCAATCACGGAGGAATTCAACATGGCCGAAGTCGAGTGCTTTTTCGACTGTTCCAGCCCCTGGACCTATTTCGCCTTCCACAGCCTGCGGGAGATGCAGAAGGAGATCGGCGTCGACATCTCGTGGCGGCCGCATCTGGTGGGTGGCGTGTTCAACGCGGTGAACCCGACCGTCCACAACTCCCGCGAAAAGCCGGTCGTGCCGAAGCAGAACTACGGCAAGAAGGACCAGAACGACTGGGCGCGCTTCCTGGGCCTGCGGGTGATGTATCGCCCGACCGTGTTCCCGGTGAACAGCGTCAAGGTCATGCGCGCCTGCTGTTTCCTGGAAGGCACCGACAAGATCGTGCCCTTCGCCGCCGCCGCCTTCGACGCCTATTGGGGTGACGACAAGGACATCTCCCAGGTCAGCGTCCTGACCGAGATCTGCAAGACCGCCGGCGTCGACCCGGCCGAGGTCCTGGCGGGGATCGAGCAGCAGCCGATCAAGGACCGGCTGCGGAACAACACGCAGGAACTGATCGATCGCGGCGGCTTCGGCTCCCCCACCATCTTCGTGGGCGGGGACGACATGTATTTCGGCAATGACCGCATGCCGCTGATCCGCGACGCCGTCCTGCGCCGGCGGGCGAAATGAGCCTGATCCTCGTCGCGGTCGAGGATCGGGGCGAGACCGGCACGGTTGCCCATGTCACGGTTAACAACGCCGAACAGCGGAACGCCCTGGGCAACGCGGGCAAGCGGGAACTGGCCGAGACGATCGAACGCGTCTCGGACGATCCCGGCCTGCGGGTGATCGTGCTGACGGGGGCCGGCGACCGGTCCTTCATCGGCGGGGCGAACGTGAAGGAGATGTCGACGTTCTCCCACGGGCATGCGTCGGAGGGTCCATCCCTGACGCATCGCGCGTGTGAGGCGATCCGACGTGCGCCGGTACCGGTGATTGCCCGGATCAACGGCTATTGCTTCGGGGCCGGGTTGGAGATCGCGGCGTCGTGCGACATGCGCGCGGCGGTGGATACCGCGAAGTTCGGCATGCCGGAGGTGCTGTTCGGCCTGCCTTCTGGGATGGAGGCCTGCCTGCTGCCGCAGTTGATCGGTTGGGGGAAGACCAGGGAACTGGTCTTCACCGGGCGGCACATCGATGCGCGGGAGGCGATGGACTCCCACCTGATCGAACGAATGGTGCCGGCCGAGGGGCTGGATGACGCGGTGGACGAATGGGTGAACGCCATCGTCGCCGCTGGCCCCAAGGCGATCCGTGCCCAGAAGGAACTGATCCGGGACTGGGAACGGATGTCGATCGCCGATGCGGTGCAGCAGGGCATCCGTGCCGTTGCCGCGGCGCATGGGACCGAGGAGACGCAGCGCCTGATGGGCGCTTTCGTGGCAAAGCGGTCGAAGCCGAAGGCGTAACGGTTGGGGGGACGGTGTCGTCCCCCCGTTTCGTCAGATCGCCATGTAGCCGCCATCGACATTGTAGCAGGCGCCGGTAACGTAGGACGCGCGGTCGGAGCAGAACCAGAGCACCATCTCTCCGATTTCCTCGGGCCTGCCCATGCGGCCGAAGGGCACTTTCTGCATCAGTTCGGCGCCGCGTCGGCGCATCGTGTCCTCGGTCATTTTTGTTTCAATATAACCAGGGCACACCGCGTTCACGCGGATCTTGTCGGTGGCGTATTCCAGCGCGGCCGTCTTGGTCAGGCCCAGCACGCCATGCTTGGCCGCAACATAGGCGGAGGATGTGGGCAGGCCGATCAGCCCGGCGATCGATCCGGTGTTGACGATCACACCGCCGCCCTGGGCCAGCATCTGGACGATCTCGTGCTTCATGCACAGCCAGACGCCGCGCAGATTGACCGCGATCATGCGATCGAAGGAATCGTCAGCCCACTCATGTGTTTTCTTGCCACCGGCATTGACCTGGTAGCCCGCGATGCCGGCGTTGTTGAACGCGCAATCGATACGACCATAGGCGCTGACGACGGCCTTGATCATCGCCTGCACCGCGGCGCTGTCGGTGACATCGCCGGACAGCGACATCGCCTGGCCGCCGGCCGCGTTCACCTGCGCAACGGTTTCCGCCGCCGCGTCGATATTGGCGTCCGCCACCGCGACCCGCGCGCCTTCCCGGGCAAAAATCAGCGCGGTCGCCAGCCCGATCCCGCCGCCACCGCCGGTGATCAGTGCTGACTTGCCTTCGAGTAGTCCGGCCATTGTTTCCTCCTGTTGTCTGGCTTGGGCATGCTACCCGGCGGTAGGCTTTCAATCCAGTCTGGTTAGCGGTAGCATCGGGCATGGATACAGGGTCGGCACTGCGAATGCGGGACGAGATACTTGCCTACAAGCGGGAACGGATTCTTGAGGAAGCCGTGAAGCTGTTCTACGCCCGGGGCTTCAACGGGACGACATTGGACGACATCGCCGCCGAACTCGGCGTGACGAAGCCGTTCATCTATACCCATTTCCGCAGCAAGGTCGATCTGCTGGCCGCGCTGTGCAAGCCGACGATCGAGATGTCGCTGGCCGCTGTCCTGCAAGGCTCCGCCATGCCCGGCACGGTGACCGAGCGTCTGTACCACGCGATCGCCGGGTTCACGAAGGTTGTGCTCCAGCGCCAGGCGAATATCGCGATCTACTTCCGGGAGGAGAAGAACCTCTCGAAGACCGCGCTGGCCGATATCAATGAACTGCGCAAGCAGTTCGACCACACGCTGTCCGATCTGCTGCGGGAAGGCGTGGAGGCCAAGGAGTTCGACGTTCCCGATGAGCGTCTGGCTGCCTTGGCGATCGGCGGCATGATCAGCTGGGCCTATACGTGGCACCGGCCAGCCGGCCGCCTGACCCTGGACGACATGGGGAAGGAGATGGGGCACCTGGCGCTCCGCATGGTGGGCGCCAGGGCCATCCCGTCCTAGTCAGTCCTTCTGCTTGATGCCGAGCTCACCCAGCATGACCTTGTAGGCGGCGATCTGCTTCATGGCGAAGGCCGTGTAGTCGGCGGTGCTCATATACCGGTCCGGCTGTTCGAGTTGCTTCAGGATCGCCTGGTGTTCCGGCGACTCGATCGCCTTCTTGAACCCGTCATGCAGGATCTTGACCACCGCGGGGTCCATCCCCTTGGGGCCGGCCAGGCCATAGGGGAAGTTCAGGTCGATTTCCGACTTGATCCCCAACTGATTCAGCCCTGGGACGTTCGGATACTTCTCCGCCGGCTCGTTCGTCAGCCACAGCAGCGGGCGGGCTTCCCCCGCATCGATGATGGGGAAGATGTTGCCGCCGACGGCCGTCAGGTCGATATGCGCGCCCATCATCGCGGCCACCTGCTCCGACGCGCCGCGGAACGGCACGTGCCGGAACTTGAGGCCAAGCGGATGGGCGGCTGATTCGAACGCGAGATGCGTGGCGCTGCCGGGGCCGGGGGTCGAGAAGGTGATCTGGTTCGGGTTCGCCTTGGCTTCCGCCGCGACTTCGGCCCAGGTTTTCCAGCGCGCGTCGTTCTTGACCGCGACGATGATGCGATAGCCGGACAGGCCGATGATGTAGGTGAAGTCCTTGGCGGGATCGAAGGCGACCTTCTGCATGTTCGGCACGGTAAAGATGCCGGCACCCACATAGGAAATCGTGTAGCCGTCCGGCTTGGCGCTGGCCGCCATCACCGCCGGGCCGACCGTGCCGGCGCCGCCCAACTTGTTCTCGACGACCACGGGGACGCCGAAGACGTCCTTGGCCTTGTTGGCCAGGGCGCGCAGATGGATGTCGGACGGCCCGCCGGCGGCGAACACGTTGATCAGCGTGATGGGGCGGTTTGGAAATCCTTGCGCGGACTGGGCGTTCGCCGCTTCGCCGCCAGCGATCATCACGCAGGCGGTGAAGGCGAACAGCAGGGCTTTTCTCATGGCGATCTCTCCCGAAACTTTGCTTTGCATCGGTATGTTAAACGCATTTCACGCTGTATGGCGAGCGCTGGCTGCCGCGTCCTCGAACAGGCGCAGGCGTTCCGCGAACTTCCCTGACAGGGACGAGCGCGATCCGTCGACGCCCGCCACTGTTCCGATTGTTTCGAAGAAGTGACAGGCGACGCGCTGGCCGTCGCCGGCATCGCGCAGGAGTGGTTCCTCCTGCTTGCAGCGGTCCTGGGTGTAGCTGCAGCGGGTATGGAAGCGGCAGCCGGGTGGAGGGTTGATCGGGCTGGGCACGTCGCCAGACAGGATGATGCGCTCGCGGTCCAATGTAGGGTCGGGCTTGGGAATGGCGGAGAGCAGCGCTTGTGTATACGGGTGTAGCGGACGCGCGTAGAGGGTGCGCTTGTCCGCGATTTCGACCAGCTTGCCCAGGTACATGACGGCGACCCGGTTGCTGATGTGCTTCACCACCGCCAGGTCGTGGGCGATAAACAGATAGGACAGGCCGAAGCGCTCCTGGAGGTTTTGCAACAGGTTGACCACCTGGGCCTGGATGGAGACGTCCAGTGCCGAGACCGGTTCATCACAAATGATCACATCGGGACTGACGGCCAGCGCCCGCGCGATGCCGATGCGCTGGCGCTGCCCGCCGGAGAACTGATGCGGATAGCGGCGCGCATGCTCGGGCAGCAATCCAACTGTCTGCAGCAGTTCACGCACCCGCTCCGCCTGTTCCTTGCCATGGGCCAGTCCATGGAGTTGCAGCGGCTCGGACAGGATGTCGCCCACCGTCATGCGCGGATTGAGCGAGGCGTAGGGGTCCTGGAAGATCAACTGGATATGCCGGCGCATCCGTCGCATGTCGCGCTTGGGCAGCTTGGCGATATCGCTGCCCTGGAACGTGACGGACCCTGACGTCGGATCGATCAGTCGCAGGATCAGCCGCCCGGTGGTGGACTTGCCGCAGCCGGATTCGCCGACCAGGGCGAGGGTTTCGCCGCGCGCGACCTCGAAGCTGACATCATCGACGGCGCGGACATGCCCGACCGTCTTGCTGATGATGAAGCCGCGGCGGATGGGAAAATGCTTGACCAGGCGGTCGACCTTCAGAACCGGCTCGTCGGTCATGCCGCCGCTCCCACATTGAGTTCGATGGGCGCCTTCCAGCAGGCGGCGCGATGGTTGGGTCCGAGTTGCACGAGCGGCGGTTGTTCCTCTCGGCAGCGCCGATCGGAGAATGGACAGCGCGGTGAGAACCGGCACCCTTTCGGTTGGTTCGTCGGGCTTGGCACAGTACCCTCGATCGTGGAAAGCCGTTGCCGATCGACATCAAGCCGCGGGATCGAGCCAAGCAGCCCGATCGTATATGGATGCTGCGGATCACCGAACAGGGACTTTACAGGCCCCATCTCGACAATCCGGCCGGCGTACATCACCACCACATCGTCGGCGATCTCGGCTATCACGCCCAGATCATGCGTGATGATCAGGATCGCCATGCCCAGCCGGCTTTGCAGATCGTGCAGCAGGTCGAGGATCTGTGCCTGGATCGTTACGTCCAGGGCGGTCGTCGGTTCATCGGCGATCAGCAGATGCGGGTCGCAGGACAATGCCATCGCGATCATCACCCGCTGGCGCATGCCGCCGGACATATGATGCGGATAGTCATCGATCCGGGAGGCCGCGGAGGGGATACGGACCAGGTCCAGCATCTCGATCGCACGCTTGCGCGCGGCCTCGTTCGTCATCGGCGTATGGGCGCGCACACACTCGATGATCTGTTGCCCAACCGTATGGACCGGGTTCAGGCTGGTCATCGGTTCCTGGAAGATCATCGACATCTTCCCGCCGCGCAACTGGCGGCGATCATCGCGGGACAGCTTCAGTATGTCCTGTCCCTCGAAGATGATCTCCCCTCCATCGATGCGTCCGGGCGGCATCGGGATCAGCCCCATGATCGACAGGGACGTGACGCTTTTGCCGCAGCCGGACTCCCCGACCAGGCCAACCGTCTTGCCGGCGCCGACATCAAAGCTGATGCCGTCGACTGCCTTGAACAGCCCGCGATCGGTATCGAAATAGGTCTTCAGGTCGCGGACACTCAGGATCGGTTCGGACATGAACGGTTGGCCTTCCGGGGTCAGTAGTGGAGGTCCAGCGCCTTGTACAATGTGCTGTTGTACAGCATGTGCGGGCGCGTTCCCTTCAGTCGCTTGTTGGTGACTTCGTGGACGGTGATGTCGAGCACGGTCATCATCAGATGATTCTTCATCACGACTTCCTGCGCCTCCATATAGGCCTTGGACCTGTCCGCGTCCGTCAGGGCGCGGCGGCCCAACGACAGAAGCTCATCCGTGCGCGGGTCCTTCCAGTTGTAGCGGTTGGGGGTTGGGATGTTCTTCGAGTCGAAATCACTGCTGTCCGGTCAATCA
>DIUL01000188.1 GCA_002422345.1 Acetobacteraceae bacterium UBA6159
GTGATTGACCGGACAGCAGTGATGTGTCGTCATTTTACGACATGTTCAGGTCATCCCGTATTTTCGGCCCGTTTCTCTGCCGATGGCGGAATAATATGTTGCGCGGAGATGGCCTCAGCGTGTAGGAATTTTCGCGCAAGAATCAAATATACGCAGAGGATAACAGCGCGCAATGGCTACGTTCCTGGCGGACTTTCTGTATGAGCTTGATCCGAATGGCAACAGCGTCACCGGGAAGGTTGATGCGCTCATTGCCAACAGCGGTTCAAGCTCCGTCGAGGCCGTGAACGACGGCGTTGTTTCGGTCGGCGAGACGTTCGACGTCACATTCTCTGACTCGGGCGTCAATGCGATTTACGGCGGCACGTACACGTATGTCGGCTACGAGTCGTCCCTTCTCGGTCCTATCGCGGAGCGAGGTGGACAGTATTTTCTGTTTACGAACAACGGTAGCATCCCGATCGGCCAGACGCTGACCGGGTTCACGAATAACACCTTTCCGATCTGCTACGTCAAAGGTACGATGATCGCATGCCCCGACGGAGAGCGGGCGATCGAGACACTGCGGGTCGGTGAGTTTGTGCTGACCAGGAACGGCGACCCGCAGCGGATCAAGTGGATAGGCCACCGTTCCCTCGACGTGATCCGACATCCGAAGCCGGACAAGCTCCTGCCGGTTGTGATCCGTGCCGGTGCAGTCGCCGAGAATATCCCGACGCGAGATCTTCGCGTGTCACAGGATCACGCGATTTCCCTCGACGGCTGTCTCATCGCGGCTCGGCAGCTGGTGAACGGCGCGACGATCTATATTGATAGGGCACTGGACGCGGTTCACTACTACCATATTGAACTGGACGCCCACGCCCTTCTGATCGCTGACGGACTACCGGCCGAAAGCTATCTTGATACGGGCAACCGTGGCTTCTTCGCGAATGCCGGCGTGCCGCTGCTGCACCCGGCCACCATGGACGATGGTGATCTGCCGACCCGCGAAGCCGGCTCTTGCGAACCATTTGCCTACGATGAGGCACGGGTCCGTCCCGTGTGGCAGAAGCTCGCCGATCGCGCGGTCGCATTGGGCCGGCTGGTACCGCGGCATCATGTGACATCCGACCCGGAGATACATCTTCTGGCTGACGGGCAGAGTATCAAGCCGATACATGCAAGTTCCAGCACGGTGGTATTCGCGTTGCCAGCCGGTACCGGCGATGTGCGTTTGATGTCGCGCGCGCAGTCGCCAATCCTGGCACGGCCCTGGCTCGAAGACCGTCGGCATCTTGGCGTTGCGGTCACGAATGTTGTGCTGACACATGACGGTCATGTCTGGGAGATGCCTGTCGACCACCCTGGTCTGACCAAAGGCTGGTGGGCCGTCGAACGGGACGGAACGGCCATGTGCCGCTGGACCAATGGAGATGCGTGGATAGCGCTGCCGAAGATGGCCGGGACAGCCCTGATGACAGTGAATATCGGATGCCCGATGATGTATGCCATCGATTTCGAGGAAGCCACGACACGTCGGGCAGCCTGACGCCGCAACCGTTGATGCCCGTGCATGAGCCAGGATCGTGATGCAGGCAGAACCGCGGTGGCGGGTTTGTGATCCGAAGGATGAAGGCAGTTCAGGCGCCTGGCATCGCAGAGGCTGGGACCCACGCGATGAGCGTTCTTCCTGTCCACGCCGCCATGCGATTGCCAGGTCCGGAGCAAACCAACCGCCGGTTCGGAGCGTGGGCGACCAGCAATCGGCACGGCCCCGAATCGTGTGAGCGAATGGCAAGGCTCGCGCGCGTTCTCGGGTTTCCGTCAGGTTGATTGTGCTCCAACAACCCAGTGTCTACCGGACATTTGGTTCCACTGTGGCCTAGACGGTGGGACTGGACATGATACGATCCCGCGCCGAACGCGTAGGCGTTTGGCAAGAGCGGGGAAAATTACACGAGTGGCCACCGGCCCTGTCGACGTCTCAACAACGGATTGAGAGGCTCGCAAGGTGAGTGTGCTGAAACAAGGAAACCGACATGGACATGAGCAGACGCCTGGGCGCTGAATTCTTCGGCACCTTCTGGCTGACCTTCGGCGGGTGCGGCAGTGCCGTCCTCGCCGCGGCCTTTCCGCAACTCGGCATCGCGTTCGCCGGCGTGGCGCTGGCCTTCGGGCTGACCGTGCTGACGATGGCCTATACGGTGGGGCACATATCGGGCGGTCATTTCAACCCCGCGGTCACGATCGGGCTGTGGGCGGGTGGTCGTTTCAAGGCGGGCGATATCGTTCCCTACATCATCGCACAGGTTGTCGGCGCGATCGCGGCGGCGGCGGTGCTGTATCTGATCGCCTCCGGCAAGCCGGGCTTCGCGGTCGGCGGTTTCGCGTCGAACGGGTATGAGGCGCTGAGCCCTGGCAAGTATGGCCTGGTCGCGTGCCTGGTGATGGAGGTCGTGGCGACCTTCTTCTTCCTGATCATCATCCTGGGCAGCACGTCGTCCAAGGCGCCGGCCGGCTTCGCGCCGATCGCGATCGGGCTGGGGCTGACGCTGATCCACCTGATCTCGATCCCGGTGACGAATACGTCGGTCAATCCGGCGCGCAGCACCGGGCCGGCGTTGTTCGCGGGCGGGGAGTATGTGGCACAGCTCTGGCTGTTCTGGCTGGCGCCGATCGTGGGCGCGGTGCTCGCGGGCGGCGTGTCCCGCTGGTTGCAGGAGGAGTAGGGGCGGCGGGGCACCATCCGCGATTCTCCTGTTTTCATCAGGGGAAAGTCGTGGGTGGTGGCCCGTCGGCCACCATGACGGGGTGGCAGAAACGCGGCCATGCCCCGTTACGCGCGCGGTAACCGCACGACGAACCGCGCCCCCAGCACCTTCCCATCGCCCGACCGCCGGTTGCCGGCGGAGATCGTGCCGTGCAGCGCCTCGATGATCTGGCGGCTGATCGACAGGCCCAGGCCGGAGTGCTGGCCGAACTTCTCGTTCTTGGGCCGCTCCGAGTAGAACCGGTCGAAGATGTGCTCCAGGTTGGCTTCGGGGATGCCCGGACCGTCATCCTCGACGCTCAGCTCCACCATTTCGGTCGCATCGCGCACCCGGACGACGATCCGCCCGTTCTTCGGGCTGAACGAGCGCGCGTTGCCGATCAGATTGTGCAGCACCTGCACCAGCCGGTCGGGCACCGCCCAGACCTGGGCGCCCGCCGGCGGCGCGATCACCTCCAGCCGCGGGTCGTCGTCTTCGTTGCGAGTCGCCTCATCCAGCTCCCGCAACGTCTCCAGGATCGGCACGACATCCACCGGTTCGGCGGTCACGCGCGACAGTTCCGCGTCCAGGCGGGACGCATCGGACACATCGCTGATCAGCCTATCCAGCCGCACCACGTCCTGGCCGATGATCGACAGCAACTGCCGCTGACGGGCCGGGTCCTCGATGCGAGGCAACGTCTCGATCGCGCTGCGGATGGAGGACAGGGGGTTCTTGATCTCATGCGCCACATCGGCGGCGAACCGCTCGATCGCGTCCATCCGGGCCCAGAGCGCGGTGGCGGAGTCCGATAGCGCCGTCGCCAGCGCCCCCACCTCATCCCGGCGGGCGAGCAAGGACGCAGGCACGCTGCCCGTCCGCCCCTTGCCCTCCCGCATGTCCGCCGCGGCGCCGGCCAGGCGCAGGATCGGGCGGGCGATGGTCAGGGACAGGTACCACGACAGCAGAACGGTCAGCGCCAGCGCCATGCCGAACAGCGCCAGGATGGACATCCGCACGGTGAACAGGCCCGCATCGACCTCCCGCGCCTCCCGCGTCAGGGAGATGATGCCGACGGTCTTCTTGTCCCGCTCCACCGGCACGGCGACGGTCACCAGCAGGCGGTTGTCGCGGGTGCGGCGGATATAGGGCGGGGTCTCCCGGCTGTCATTGGCGCTGCGGAGGCGCACTTCCTCCTTCACGTCCAACTGCCAGTCCTGGCCCTCCACCGTCGGGACGGGGCGCTGGTTCGGCAGCCAGGCGGTGACCGAGTCATAGGCCCAACTGATCCAGCCGAAGACCGGGCCGTAATCGGGGGGCGGGGGCAGGGGATCGATCACGACCTGCCCGCCCAGCGTGTCGCGGATGCGGGAATCGGCGAGCGTCGCGCCATCGGGAGCGAAGAGTTTGGCCTGGGCGTCCGGCGTCGGCTCGGTCAGGCGGCGCAGCAACGACCGCGCGACTTCGGGGACCAGCCGCGGATGCTCGGGGTCGGTGGTGCGGACGGCGCTTTCGGCCAGGGCGCCGGCGAAGACCCGCGCCTGTTCGCGCAGCGCGCCGATCTGCGCCTCCAGCAGCCCGTTCCGGTACTGATCCAGATACAGCAGCGCCACGACCAGCAACGCCAGCGGCAGCGCGTTCACCAGCAGGATGCGTCGCAGCAGGGGGGACACCCAGCCGTTCCGGAACCGCAGCGGCTGGCCCGGGGGAGCAGCCTGTGGGGTGGTCAGGTTGGCGCCGTCCGGCACTCAACGCTCCTTGTAGCGATAGCCGATGCCATACAGGGTTTCGATCTGGTTGAACGTGTCGTCCACGTCCCGGAACTTCTTGCGCACGCGCTTCACGTGGCTGTCAATCGTGCGGTCATCGACATAGACGCTGTCGCCATAGGCCGCGTCGATCAATTGGTCGCGGCTTTTGACCATCCCGGGACGCGCGGCCAGGGCCTTCACCAGCAGGAACTCCGTGACCGTGAGCTGGATGTCCTCGCTCCTCCAGGTGCACTGGTGCTTGGTGTCGTCCAGCACCAGGTCCCCCCGCGTCATCACGCCCGTCGGCGCCGCCCCGCTCCCCTCCGCTCGGCTTGCCTCATTGCGGCGCAGCAGGGCGCGGATACGCTCCAGCAGCAGGCGCTGGCTGAAAGGCTTCTTGATGTAGTCGTCCGCGCCGAGGCGGAGGCCCATCAGCTCATCCACTTCCTCGTCCTTGGAGGTCAGGAAGATCACCGGCATCGAGGTCCGCTGGCGGAGGCGTTGCAGCAGCTCCATCCCATCCATCCGGGGCATCTTCACGTCCAGCACGGCCAGGTCGACCGGGCGGGCGTTCATGCCCTGCAACGCGCTTTCACCGTCGGTGAAGGTGCGGACCTGGAAGCCTTCCTGCTCCAGCGTCATCTGGACGCTGGTGAGGATGTTCCGGTCGTCGTCCACCAGGGCGATNNCTGTCGCGGGGCGGTAGGGTCATGGTGGCGCTCCTCCTGGTGGGTGTCGGCGTGTTTGGCATGCGATTGTGGCGCATTGCGGACGAGAGGTGAACGAAAGATGGCATCTGGTGTGGATGAGGCCGCTTGGGAAGCACGAAAGCTGCTGCGGGCGGCGCGGTCGGCGTCGCTGGCGACGGTGCTGGATGGGCAGCCCTTTGCGTCCTTGGTGACTCCGGCCTGTACCGGGGACCTGTCGGTGCTGCTGCTGCTGNNTGCTGTCCGACCTGTCCGAGCACACGCGGCATCTGCGGGCCGATCCCCGCTGCTCCCTGCTGGTGGTGGGGGAGGCGACGGGGGCCAATCCGCAGACGGCGCCGCGGGTGACGGTGACCGGGCTGGCTTCGGTGGCGGAGGACCCGGCGCTGAAGGCGCGGTTCCTGGCGGTGCATCCCTATGCGGCGCTGTACGCGGATTTCGGGGATTTCCACGTCTGGCGCGTGCGGGTGATGGGCGCTCAGGTGGTCGGCGGCTTCGCCCGGGCGGCGCGGGTGCGGGAGGCGGCGTTGCTGCCGGATGCCGGGGCGGTGGCGGCTCTGGCGGCCTCGGCCGAGGGGATCATGGGGCACTGCAACGCGGACCACGCCGCCGCGATGGCGGTTCTGGCGGGGGAGCCTGGCGGGGATTGGCGGATGGTGGGGGTGGATGTGGACGGGTGTGACCTGGGGAGCGGGGACCGGGTGCGGCGGGGGGGGNNCCGGTGGGGGATGCCGGGGCGGTTCGGGGGGAATTGGTGAGGCTGGTGGGGGAGGGGCGAGGGTGACGAAGTGAAACCGGGGTATTCGGATGAATATACAGTGAATAGTAAAACCGAACCGCGACCGATCTGCCCAGACCTGGATCCGTCCGGTTCCGACCCGTCGCGCACACCGACCATGCATATGGTTCCCGACGAAACGATACGATAACCGCCAGAATCGCCGTTCCGCGCCCCACGGTTTCCTCGTGTCCCAACACGCTGCTACACTCCTTCCAAACAAAAACGACCCGAGGAAACCGTCATGCGCCGCCGCGCCTTCCTGAAGACCACCGCCGCGACAACCGCCGCCGCGGCCCTGCCGTCCCGCTTCGCCATCGCCCAATCCGGTGTCAGGACCAACAAGCTGCTGCGCTATGTGCCGACCGCCGATCTCTCGGTCCTCGATCCGTCCTGGACCACGACGCAGGTCTCCATCACCCACGGCTACTACGTGTTCGACACGCTGTATGGCATCGACCACACCCAGAAGCCCCGCCCGCAGATGGCCGAGGGGCACACCACCTCCGCCGACGGGCGCACCTGGGACATCAAGCTGCGCGACGGCCTGAAATTCCATGACGGCGAACCGGTCCTGGCGCGAGACGCCGCCGCCAGCCTCAAGCGCTGGGCCGCACGCGATGTGTATGGACAGGTCCTCGGCGCCTTCGTGGAAGAATTCACGACCGCCGACGACCGCACCATCCGCATCAAGCTGAAATCACCGTTTCCGATGCTGCTCGACACGCTGGGCAAGCCCAACGGCATGCTGCCCGTCGTCATGCCGGAACGCCTGGCCAAAACCGACCTGTCCAAGCCCAACACCGAAATGGTCGGCTCGGGTCCGTATCGGTTCCTGAAGAATGAGTTCGTGCCCGGAAGCTCCGGCGCCTACGAGAAGTTCAAGGATTATGTCCCCCGCAACGAAAAGGCCGACTGGGCGTCGGGCGGGAAGGTCGCCCATATCGAACGGATCGAGTGGAAGATCATCAACGATCCCTCCACCGCGTCGGCCGCGCTGCAAAAGGGCGAGATCGACTGGTGGGAACAGGTGCAGCCCGACCTGCTGCCCTTGTTGCGGAAAAATAAGGACCTGACCGTCACCAACTTCAACCCGGTCGGCTTCTTCGGCACCATGCGCTTCAACCACGCGCACGCCCCGTTCAACAACCCGGCGATCCGCCGAGCCGTGCGCCTGGGCATGAACCAGGAAGATTACATGAGCGCGGTGACCGGCGGCGAAGCCGAGATCTGGAAGGCCTGCAAGGCGCTGTTCCCCTGCGGCACGGCGTATGGGGAAGAACTCGGCCTGTCCAGCATGACCGGCAACATCGACGCCGCCCGCAAGGCGTTGAAGGACGCGGGCTATGCGGGGGAGAAGGTGGTGATCCTTAACCCCGCCGACGTCCCCACGATCGGGCCGTTCGGGCAGGTGACGAACGAATACCTCAAGCAGATCGGCATGAATGTCGAGTTGCAGGAGATGGACTGGAATACCCTCGCACAGCGCCGGACCAAGACTGACCCCGTCGACAAGGGCGGCTGGTCCATCTTCCACAACTGGTGGCTCGGCACCTCCTTCATCAATCCGGCGATCAGCCCGATCCTGCGCGGGCTGGGGCCGAAGGGCTGGGCCGGCAACTACCAGAACGCGAAGATCGAGGAACTGACAGCGGAGTGGATCACCGTCGCGTCGGATGACGACCGGATGCGGATCGCTCGCGCGATCCATCAGGAGGCTCTGAACGACGTGCCGACCGTGGTGCTGGGCCGGTTCTTCATCCTCTCGGCGCATCACAAACAGTTGACAGGGCTGCTGGAAAGCACGTCTCCCTATCCGTGGAACCTGCGCTGGAGCTGAGCCTTGGAACACGACCTGTTTGAGATCATCCGCACCACGCGTTCGATGCGGCGGTTGAAGCCCGATCCGGTGCCGGACGGGCTGATCCGCCAGATCCTGGAGGCCGGGACCTGCGCCGCCAATGGCGGGAACATGCAGACTTGGCGCTTCCTGGTGGTGACCGATCCGAGTGTGAAACAGACGGTCGGCGCGCTGTACAAGAAGGTCTGGGATGAGCAGGCGGGGCCGAAATATCGCGCCGGCGCGCCGGCTCCGGGCCAGTCGAAGGAGAAGTTCGATCGCATGATCGACGCCGCCCAGCATCTGGCGGACCATATCCATGAAGCCCCGGTCTGGATCGTTCCCTGCGGGCCGGCGGGCGCGCGGACGCGGTCGTCTGGCTCCTCTGTCTATCCGGCGGTGCAGAACATGCTGCTGGCGGCACGCGCTTTGGGTCTGGGGGCCACGCTGACGACGGTCTACCTGGCGCATGACAAGGAGTCCGACGCGGCATTTGGCCTGCCGGAGGGTATCGGCTCCTACGCCATCCTGCCGATCGGCTGGCCGGTGGGCCGGTTCGGGCCGGTGCGGCGGGCAAACCTCGGTGACGTGGTGCGTGGCAGCACCTGGGATGAGGCCTGGAGCGGCCTGGCCTGATCCGGAGCATTGCATCAGGCGGTGGCAGCGGATAAAAGCCGGTCCATCGCGGGTGTAGCTTAGTGGTAAAGCACCAGCCTTCCAAGCTGGCTATGAGGGTTCGATTCCCTTCACCCGCTCCATCCACCCGTTGACATTCTCTCTCGCTGCCGCACTCTGATCCCGTCAGTGCCGGCAAAAGGCACGCGGGAGGTAAACGATGCGCATCCTAAGCGCCCTGTTCGGGGCGACTCTTGCTTTCATGATTCCGGAAATGGCCGCGGCCCAGCAGTCGGGCGGCACGCTGCGTCTGACCCATCGCGACAGCCCGGCCAGCCTGTCCATTCACGAGGAAGGCACCAACTCGGTCACCACGCCGATGATGCCGGTGTTCAACAACCTGGTCATGTATGACCAGCACAAGCGGCAGAACAGCCTCGACACGATCGTGCCGGAGCTTGCGACATCGTGGTCCTGGAGCGCGGACAAGACCAAGCTCACGTTCAAGCTGCGCGAGGGCGTGAAGTGGCACGACGGCAAGCCGTTCACCGCCGCGGATGTGAAGTGTACCTTCGACCTGCTGCTGGGGAAGGCCAAGGACAAGTTCCGCCTGAACTTCCGCGCCGGCTGGTACACGAATGTCGAGGACCTGACGACATCCGGCACGCATGAGGCGACCTTGCACCTCAAGCGGCCGCAGCCGTCGATCCTGGCGCTGCTCGCGTCCGGCTATTCGCCGATGTATCCCTGCCATGTGCCGCCAGCGACGATGCGGACCACCCCGGTCGGGACGGGGCCGTTCAAGCTGGCCGAGTTCAAGCGCAATGAAACGATCCGCCTGGTGAAGAACCCGGACTACTGGAAGAAGGGCCTGCCTTATCTCGACGCGATCGAATACACGATCATCCCCAACCGCTCGACCGCTTTGCTGTCCTTTGTCTCCGGCCGGTTCGACGTGACCTTCCCGTTCGAGATGACCATTCCGCTGGTGCGCGACATCAAGACGCAGATGCCAACGGCGGTGTGTGAGGTCGTGACGACGAATGTCAGCACGAACCTGGTGGTGAATCGGGACACCGCGCCCTTCGACAACGCCGATATAAGGCGCGCGATGGCGCTGACGCTGGACCGCAAGGCCTATGTGAACATCCTGTCGGAAGGCCAGAACAGCACGGGCGGTGCGATGCTGCCGGGCCCCGAGGGCGTCTGGGGCATGCCCAAGGAAATCCTCGAAACGATTCCGGGCTTCGGCGCGGATGTCGAGAAGAACAAGGCCGAGGCGCAGGCGATCATGCAGAAGCTGGGCTACGGCCCGGACAAGCGCATCTCGGTGAAGGTGTCGACCCGCAACATCGCGTCCTATCGCGATCCGGCGGTGATCCTGATCGATCAGCTCAAGAACATCTACATTGATGGAGAGCTGGACGTGGTCGAAACCGCGATCTGGCACGCCAAGATTGCGCGCAAGGACTACATCGTCGGGCTGAACCTGACCGGCAGCGGCGTCGACGATCCCGACCAGCAGTTCTTCGAGAACTATGCCTGCGGGTCGCAGCGCAACTACACCAACTACTGCAACCAGGAACTGGATGCGCTGGTCGTCAAGCAGTCCTCCGAAGCCGATCTCGAGGCGCGGAAGAAGATGGTGTGGGAAATCGACCGCCGCCTGCAGGAGGATCTGGCCCGTCCGATCATCATGCACAACCGCGGCGGAACCTGCTGGACGCCGAAGGTGAAGAACCTGAGCATGATGGTGAACAGCATCTACAACGGCTTCCGCATGGAAGACGTCTGGCTGGAGAAGTAGTCCCGACGGCCCCCGCCTACCGGGGGCCATCATGGCTGGAATGTCGTGTGCGGGTCGCCGCGCACGACAGCTATCATTCAGCAAAAGCCGATCTCGAGCGACTTTTCTCTTTCCAGCCACTGGGGCAGAGGGCAGATAGCCCCGTCAAATTGGAGGATTCCCGTGAAACGACGCACGCTTCTGACCGGCGCGACCACCGCCGCCGTGTTCGCCCCCGCCATCGTTCGGGCGCAGGACGCGATCAAGATGCGAATCTCGATCGAGGTCGCTGCCACGCACAAGCGCACGGACCTGATCCAGCAATATGCCGCCGAGGTGAACAAGCGTTCCGCCGGCCGCATCCATGCCGAGGTGTACCACTCGGCGCAGTTGTTCCGTGATCGTGACGTCGCCAAGGCCCTGCGCCAGGGTGGGGCGGAGATGGCGACGCCCGGCCCATGGAACCTGACGGGCATCGAGCGGAACATGGAACTGCCGCTGACGCCGGTGTTCTACGGGCGCACCCCGCAGGAGGTGCATCGTGTCCTGGACGGCGTGATCGGCACGCAACTCAACGCCCTGATCGAGAAGAAGATCGGCGTAAAGGTGGTGGGCGGCTGGCTCGATCTCGGCGCCTCCCACACCTTCTCCACCGCTCGGCCGCTGAACGCGCCGGCCGATCTGAAGGGGTTGAAGATCCGCACCTCGGGCGGCGCCGGACAGATGGTCCGCGTGACCTTCTTCGAGGGCGTGCCCAACCTCACCGCCTGGCCGGATGTGCCGCTGGCGCTCAGCCAGGGGACCTTCGATGCCCTGTTCACCACGAATGAAAGCTGCGCCTCGGCCAAGCTTTGGGAATCGGGCGTGAAGTACACGCTGCAGGATTACCAGTTCTTCGCGCAGTATATCCCGATGGTCAGCGGCACGTTCTGGGCGAAGCTGTCGCCCGACCTGCAGAAGATCGTGCTCGACGTCTGGAGCGAGCGGATCGGTCCGATGCGCGAGACCATGGCCGAGGCGCAGGCCAAGGCACTGGAGACGATGCAGAAGAACGGCGTCACCGCGGTCATCGCCTCTCCGGCGCAGGTCGCCGATACCCGCAAGCGCCTGCTGGGAACCGAAGCGGCGGTCGTCAAGGAACTCGGCGTCGATCCGGAGTTGATGAAGCGCACCACCGCCGCCTTCGGCGCCTGAGCCAGCCCAGCCCGCGCCGGACCAGCATGATCCGGCGCGGCGGGAGATGACCAAGGCCCGCGATCCACGCCTCTCCCGAGGCGCGGATCGCGGGCCGTCAGCGTGATGAACAGGCACCCGGCCAGCGCGGTGCCGCGCATACAGGGTAGACAAGGGGGACACGGTGTTTGCGTGGTGGGATCGTATTGAACGAACGGCCATCGGTCTGATCGGCGTCTTCGCGCTGGTCATCTGCCTCTGGCAGATCATCGGCCGCTACATATCGAATTCGCTCGCGCTGCCCTGGGGCGAGGAACTGTCCGTCTACATGGTCGTATGGGCGATCTTCCTGACTGGCAGCGCCCTGGTGCGCGACGACGGCCATGTGCGGGCCGACCTCGTGCTCCGCATGCTCACGCCCGGACAGCAGCGCTGGTTCGAGGTTCTGAACTGCATCGTCGCGACGATCTTCTGCGCGGGCCTCGCCTGGTACGGCTGGCAGATCACCTGGGACGCCTATGACATGGGAGAGACCAGCAACTCCATGCTGCGGTTCCCGCTGTGGATCTATTTCGCGTGCCTGCCGGTGGGGGCGGGCCTGATGACCATTCGCTATGCTGGCCGCCTGCTGCGCTATCTGTTCCGGTTCGAGCCTGAGACCATGGCCATCCAGACCGGCCGGGAAAGCTGATCGTGTCGGTCAAGTTCCTCATAGGCATCTTCTTCGTCCTGCTGGCGATGGGGATGCCGATCTACCTGGTGCTGGGTGCCAGCGCGGGTATCCTGTTCGCGGCCAGTGGCCAGCCTTTGATCGGCGTCGCCCAGAAGATCCTGGACGAACTGAACAACACGCTGCTGCTCGCGGTGCCGTTCTTCGTGATGGCGGCTTCGTTCATGCAGCGTGGCGGCGTCGCCAAGGCGCTGATCGACATGGCCGCCGCCTGGTTCGGCTGGCTGCGCGGCGGCCTGGGCATCGTGACCGTCGCCGCCTGCGCGGTGTTCGCGGCGATCTGCGGATCGTCGGTCGCGACGGCGCTCGCCATGGGCACGATCCTGATCCCGGCGATGGTCGGGCGCGGCTACAACAAGCCCTTCGCCATGGGAGTCGTCGCCGCCTCCGGCACGCTTGGCATTCTGATCCCGCCGAGCCTGCCGTTGATTTTGTTTGCGATCATTGCCGAGGAGTCGGTGCCGCGGCTGTTCCTGGCGGGTGTGATCCCGGGCCTGATCCAGGCGACAATCTTCATCGTGTGGATCATGATCTACGCCAGGAAGGTCGGGCTGCCGCGAGAGCCGGCGATGGACAAGGCGGCGTTCCTGCGGGTCAACCTGCGGGCCGGGCCGGCGATGCTGCTGCCGGTCATCATCGCGGTCGGCATCTATGGCGGGTTCGTCACCGCGACCGAGGCCGCCGTGCTCGCCGCGGTCGTCGCCCTGCTGATCAGCCTGTTCTACTACAAGGNNTGATCATCATCGCGACCGCGCTGGCCTTCGGGCACTGGATCACTGAGTCCGGCATCCCGGCCGCGTTGGTCAAGTGGATCGTCGACAACGGGTTCTCGGCCTGGCAGTTCCTGCTGTTCATCAACATCATGCTGCTGATCCTCGG
>DIUL01000175.1 GCA_002422345.1 Acetobacteraceae bacterium UBA6159
TGATTGACCGGACAGCAGTGATTATGTACGCCTACGATATCGGAATACAAGTGGGCACTTATGAAGTAATCGATGAGTTCTTCGAGCTGGCTGGACGCGATGCCGTGCCGGGCATCACTCCCTTGCATGCTGTCCTCAGTCACTCTACGCCCAACAATTCCCAACCCCAAGGACCCGACCCCGATGCCGCCCCACCCCATCCCCACGCAGGAAGCGCTCCACGCGCTGTTCCACCCGGGCGCGGTGGCCGTCATCGGGGCCTCGGACGACACCACCAAGCACGGCTACATCGTCCTCACCAACGCCCGTGACGTGGGCTTCCCCGGCGGAGTCTACGGCGTCTCCCGCCGCCTCACGGCCGTCGACGGCATCCCCTGCTTCCCCGACCTCACCGAAGCGCCCGAGCCCATAGACGCCGCCTTCCTCGCCATCCCCGCGGAGGCCGCGATCCAGGCCGTCAAGGACTGCGCCCGCGCCGGCCTCAAGGCCGCCATCGTGGGCTCCGCGGGCTACGCCGAAAGCCTCGACGCCGGAGGAACCGAACGCCAGAACGAACTCCTGCAAGCCGCCCGAGAAGCCGGGATCAGGATCGTCGGCCCCAACTGCAACGGCATCTACAACGCCCACCACCCCGTCTCGATCGGCTTCAACACCGCCCACGCCAAGCGCCAGACACCGGGAGGGATCTCCATCTTCTCCCACTCCGGCGCCCTGTTCGACGCCATGGCCGGCCGCCTTTCCATGCTCGGCGCCGGCCTGTCGCTGTTCGCGTCCTGCGGGAATGAGGCCGATCTGTCCGTCCTCGATTACATGGAATATGCGATCGGCCACGCCCCCACCCGCGTGATCGCCCTGCTGATCGACAGCCTGCCCGACGGCGCCCGGTTCGCGGCTCTCGCCCACGCCGCCCAGGCGGCCGGCAAGCAGGTGGTCGTGCTCAAGATCGGCGGCTCCCAGGCCGGAGCGGCCGCGGCGGTCGCCCATTCCTCCCGCCTCGCCGGCGACAACGCCTCCTACCGGGCGCTGTTCCGGGCCTGCGGCGTGGCCGAGGCCCGCACGCTCGAAGGCTTCATGACCGCCGCCGCCCTGCTCGACCGCTACGGCCGCCGCCCCGGCATGCTCGGCGCCCTGTCGACGTCCGGGGCAGGGGCGTCGCTGATCGCCGACCGGGCCGCGGCGCTGGGAGTCCCGCTCGCCCCCCTGCGGCCCGAGACCCACGCCGCCATCGACGCGCGGAAAATGTTCTCCCGCATCGGCAACCCGCTCGACATGGGCATCTTCGGCGGGATGCGCCGAGCGGGGGAGGTGCCGGGGTTTCTGATGGCGGATGCGGATGTGGCGGTGACGCTCGGCCTGCTGCATTCGATGAACCCCTGGCAGGGCGACCCGTACCGGGCGGCACTCGCGAAGGCCCAGCAGGCATCGGGCAAGCCGTTCCTGATCGTCTCCCCAGGCGGGATGCCAGACGCCGAACGCGCCACCTACGCCGCTTTGGACATGCCGGTCTTCACCGGGATGGATGTGCTGCTGGAGGCGATCGGCGCGCTGCTGACCCCGCTCGCCACCGACCGTACCGCCCCGAACGTCGCCCACCGCACCTTGCCGCCCCGCCAACTGACGGAACCCGAGAGCCTGGCGCTGCTGCGGGACTATGGCGTGCCGACGGTGGAGACGGTGGAGTGCGGCAGCCTCGACCAGGCCCGCGCCGCCGCCGACCGGATCGGTTACCCGGTGGTGCTGAAGGGCGTGCAGGACGGGGTGGCGCATAAAAGCGACCTCGGCCTGGTGCATGTCGGCATGGCGGACCAAGCCGGCCTGGACGCCGCCTTTGCCGCGATGGGCTGCGACCGGGTGATCGTGCAGGCGATGGTGCCGAACGGGCTCGAGGCGATTGCCGGCGTGACCCATGCCGATGGCGTCGGCCTGGTGCTGCTGGCCGGCCTGGGCGGCATCTTCGCCGAGGCGATCGGCGACGTGACCACCTGGCCCATGCCGGTCTCCCGGGACACTATCCTGGAAGACCTCTCCCAAGGCACGCTGGGCCGCATCCTGACCAGCCCGCGCTGGAAGCATCCGGGTGCCCTGGAGCAATTCGCGGACCTGCTTTTGGCCGTGCAGGATGCCGCGCTGGCCTGCGGGGACAGCGTGCGCGCGATCGATGTGAACCCCGTAATCCTTGGCGCTTCCGGCGCCATAGCCGTTGATGCCCTGGTGGTGGCTGGCCCATGAGCAATCGTTTCACCGTCACCTATCTCGTCCGCTCCGACGCGGCCTCGATCGAGGCGCGCGCCCAGGGCATCGCGGTGGAGCAGAGCGTGGAAATGCCGCTCGCCGCCATCGATGACGAGTGGGTGCTGTCCGACATCGTCGGCCGCGTGGACGGGATCAACGACCTGCGTGACGGCCGCTTCGCCGTGCGGATCGGGCTGGCGACCGACACGGTGGGGCGCGATGCGGGGCAGTTCCTGAACATGGTGTTCGGCAACACGTCACTGCATGACGACGTGACGCTGCACGACATCGACCTGCCGCCGATCCTGCTGGACGCGTTCGGCGGGCCGGCGCACGGGATCGACTCGCTCCGCCGCCGCCTGCATCTGCACAACCGCCCCATGACCGGATCGGCGCTGAAGCCCCAGGGCCTGCCGCCCGCGCAACTCGGGCATCTGGCGGAGCAGTTCGCGCGGGGCGGGCTGGATTTCGTGAAGGACGACCACGGGCTGGCGGACCAGGACTACAGCCGCTTCGCCGACCGCGTGCGGGCCTGCGCCGAAGGCATCCGCCGCGGCGTCCACGTCACCGGCCACCCGACCCGCTATGTCCCCAGCCTGTCCGGCACGCTCGAAGACATGCGCGAACAGGTCGCGGTCGCTCGGCAGGAGGGGATCGACTGCGTGATGCTCGCCCCGATGATCTGCGGGTTTGCGACGTTTCAGGCGTTGAAGTGGGAATGCCCCGACATGGCGTTCTTCGCTCACCCGAGCTTTGGCGGTGCCGCGCGCATCGCGCCCGACCTGCTGATCGGCAAGCTGTTCCGGGTGATGGGGGCGGACGCGGTCATCTTCCCGAGCTTCGGGGGGCGCTTCGGCTACTCCCAGGACACCTGCCGGCGCCTGGCGGACAATGCGCGTCTGCCGGTTTCCGCCGTCTCCCGGCTGGTCGGCGGCGATCCGGAGGTCGGTGACGGCGTGCTGGGCGCGGTGCATCCGCATCCGGTCCTGCGGCCGGCCCTGCCGGTGCCAGCGGGTGGGATGACGCTGGACCGCACGCGCGAAATCCTTGATTTCTACGGCGCCGACACGATGCTGTTGATCGGCGGCAACCTGCTGATGGCGCGCGACGACATCGCCCGGGAAGCCGAACGCTTCGGGCGGATCGTGGGCGAGTGGTCACTCGGATAGGACAGAGAAATGGATACTGAAGGCGAAAACCTGTTCCGCCCCGCGCGTGAGGGGTTCCGGTGGGACGACGTCGCCTACCTGCCGTACAAGCAGGATGGCAGCGCGCCGTTCAAGGATATCTCCCGCCAGGTCCTGTTCCAGGAACCGACGATGGGCTGCGAACTGCGCTATTTCGAGATGGACGCGACCGGCTACTCCACCCTGGAACGGCACGAGCACGCGCACGCGGTGATGATCCTGCGCGGGGAAGGGACGTGCCTGCTGGGGACCGAGGTGCGGCCGGTCAAGCCGCTCGACCTGGTGACGATCCCGGCCTGGACCTGGCACCAGTTCCGCGCGGACGGGAAGGCGCCGATGGGGTTCCTGTGCATGGTCAACCAGTCCCGCGACAAGCCCGTCCTGCCGACCGAGGCGGAGTTGCAGGCGATGAAGGCGGTGCCGGCTGTGGCGGCCTTCCTGGGCGGGTAAGTCCTCGCCTAGCCCATCTTATTCACCGCATG
>DIUL01000205.1 GCA_002422345.1 Acetobacteraceae bacterium UBA6159
GGCCATCGACCGCGTCGTCGCCCACGAGTACTTCCATAACTGAACCGGCAACCGCGTCACCTGCCGCGACTGGTTTCAGTTGTCCCTGAAGGAAGGTCTGACCGTCTACCGCGACCAGGAATTCTCGGCCGACCAGGGCAGCAGGGCCGTCAAGCGGATCGGGGATGTGCGGGGTTTGCGGGCGGCGCAGTTCCGGGAGGACGCGGGCCCGCTCGCGCATCCGGTGCAGCCCGACACCTACATGGCGATCGACAACTTCTACACTGCCACCGTCTACAACAAAGGAGCCGAGGTCATCCGCATGATGGCCACCATCATCGGCCGCGACGCCTTCCGCAAGGGCATGGACCTGTATATCGCGAGGCATGACAACCAGGCGGCGACGATCGATGATTTCGTTGCCGCCATGCAGGATGCCTCCGGCGTCAACATGGATGATTTCAAGCGCTGGTATCACCAGGCCGGCACGCCCGATGTCGTGGTGGACGACGCCTACGATCCCGACACCAAGCGCTATACCCTGACTGTCCGGCAGACGGAGAAGCCGCTGGTCGTGCCCGTCGCGATGGGGCTGCTGGACGACAACGGCCAGGAACTCGCGACACGGCTGGAGCATGAAACCGAACCCACGACCGGCACCCGCGTCCTGCTGGCCGACCAGGCGGAATCCCGGTTCACCTTTGTCGATGTCGCCTCCCCGCCCGTGCCGTCGTTGCTGCGTGGCTTCTCGGCCCCGGTGAAACTGTCGGGTGTGTCCCGCGACCGGCTGCGCTTCCTCGCGCGCCACGACACCGATCCCTTCACGCGCTGGGACTCCGGGCAGCAATTCGCCACGGTGGTCCTGCTGGACATGGTCGCCGGCGCCGCCCTGGACCCGGCGTTGATCGACGCTATGGCGGCGACGCTCGATGGCGCCGCGGCCGATCCCGCCTTCGCGGCCGAGGCCCTGGCGCTGCCAGGGGAAATGTTCCTCGCCGACCAGATGCCGGTGGTCGATACCGACGGTATCCATACCGCCCGTCAGGCGGCGCGCGTCGCCATCGGGGGGGCGCTGCGTGACCGGCTGCGCGCGACCTATGACGCCATGACCGACACCGGCCCCTACACCACCGATGGCGCCGCGGTCGGACGGCGGTCGCTGCGCAATACCTGCCTCGCCTACCTGACGGCCTCCGCCGACGCGGACGGGATCGCACTCGCCAAGGCGCAGTTCGACGCCGGCCGCAACATGACCGACGTGCTGGCCGCCCTGGCGATGCTCTGCGCGATCGACTGCGACGAACGCCGCCAGGCTCTGGCATCCTTCCATGCCGCCTGGAAGAACGACGCCCTGGTCCTGGACAAGTGGTTCGCCATGCAGGCGATGTCGCCTTTGCCGGGTACCCTGGCCGAGGTGCGGGCGCTGACCGCCCACCCCGACTTCGACCTCCGCAACCCCAACCGCATCCGCGCCCTGGTGAGCAGCTTCACCAGCGGCAACCAGGTCCGCTTCCACGAAGCGTCCGGCGCCGGCTATGATTTCCTGGCCGAGATGATCATGCGCATCGACCCCACCAACGCGCAGATCGCCGCCCGCATGGTCGCCCCCCTCGGCCAATGGCGCCGCTTCGATGCACGCCGGCAGGCCATGATGAAGGCCGGCCTGCAACGCATCGCCGACCAGAAGGACCTGTCCACCAACACCTACGAAATGGTCAGCAAAAGCTTGGCCTGAAAACAGAAACGCGAGGAAACCATGGCACAGAACAGCCGCTTCTCAGGCGCCATCGACGACTCATGGCTCGGCCGCTTGACCGAGGAGATCATCGAGCCCGACCTGCCGATCATCGACCCGCACCACCACATGTGGATACGCGACGGCAATACATACCTGCTGCCGGAACTGCTGGCCGACGTCTACAGCGGCCACAACGTGATTGCGACGGTGTTCGAGGAATGCCACTCGATGTACCGCAAGACCGGCCCGCGCGAGGAAGCCTCCTTGGGGGAAACCGAGTTCGTTACCGGCATCGCCGCCATGGGCGCGAGCGGCACCTTCGGCGCATCGAAAGTCTGCGCCCGCATGGTCGGCAATGTCAGCCTGATGCTGGGATCAAAGGCCCGCGGCCTGCTGGAACGGCACATGATCGCCAGCGGCGGCCGCTTCGCCGCCATCCGCCATTCCACCGCCTGGCACGCCGCCATCCACAAGGTCGCCCCGGTCCCCGGCATGCTGGGCAACAGCACCTTCCGCGCGGGGTACCAGGGCTTGAACGATCTCGGCCTGGCCTTCGACGCCTGGGTCTACCACACGCAGTTGGACGAAGTGTCAGACCTCGCTGACGCCTTCCCCGACACCACCATCGTGCTGAACCATGTCGGCAGCCCGATCCTGGGTGGACCCTTCGCCGACAAGCGGGCCGAGGTCTTCACCGACTGGAAGGCCGCCATGACCCGTCTCGCCCAGCGCCCCAACGTCACCGTCAAGCTCGGCGCCCTGCCGATCCGCCTGCCGGGCAGCACCGCGTCGCGCGACATGCCGCCCTCCTCCGAGGAGATCGCCACCGCATGGGGCCCCTGGATGAAGACCTGCATCGACTTGTTCGGCGCCGATCGCTGCATGTTCGAAAGTAACTTCCCCGTCCAGAAGCGCTGGTCCAGCTTCGCCGTCACCTGGAACGGCTTCAAGCGCATCGCCACCGGCGCCTCGGCCGATGAGAAGAAAGCGCTGTTCGCCGGCACCGCCGCCCGCGTCTATGGAGTCACCTGATGACCAGTTTCAGCGAACAGGCCTGGCAGCGCACCGCGCCCTTGCGCGCGGCGATCGACGCGCTGCCCTTCAACACGGAACTCGCGGCCGGCACGCTCAGCCGCGATCGGTTCAAGGGCTACATCGTGCAGGACGCGCTGTATCTCGATCAGTATGGACGCGCCCTGGCGATGGCCGGCGCGCGGGGACCGGATGGCGCGACGCTGCGGATGTTCGCGGAATCGGCCCTGGAAGCCGTGGCGGTCGAGCAGATTCTGCACGAAACCTACCTGCGCGATTTCGGGGTCGACATGACCGGGGCCGAACCCTCGCCCGACTGCCTCGGCTACACCAGCTACCTAATGGCCACGGCCTATCACGACCCGTTCGAGGTCTTGCTGGCCGCCCTGCTGCCCTGCTTCTGGATCTACTGGGACGTCGGCAACACGATCGCGAAGAAGACGGTGCCCAACAACCCGTTCAAGGCCTGGATAGATACCTACTCGGATGAGGCGTTCGGCGCCGCCGTCCGCGCCGTCATCGCCGCGACGGACCGAGCCGCGGACGGAACGACCCCGGCGATCCGGGAGAAGATGATGACCGCCTTCATCCGCTCGACACAGTGGGAATGGCTGTTCTGGGACAGCGCCTACCAGAAGCGCGGCTGGCCGGTGGTGGTGTAGAACGGCGTGATCATTGACCCTCCGGACAGTGCTACGCCGTTGTGGCGGCCCCCCGGGTCCGGCGAAGAGCCGGCCCGAGGACAGGCTCCGGGCCGCCATCCACGACTTTGCTGATTTGAACAACAAAAGTCGTGGGTGGTGGGCCTGCGCCCACCATGACGTCCCGATGATCGCCCTGTCTATTGCGATATCGACCTGAAATCAAACCCGCAAATCCCGAGACCGCGCGAACCGCGACAGCCGATACGGCGCCGGATCAACGATCGGCCGGTCCCCGGACACCAGGTCAGCCATCAACCGTCCCGCCCCCGGACCGATCCCGAATCCATGTCCGGAAAAGCCGGAGGCGATGAAGAACCCCGGCACCCGGTCGACCTGATCAATCACTGGCACCGCATCGGGCGTTACATCCATCAACCCGCCCCAGCTCTGCGCGATCTGCATGTTCGCGAAGGCCGGGAACATGCGGGACAGAGTCGTCTGCGCCTCGGCCAGCGTGCGCGCGACTGGTTTGGGATCGAGCACGCGAACCGCCTCCATAGGCGTCGCGTCATCCATCGACCAGCGCCGCTTGGTCCGCAATTCCTCCCACGACCGCAGCCCGACGCGCAGCCGGATTTCCTTCCGGTTGTTGATCAGGCGCGGCAGGAAATCAGATAGAAGCCGGAAATGATCCGGCCCGATCTCCGCGACATTGGCGTTGCGGCGCGCCACCGAATACCCGCCATCCAGCCGTTTCCGGATGGCAAAGACCGATCCGGCCGCCGTCACCTCCGGCCCGCCCTCCAGCGGCATGGTGCGGAAAACCGAGCCCAGGACCTTCAACGCCGGGAAATCCAACCCGAGATTGCCGCAGAACAGCCGCGACCAAGCCCCGCCCGCCAGCACGACCGCATCACACCGGATGCGCCCGTTTTCCGTGATCACCCCAACCGCCCGGCCGTTATGCAGGTCGATCCCGCGCACCGCGCAATGGGTGAAGATCTGTGCCCCATGCGACCGAGCGGCCTCGGCGATCGATGGCGCCGCGTGCATCGGTTCCGCCCGCCCGTCGGAGGGGGTGTGCATGGCGCCGACGAAATGCGCCGAGGCACCGGGCATCAGGTCATCCATCGCGTCCCCGCGCACCAGCCGGGAATCGACCTGATAGGGACGCGCCTGATCGAGCCAAGCCTCCTGCGCGGCGACCTCTTCCTCATTCTGGCACAGGTACAGGATGCCCGGCTGGCGGAATCCCGTGTCGCGCCCGGTGCGTTCGTTCATCCCGCGCCACAGCTTCAGGCTCTCGATGGCGAGGGGGATTTCCGCCTCATCCCGCCCCATCGTCCGGCACCAGCCCCAGTTGCGGCTCGATTGCTCCCCGCCGATGCGGCCCTTTTCGCACAGGACGACGGCGTGGCCCTTCTCGGCCAGGAACAGCGCGGTGGAGACGCCGATGATGCCGCCGCCGATGACGACGACGCCGGTCTTCTCGGGCAGATGCGTATCGGATTGAACCAGATCGACGGGCGGGGACATGGATCACCCTGTGGCCAGTGGGAAGCGGCCAGCCTATCCTGCCGCATCGCAACTGACCATCGGGAGTCATCATGGCCTGGCGTATCGGCGTCGATTCGGGCGGAACCTTCACCGATGTCTGCCTGTTTGACGACGCAACCGGCCAGGTCGCGGTCTGGAAAGTCTCCTCCACCCCCGCGGACCCGTCGCTGGGCATCGGCCAGGGCGTGGCGGAGGGGATCGAGCGGGTCGGCACCACCGCCGCCGCGGTCGGCTATTTCGGCCATGGCACGACGGTTGGGACCAACGCGCTGATCCAACACCGCGGCGTGAAGACCGGCCTGATCACGACCGACGGGTTCCGCGACCTGCTGGAGATCGGCCGCCAGAAGCGCCCCGACCTCTATGACCAGCACGTCGAGAAACCCCCCACGCTCGTCTCCCGCGACCTGCGGCTGGAGGTCGCCGAACGCCTCCGCCCGGACGGCAGCGTGGAAACCCCGCTGGACCAGGAGGCCTTCCGCGCCGCCGTCCGCCGCCTGCGCGATGCCGGGGTCAAGGCCGTCGCGGTCTGTTTCCTGTACAGCTTCGCCCACACGGACCACGAAACGATCGCCGCCCGCATCCTCGCCGAGGAATTCCCCGAGGCCTTCGCCTGCGTCTCCCACGCCGTCGCCCCCGAGTTCCGGGAGTTCGAGCGCCTGTCGACCACCGTCGTGAACGCCTATCTCGGCCCGGTGATGGAGGGCTACATCCAGCGCCTCGGCCGCCGGTTGACGGAGATCGGCATTGCGTCCCGCCCGCATCTGACCCAATCCAACGGCGGCGTCATCGGCTTCGACCAGGCCGCGCGCCTGCCGGTGCGGACGGTGCTGTCCGGCCCATCGACCGGCGTCGTCGGCGCGCAACGGATCGGGGAGCTGGTCGGCATTCCGGACCTGATCACCTTCGACATGGGCGGCACCAGCACGGATGTGGCGCTGCTGGCCGGCGGCAAATGCCGGCTGGCGAGCGAGGCGACGGTCCATGGCTACCCGATCAAGGCGCCGATGCTGGACATCCACACGGTGGGGGCAGGGGGCGGCTCGATCGCCTTCATCGACAATGGCGGCCTGCTGAAGGTCGGCCCGCGCAGCGCCGGCGCCGATCCCGGCCCGGTCTGCTACGGCCGCGGCAATACCGAGGCCACGGTCACCGACGCCAACGTCGTCCTCGGCACGCTGAACCCGGATTTCCTGCTGGGGGGGCGGATGGCGGTGCATCGCGACCTCGCCGTCGCCGCGATCGACCGGCTGGCGGGGCCGCTGGGGATGGACCGGATGGCGACGGCGCAGGGGATCATCTCGGTCGTAACCGCCAACATGGCGCGCGCGATCCGGGTGATCTCGGTGCAGAAGGGGCATGACCCGCGTGACTACATGCTGATCGCCTTCGGTGGCGCCGGCCCGCTGCATGCCGCGCGCCTGGCGCGGGAACTGGACATCGGCCGCGTGCTGATCCCGCGCAATCCGGGCATCCTCTGCGCCATGGGGCTGCTGCTGACGGATTTGCGCGCCGATTTCGCGGTGACGCGCCTCGCCACGCTGGCCCCAGCGGCACTCGACCCGATGCGGGCGGCCTTCGTCGCCCTGGACGCACAGGCGGATGCCTGGTTTGCGGAGGAGCATATCGCCCCCGCCGACCGCCGGGTCACCCGCACGGTCGACATGCGCTATGCCGGCCAGAACTACGAACTGCCGATCGCATTGCCCGACGGGCCGATCGGCCCCGCAACGCTCGATGCCCTGGCCGCCGCCTTCGCCGCCGCTCACCACCGTGCCTATGGCTTCGTGGCCGAGACCGATCCGGTGCAACTCGTCACCTTCCGGATGGAGGCTGCGGGCGTCGTCCCCAAGGCCAGTTTCGTGCCGCAACCCGATGCCGGCCCCGATGCCTCGGCCGCGATCGACGGGGAACGACAGGTCTGGATGCCGGAGGCCGGGGGCTTCGTGACCTGCCCGGTCTACCAACGCGACCGCCTGCGCGCCGGTAACCGGGTCGCCGGACCCGCGATCATCGAGCAGATGGACGCAACCACGGTCGTTTTGCCCGCGATGGTTGCGGTCGTGGAACCCTATTCGCACATTATTCTGGAACCGGATGGACAATCCTGACGAATCGAACAAAAATCGTTGCGGCCGTATCCAATCCGGGGCACCACGGTCGCTCTGTCCATCAAGGCTTTCTCGATGCGTTTCCCCGTCGCGGCTCCGGCCCTTGCCACGCTTCTGGTCCTGTCGGCCTCGATCATTGCTGGTCCGGCGCATGCCAATCTGCTGACCAATGGCGGGTTCGAGTCGCCGGTGGCGGGCCCCAGCTACGGTTCCCTCGTTTCCGGCCCCGGCTTCAGCTACCTCTCCAACGGCGGCACGACCACGAGCAACGGCTGGACCTGGTCTGGCAACGCCGGGGTCATCAACGGCACGACCGCGACGCCCTGGTTCGCGGCGTTCCCGCCGAGCGGCTATCTCGAATCGCAGTATGGGTTCGTGCAGGGAATCGGGTCGTCGGTGTCGCAAAGCTTCACGCTCGCGACGCAGAGCCTGGTGAACATCTCCTGGCTCGTCACCGGCCGGCCGGCCTTCGGGGCGGTCAGCGGCCTTGCCACCTACACGGTCACGGCCGGTTCGCTGTCGCTGAACGCCTCCACGACCAGCGGCACGCCGTTTGCCGCCTACGGTCTGAGCGGGCTTCTGGACGCGGGCACCTATGCGCTGACCTTCCTGCATACCGGCCCCGATGCCACCGATCGCAGCTTCTTCCTCGACGATGTCACCGTGACCGCCAGCGCCTATGTGCCGGAACCGGCATCCGCCGCGATCATCATCATGGGCGTGGCGGGGATGATCGGTCTGCGCCGGCTGACCCCGGCCGGGTCCCGCCGGAACGTGTGACTCCGTGCTGGCCGTTCCGCCGAGCCTCCCATAGGATCACGCCAGCGGCGATCATGCGGGACGGCGGGCGATGAACGATTTCGGCGGTGCGACGGTTTCGGTTGATCCCATCACGGTCGAGGTGATCGGCTCCGCCCTCTCCTCCATCGTCGAGGAAATGGGGGAGGCACTGATCCGCGCCTCCTATTCCACCAACATCAAGGAGCGGCGGGACTGTTCCACCGCGCTGTTCGACCTCGCCGGAACGACCTTGTGCCAGGCCGAACATATCCCGGTGCATCTGGGCAGTTTCCTCGACCTGATCGCGAACATCACCAAGCGCCACCCGATCGAACAGATGCGGCCGGGCGACGTCTTCTGCGGCAATGACGCGTATGAGGGCGGCGGCACCCATCTGCCCGACATCGTCCTGGCGGAACCGATCTTCGTGGACGGCGCGATCGTCGCCTGGGCGGTGAACCTGGCGCATCACGCCGATTTCGCCGACCGCGGCCATGCCCATATCTACCAGGAGGGCCTGCGTATCCCGCCGATCCGGCTGTATCGGGCGGGGGAACTCCAGACCGACGTGATGGAACTGATCCTGCTGAACTGCCAGGTGCCGCGGGAGCGTCTGTCGGATTTCCGCGCCCAGATGGCGGCGAACCGGCTGGGGGTGCAGCGGTTCCAGGGCCTCTGCGGGAAGTATGGGCGTGAGACCGTGCTGGCCGCCGGCGCGGCATTGCAGGATTACGCCGAACGGAAAATGCGCGCCGGGATCGCCGCGATTCCCGATGGCGTCTACCGCTTCGCCGACCGCTACGACTGCCCCGAGATCGACGGCGAACTCGACATGAGCGTCGAGATCACGATCACCGGCGATTCGATGCATCTGCATTTCGACGCGCCCAAGCAGGTCCGCGCCGGGCTGAACATGACGATGACGGCGACGCTGTCCACCGTCTATTACGCGATCAAATCCATCGTCGATCCGACCATCCTGCCGAATGCAGGCCTCGCGCGGCCGCTGTCGGTCACGGCGCCCGAGGGCACCATCGTCAACTGCGTTCATCCCGCCGCGGTAAACGGCCGCCTCGGGCCGTGCCAACGCGTGGTCGACCTGATCTACGGGGCGCTGGCCGATGCCGTGCCCGACCGGGTGACGGCAGCCAGCAACGGCGCCTGCACATCCATTACTTTCGTCGGCCACCAGCCATCCGACAACCGCATCTGGGTCTATCTGGAAACGATCGGCGGCGGCTTCGGCGCGCGGACCGGCAAGGACGGGCTGGACGGGGTGCATGTCCATATGACCAACACCTCTAATCTGCCGGTCGAGGCGCTGGAGGTTGAATACCCCCTGACCCTGATGCGCTATGAGCTGGTCGATGGCTCGGGTGGGGCAGGGCAGTTCCGCGGCGGCATGGGGCTGCGCCGGGTCTATCGCGCCAACCATGATTGCCGCGTCCGGATCGACACCGCCCGCCTGCTATCCCGCCCCTGGGGCCTGTTCGGTGGCGAACCGGGCGGCAACGCGGATGTCGTGCTGCATGGCGGGGCAGTGCCGTTCAACCACGGCAATGGCGGCCTGCGTCCAGGCGAGTGTATCGAGGTCGTGACCGCGGGTTCGGGCGGCTATGGCCCGCCGGCGCGCCGCGATCCCGCCGCCGTCCGCCGCGATGTCGCCGAGGGCAGCATCACGAAAGAACGAGCGGCGGAACTCTACGGTTAGGGCGTACCCGGCTCCCCGAGATCCCACCAGATCCCGGCGAAGGCGGCCATGCCTTCCCGGGCGGGACCTTTCAGGAAATGCTCATCCGGCCCGTGCTGCTTGCAGCCGTTGTAGCTGTGCGGGATCCAGATCAGCTTCACCCCCAGATGGTCCACGAACACATCCCCCGGCAGCCCGCCGGAGGAGTTCGGGATCACCTGCACCCGCTTGCCGACGGACTTCTCCATGCTGGTGACGGTCCATTTGACCCAGGGGTGCGCGGGATCGGTGCGGCTGGCGGGCATGCGGATGCCGGCGTTCTCGATCTTCACATGGCCGAACCCGTCCTCATCGAGGTGCTTGCGCAAAGCCGGCATGAAGGTATCGGCGTCGGTATCGACGGTGTAGCGGATCTGGCAATGCGCGCGGGCGTTCGGCGCCACGGCGTTGACCGGATTGTCCGGCTTGCCGGACACCATGGCCAGCACGATGAAGCTGTTCCAGCCATAGATCTTCTCGGCCGAGGTCAGGCCCGGCTCGCCCCAGTCGGGGTCGATGCTGGCCGCTTCCCCGCCACCGCCGACCGGACAGCCGGCCAGGACGGAGCGCACCGCGGTCGGCACGCCATTCTGCGGCAGCCAGTCGCGCACCAGAATCTTGCCGCGCCGGTCGATGATCGAGCCGACCGCATGCGTCAGGATGATCGCTGGATCGGTCGTCAGCCCACCCCAATGGCCGGAGTGCACCCCGCCCGGGCGCAGATCGACCACCAGGTCGAAGTGGTAGGTACCCCGCGTGCCGGTCGCGATCGTCGGCATCTCGGGCGTGACGCGCGGCCCGTCGGAGGCGATCAGCACATCGGCGGCCAGCGCCTGGGCATTGGCGGCGACAAAGGCCCGCAGGCCGGTGGAGCCGCGTTCCTCACTTGTTTCCAGGACCAGTTTCAGGTTGTAGCCAAGCCGGCCGCCGCGTTCTTCCAGCACCGCTTCCAGGGCCGAGAGGTTCAAGGCGTGCTGGCCCTTGTTGTCGGCGCTGCCGCGGCCGTACCAGAGATCGCCTTCCTCGGTCAGCGTCCAGGGATCGAGGCCGGCCCGCCACTGGTCCTCCAGCCCGCGCACCGTGTCGCCGTGGCCGTAGGTGAGGATCGTCTTGAAGCCCGGGTCCTCGATCCGTTCGGCGGTCAGGATCGGGCCGAAGCCGGGGCTCGGATTGGGGTGGATCGCGACGGTGAAGCCCATCCGTTCCAGCCAGGGGCGGATCGCATCGTTCAGGTAGAACTGGACATCGGCCTCATGCCCCGGGTCCTGGGAGGTGCTGCGGATCGCGACCAGGTCGGCCAGGCGATCCCGGAATCCGTTGGTGTCGAAGAAATCGAGTGCGCGCGCGACGGCGCTTGCCCGGGAAGCCATGGGGTCATCTCCTGCGGAACCGCGAGGCGGCAACCTGCCAGAGACGATCATGCGACGCGAGGGTGGGGCACGAAAAAGGCCGGCCATGTCGCCATGGCCGGCCGGGTCGTCAGTTCACCGAGGTCGGGGCGGCCGTGGGCGGGCCTTTCCGCATCGCGTGATGCTTCATCATCATCGGTCCGGGACCAGCGAGGCCCGGCAGCGACATCAGCGCCCGCACCTTCTGCGTGTCGTCCAGGGTCGGCAGCAGCGTCTCGGCCGCGGTCTTCACCGCGTTCCGGGCCTGCTCCTGCGCGTCCCGGCGCTTCAGCAGGGTGGCGAGGCGGTCGGCGGTCGACATCTCCATGAAGGCGTGGCGGTTCATGCCGTCGTGGCTCGCCTTCATCTTGGCGGCCGTGTCCACCACCACCTTGGCATAGGCGTCCCACGCGGCGCTCTGCGCCGCGGTGATGCCGATCTCGGTCTTCAGCTTGCCCAGGTGTTCGGCCGGGTCACCCATGTGGCGACCGTGATGGCCGCCGTGCATGCCACGGCCACCGGGTCCGCCCATCGGACCTCCCATCGGGCCACCCATCTGGCCCTGCGCGGCCGGGGATGCCGCCGGCGCGGCGGGGGTGGTCTGGGCGTTGGCGGTGAAGCCCACGCCGCCGACCATGGCGGTAAGGGCGGCAACGGCGAGGGCGCGGGTCATGATGCTCATTGTGAAACTCCTGTATTCCGTAACGGCCCCGACGGGACCGACTTTCGGTGCCGGTTGACCCTGTCCCGAGGAGAGGGCCGTTTGTGCCGACGAGGAGGTTATGCGCGCCAACCATGACCAGGGTTTGTCGGATTCACCCGAAAGTGTGACAAGGTTTGTCAGCCCGCCCCCTGGCCACACACTGCTACACTTTTTCCGCGCCCTTCCCGTCTGGGGCCGCCTACCTTCCCGCCATGAACACCAACCCGCACATCCTGATCGTCGACGACCATCACGAAATCCGCGAACTCGTCGCCCGCGTCCTGGGGCGGGAGGGCTTTCGGGCGACCGCGGTCGCGGACGGCAAGGCGATGCGCAAGGCCCTGCTCGACGGGCGCTATGACCTGATTCTGCTCGACCTGATGCTGCCGGGAGAGGACGGGTTGTCGCTGTGTCGCGCCGTCCGGGCTGAAAGCGATGTGCCGATCATCATGCTGACGGCGAAGGGAGAGGAGGTGGACAAGGTCATCGGCCTGGAAATGGGCGCCGACGACTATCTGCCCAAGCCCTTCGGCAGCCGGGAACTGATCGCCCGCATCCGCGCGGTGCTGCGCCGGGGACCCTCCGATCCCTCCCGCGCCGGCAAGCCCCAGGGCGTGCGGCGGTATCAGTTCGACCGCTGGGTGCTGGACACCGAAAGCCGCGACCTGCTGCGCGCCGACGGGGTGACCGTGCCGCTCAGCACCGGGGAGTATGACCTTCTGCTGGCATTGGTCGAGCGCCCGCAGCGGGTGCTCAGCAGGGAGCAGTTGCTGGACCTCGCACGCGGGCGAGCGGCGGTGGCGTTCGACCGCAGCATCGACACCCAGGTCAGCCGCCTGCGCCGCAAGCTGGAACTGGATGCGGCGGACCCGAAGCTGATCAAGACGATCTGGGGCGGCGGCTACATGTTCACGCCCGCGGTCGAAACCGCATGAGCCGTTTCCGGCCGAACACCCTGATCAGCCAGATGATCCTGATCCTGCTGGCGGGCCTGCTCGCGTCGCATCTGATCGCCGCCTGGATCTACACCTCCGACCGCACCAAGGCGGTGCGGGCGATCGGCGGCTACGCGGCGGCCCAGCGCATCGCCAACCTCGCCCGCCTGATCGATGAGGCACCGCCGGACTGGCGCGACCGCCTGATCGCCGCGGCCTCCGACCCCAGGCTGCGGATCGCCATTGGTCCGCGCCCCCCCGTCGTCCAGGCCGAACCGGCGGACCCCACCGACCTGCCGATCCGGGACTATCTGCTCGACCAACTGCCCGATGGACTCGCCGAACGGATGCAGGTGATCGTCGCCAAGCCGCGGCGGCCGCCGAATGGGGCCGCGCAGCTCAAGGCGCCCCGCCAACCGCCGCCGGACATGCGGGACACCGACCTGCCGGACCCCGCGATGCAGCTTCGCCCCTCCATGCACGTGCCGTCCCTGTACGCGCCTGGCATGCATGGACCGGGCATGCCTGGCCCGCCGGGGCCAGGGTTGTGGCGCCGGCTGCTGGTGACCATCCAGCTCACCGACGGGCAGTGGCTGACCTTCTCCCTCGGCCTGCCCGATGTCCGGCCCGCGATCTCCTGGCAGTTTGTGATCGCCATGGGGATCATGGCGGTGATCGTCATCCTCGCCTGCATCTGGGCCGTCCGCCGGGTGACCGCGCCGCTGGGCGTCGTCACCCATGCCGCCGAACGGCTGGGACGCAACGTCAACGCCCCCCCGATCGCCGAGGCCGGCACGCGGGAAATGCGCCAGGCCGCCCACGCCTTCAACGACATGCAAGCGCGCCTGCAACGGCTGCTGACGAACCGGACCACGATGCTGGCCGCCCTGTCGCACGACCTCCGCACGCCCCTGACCCTGCTGCGCCTCCGGATCGAGGCGCAGCCGGATTCCGAGGACCGGGAGAAGATGCTGGCCAGCATCGACACGCTGGATGGGATGATCGACGCGACCCTGAAATACGCCCGCGACACCACCGCGCCCGAGACCTGGCGGCCCACCGACCTCTCCGCCCTGCTGGCCTCGATCGTCGATGACATGGAAGACGCCGGGATGCCGGTCGGGATGCGGCCGGCCGATCCGCTGGTGCTGGAATGCCAGCCCGGCGGCCTGCGTCGTGTCGTCACCAACCTGATTGAGAACGCGATCAAGTACGGGACGACGGCCAGGGTTTCCCTGGAAGCCACGCCCCAGGCCGCGCGCATCGTGATCGACGACGACGGGCCTGGGATCCCCGAGGCGGAACTGCTGAAGGTGTTCGAACCCTTCCACCGCCTGGAACAGTCGCGCAGCCGGGAAACCGGCGGCTCCGGCCTGGGCCTGGCCATCGCGCAGGCGATCGCCGAGGCGCATCACGGCGCCATCACCCTGACCAACCGGCCGGAGGGCGGGCTGCGGGCGGTGCTGTCGCTGCCCCGTTCGGCCTCCTGGACAGACAGCCGTCCCGCGGGCAGCGTTCGGGGATGGAGGAAATCATGAACCCGACCGCCCTTCTGACCGCGTTCTGCCGCCACGTCGAGACCGGAGACGGCGCCGCCTTCGCCGCCCTGTTCGCCGAGGACGGCGTCTACCACGACGTCTTCTACGGCGCGTTCCAGGGCAGGGCGCGGATCGCCGCCATGCTGACCGACTGGTTCCATCGCGACGCGCGCGACTTCCGCTGGGACATGCACCAGCCCGTCTTCAATGGCACGACCCTGTATGCCCGGTACGTCTTCAGCTTTACTTCCAGGCTGGCCGGCGCCGAGGGACGGCGGGCGATGTTCGAGGGCGTGTCGATCATGACCATCCGCGACGGCCTGATTGCCGATTACCGAGAGGTCGCGAACCCCGGCCCGGGCCTGCTCGACCTGGGCTTTCCGGCCGAACGGGTGGCCAAAATCCTGACCCGGGAAGGCGCGGCGCTGAAGGCCCGTCCGGAAGCCGAACGACATTTGCCACCGTGACATTGTCATTGAACAAGCGTGATTGACCCTCTGGCGGCGGGTCGGCAGATTGCGGACACCTCCGCCGGTGTCCGGACGGGGTGATCTGGGAGACCTGAAACGTGAAGCATTATCCTCTCGCCGGCGTGCTGGCCGCGGCGCTTGCTGTCGTCACGCCCGCCCGAGCCCAAGTATCCGACGACGTGGTCAAGATCGGCATCCTGACCGACCTGACCGGCCTGTATTCCGACAACACCGGCAAGGGCACCGTCACCGCGACCCAGATGGCGGTCGAGGACTTTGGCGGCACCGTTCTGGGCAAGAAGATCGAGGTCGTCGCCGCCGATCACCAGAACAAGGCCGATGTCGCGGCGTCCGTCTCCCGCAAGTGGATCGATGAGGAAAAGGTCGACGTCATCACCTCGGTCGCCAACTCGGCCGTGGCGCTGGCGACCCAGGGCGTGGCGCGTGACAAGAACCGCGTGGTGCTGAACACCGCCGCCGCCACGTCGGACTTCACCGGCAAGGCGTGCTCCCCCACCGGCATCGGCTGGACCTATGATACCTATGCGCTCGCGGCCGGCACGGGCAAGGCGGTGGTGAAGCAGGGCGGCGATTCCTGGTACTTCCTGACCGCCGACTATGCCTTCGGCCATGCGCTGGAGCGGGATACCGCGGGCTTCGTCAAGGAAGCCGGCGGCAAGGTCCTGGGCGGTTCGCGCGTGCCGATCAACAACTCCGACTTCTCGGCCTTCCTGCTGCAGGCCCAGGGCTCCGGTGCCAAGGTCATCGGCCTGGCCAATGCCGGCGGCGACTTCATCAACAGCGTCAAGCAGGCGTCCGAGTTCGGCGTCACCCGCGGCGGCACCCGCCTTGCCGCTCTCCTCGCCGTCATCCACGACTTCCGTTCGCTCGGCCTCAAGGCCGCCGGCGGCCTGGTCGTGACCGATTTCGGCTACTGGGACCTGAACGACGAAACCCGCGCCTTCTCCAAGCGGTTCATGGAACGGCACGGCACGCCGCCGAACTTCATCCATCTGTCCGACTACGGCGCGACGATGCACTACCTGAAGGCGATCCAGGCCGCCGGCACGGATGAGGCGAAGGCCGTCGTCAAGAAGATGAAGGAAATGCCGGTCAACGACATGGTCGTGAAGAACGGCCAGATCCGCGAAGACGGCCGCCTGAGCCGCGACGCCTGGCTGGTGCAGGTGAAGACCCCCGAGGAGTCGAAGGGTCCCTGGGACTTCTACAAGATCCTGGCCCAGATCCCGGCCGCCGAGGTGATCCGCCCGCTCGACAAGGGTGAATGCCCGCTGGTCGCCAAGAAGGGCTGATCCCGCGACCTTCCCTCTCCGGACGTTCCGTCCCACTGGGGCGGACGTTGGGAGAGGGAAGAGACCGCCTTGAGCGCCGGTTGAACCCACTTCCGCGCTCCACTCGTCCGCGCTGGCGGACCTTCTTCAAATCGATGTCCGTTCCGTACCCTGGCGGTCATAGGGCCGCCCGGCCGGCCGTTTGCGCGACCGCCCTGCGCGCCGAATCGATGGGGCACGAGGCCCCGACCGCTGGGCGATGCGCCACCGTTTCGGGTGCCAGGTGTAAAATGGGCAGGGGTACGGTGTCGGAAAACCTTACAACTTCGTTGCACGCAGATGGGTCCAGCGCTGTTACCGACTGTTTTACGTAACTCCCAAGCACCTCAGCCATCCCCTCATTTTTTCTCTCGTGATTACAACGTAGTAGGTTTGGGCGCCAAGTCGTCCTGCCACCGGCAAGGGGAAGCTGGGCCAGCTGACCGGGTCACACCCCGAGTCACGTAACCGACCTTGATACAAAAAGCGGTGTCCAGGAGAGTCGCGGCCTGCATGGACATAGTAATGCGGGAGTCAAAAATGAGGGGAGTAATGAGCCCAAGCACCCCCCGGGTGAGTCCGATTGGCAACAAT
>DIUL01000060.1:0-35284 GCA_002422345.1 Acetobacteraceae bacterium UBA6159
TTGAGTGTCTGTTAAATGTGGGGTAGGGAATCAGCCCTTTGCGCACCGCCGCCTCCTGGATTTCCACGGGCAGGGTCCGGGCGTCCATAATCAACCCATCCACCTCGATCAGCCACGCCGTCGACGTCGTGGCGACCCGGCTGGGCAGCATCCATTTGTGATCGAACGTGCGCATGCTCAGCAGCGTTCTGATCTGCTTTGCCTTGTTCGTCGCGGTACTTTCGGCGGCGCCGAACCAGGCGCGAAGGTCGGCCGTCGCCATCGAGGGTGACTGGGCCCGGTCGGTCAGGAAATTCATCTGACCCAGCGCGAGCATGATTCCGCAGGCCCAGACCCTGGGACTGCCACTGACCAGAGGGCTGGGCCGTTTCCGGCACAGCGCGAGGATCGCCTTCTGGGCAAGCTCCGCGTATTCTGGATCGAGGTGTTCGGCGCAGAAGCGGTCGGTCAGTTCCGTCAGGGCGGCATGGATGTCTTCCAGGCCCTTGGGGACTTTCGGTGATGCCGTTTTTGCCATGCTCGGGCGCCCCTTGACTGGATGCGGCGGTGCGGTTCCGCCGAACAGCCTAGGCCGCGCAGCATTTTTTGTATTTCTTGCCGCTGCCGCAAGGGCAGGGATCGTTGCGGCCGATCTTGCGACTCTCGCGCGGGGGGATGGCCAGTGGGCCGGGTTGTGCCGGACGTGACTGCCATGCCGGCGTCCCGCCGAGATGCTGGAAGGCGTCGTAGCGTGGCTTCGGCGTGGCGCGAGCGGCGCGCAGGCCGAGGTCGATTTCCACGTCCTCCAGATCGCCCGCCATCGACAGATCGATCACATCGGCGGCGAATGCGGAGCGGATCGCGTCGATGGACTCGACGGCCTTGAGGTCCAGCAGGGCGCACACGGTCAGCCCGTTTCGCAACGGGGTGTCCTGGCGATGCCGCGCAAGCTCGCCGGTCAGGATGGCGATGCATTGGTCGCGGCATTCAGGGTGCCGGGTGCCTACCTTGGCGAGGGATTCGATCGCCGTCCCGCCTCCGTCATCCGCCTTGTCCAATTCCGATACAAGGAAGGCGTGAATGGGTGCGATCGTGGCAGAACCGATCATGGCGAACACGTGCGGAAGGTCCTCCGAGATCGCGTCGTAACCCGGGAGCGCCCGCACGAGCGCGAGCAATGGGGCGATCGCCTCGGTCGCGCGAAGCTGCGCCAGGGCGCGCCAGGCATGCATGGGGGCCCAGCCCGCGGCCTTGTCCGCCTCAAGGTCGTGCAGGCGCCTGTCGCAGGCCAGCCGGATAAGGGCCGGGACATGCTCCGTCCCGAAGCTGAATTCCCCCACGTAGTCAAGCCACCCATCCGGGCTGAACTCGTCGATCTTGCCGATCCTCAGGAGCCGCTGGACTGGATCGTTGTCGTTGCGCATGGGAGGGCGGGTCATGGTACACCTTGGGGTCGACGTCGAGGGGCCACCGAGCCTCGGGTTACCCCGAGGTATGCCGGCTCAGGATCAGCGTCGAGTGGAAATTCAGGATCCCCCCATTCCCGCTGACCAGCACGAAGTCGCTGTTCGGCACCTGGCGGGCGCCGCCCTGGCCACGGGCCTGGACCACGGCCTCGGACAGCGGCGTGAAGGCCCACATGTAGTAGCCCGACAACTGCCCGCCGCCGGTGTTGGTCGGCAGCGATCCGCCCGGGCCCAGCTTGCCGTCGGCGACGAAGGGGCCGCCCTCGCCCTTCTTGCAGAAGCCGTAATCCTCCAGCGTCACCAGCACGGTGTAGGTGTAGCAGTCGTAGAGCTGGCAGGTGCCGATGTCGTCCCGGGTGATGCCGGCCATGCGGAACGCGACCTCCCCCGACCGCTTCGCCCCGGTCTCGACCGCCGGATGGCGGGACGTATCGAGGTTGTCCCCCGGCGCACATTGCGCATAGCCGAGGACATGCACCGGCGGCTGCTTCAGATCCTTCGCCCGGTCCACCGAGGTCACGATCAGCGCGACGGCGCCGTTGGACACCAGGCAGCAATCGAACAGCCGCAGCGGTTCGGCGATCCAGCGGGAGTTGTGGTGGTCCTCCATCGTCATCAGCGCCTTCATCTGCGCCCAGGGGCTCAGTTGCGCCCATTTGCGCTGGCCGACGGCGATGATGCCGAGGTGGTCCTCGGTGGTGCCATACAGGTGCATGTGCCGCTGCGCCGCCAGGGCATAGCCGACATTGGCCCCGAACTCGCCGTAAGCAGCCTTCAGCCCGGTCATGCCGCCAAGCGGATAGCGATGCGGCCCGGCATAGGACTGGCCGGCCCCACGGGAGGGGGACAGCGGCGCATCGGCATAGACGAGCACGATGGTTTTCGCGAGGCCCTCCCGGATTGCCATGCAGGCGTATTGCATCATGCCGCCGGCGGTGGAGCCATAGGCGCTCATGACATTGATCAGATTGAGATTCTCGAATCCCAGCGTCATCTGCGTGCGCGGGTCCATGTCGTTCGGGATGTTGGCGTTGATCAGCAGCCCGTCGATGTCGCTTTTCTGCAGGCCGGCGTCTTCCAGCGCCAGCGCGATGGCCTCGGCCGCGAAATCGACCGAGCGGCGGCCGTAGATCTTGCCCATCGGCGTGACGCCAAGGCCGACGATAGCCCCCTTTGCCTGGTTCGGCATGGTCGTTCCCTCCTGCTCAACCGGTGACGGGGCGGAATTTCGGCAGGCTGACGTCCTGGCCGACATCCTCGAAGATGGCTTCCAGCTTCATGCCGATCTTCAGGGCGTTGTTCGGGATGCCGACGACGTTGGAGGTCATCCGCACGCCTTCCTCCAGGTCGATCTGCGCGATGTTGTAGGGCACCGCGCTGGCGAAGCCCGGGTTCATCACCTGGTGCATGATGGCGAAGGTGTACAGCGTGCCGCGTCCGCTCGCCTGGCGCCATTCCAGCTTGGCGGCGAAGCAATGGGGGCAGCGCTCGCGGACCGGGAAGCTCCATTTGCCGCAGGCCGCGCAGCACTGGAGCATGAGCCGGCCCTGGCGCGCGCCGTCGAAGAAGGGCGCGCTGATGGAATCCGGGATGGGGACGGGCTTGGTCACGGCTTCTGACATGGGCGTTTCTCCTTGGCCGGAACGCTAGCCGGGGGCGCGGTGCGTGACAAATCCGGCGATGGTTGCGAGCGCGTCGCATATCCCGCATTTTGGGCGGATGACACGTCGTATCTTCCGCATGGGGCAGGGCCGCGTCAGCGCGCGTCCGCCCGAACACCGTTCCGCATGAGCCCCTTCGATCCCGCCGCCGCAGGGTGGTCGCCGATGCACCACGACCTGATGCCCGCCGGCATCGGCACGCCGTGGGAGAGGCAGGTCGATGGCCAGTGGCGCTATGGGTTGCAGACCCGCCCCGACCACGCCAACCCCGCCGGCGCCGTGCATGGCGGCATCCTGGTCGCCTTCGCCGATCACACGCTCGGCTGTTACGTCGCGGCCGAGGCTGACAACGTGCCCAACGTCACGATCCAGTTGAACACGCATTTCCTGGCCGCTGTCCCACCGGGCGCCTTCCTGGAACTACGCGGAGAGGTCACCCGGGCCACCGGCTCGATGGTGTTCGTGCGCGGCGTGATCTCCGCTGACGGCCAGGACTCCGTGGCCGTCGACGGCATCTGGCGCGTCTTCCGCAAGCGCCGCTCGGCATAGGCACGGCGTGACCAGCCAAAGCCGGTCACGCCAGGCGTTCTACCACTTGTAGACCTTCTCCACCGTCCCGCCCATCAACTGAACCTTGTCGCTCTTCGACAGGCGGGTGGTGTTGCGGAACGGGGCCACGCCCTGTTCGTAGGTCAGCATGCCGCTCGTGCGGGTCCAGTCGGTGCCCCACATGCAGCGATCCAGGCCGAAGGCGTCGATGATCCGCAGCACCGGCTCCCAGATATCGTCATAGGGCGGCGCCTGCCGCGACAGGGTGCAGGCGCCGCTGATCTTCACCCGCACATTCGGGTAGGCTGCGAGGGCCAGCAGCTTCGGCAGTCCGCCCAGGGTTCGGCCAACGGCGGCGGCTCATTCGGTTGCAGCAGCCCGAGGTGGTCGATCACGATCACCGTGTCCGGGTTGCGCTTGACGACCTCGGTTCCCTCATCCAGCCGGCCCCAGCAGAGGAAGTTCACCGGCAGCCCATGGCGGCCGGCCGCTGCGAAGGTCCGGCGCATGCGCGGATCGGCCGGGTCGCTGAGCAGTTCATCGCGCAGCATGATCCGGATGCCGCGCGCGCCGGGAGTCTTCGCCCATTCGGCCACGAATTCCTCGATCGCCGGGTCGGTCACATCGACCGGCGTCACCACGCGGAAGCGGTCGGGCCAGACGGCCTGGACCGCCAGCGCGTAGCTCGGGTCGAGGCGATAGAGGTTGAACGACGACACGATGACGGCGGCATCGACGCCGACCGCGTCCATGGCGGCGACCATTTCGGGGCCGTTGGCGGATTCGGGACCGTGCAGATGGCCTGCCCAGGGGCGTCCGGGGTGATTCCGCTCATAGGCGTGGACCTGGACATCGATGACACGCATGGGGGCTCCTCCTGTTGGTTGGGGTGATTCTATCCCGGGACCCCGGATAGCGCGACCCGTCGTGACGCGGCATGATGCTTGGGCATGGAAACCATCTCGCACGTTCAGCCCAACCCGGCCGAGGCCGCCCTCGCCGATCGCATCACCCAGGCCGCCGCCCGGAATGAGCCGCTGCTGGTCCAGGGCAACGGCACGAAGGCCGGGATGCTGCGCCCGGTCCAGGCCGAACGGGTCGTTTCGACCGCCGGCGACAGCGGCATCGTGCTGTATTCGCCGCAGGAACTGATCATCAGCGCCCGCGCCGGCACGCCTTTGTCGGTCGTGGAAGTCGCCTTGGCGGAAAAGGGCCAGCATCTGATCGCCGAACCGCCGGACCTGTCGGTGCTGCTGGGCCTGACCGACCGGCCGCAGACGATCGGCGGGGTGACGGCCACCAACCTCTCCGGCCCGCGCCGTGTCGCCTGGGGCGCGGTGCGCGACCACGTCATGGGTATCCGCGCCGTGACCGGACGGGGGGAGGTGATCCACTCCGGCGGCCGGGTCCTGAAGAACGTGACGGGCCTCGATCTGTGCAAGCTGTTCACCGGCAGCCATGGCACGCTCGGCGTGATCACCGAGGTGACGCTGAAGGTCCTGCCAGCGCCGGAGCAGACCGGCACGATCGCGATCCCCGGCCTGGAAGCCGCCGCCGCCGTCGCGGCTTTGTCGGCCGCGCTGGGGTCCCCGTTCAGTGTCTCCGCCGCCGCCTGGTTGCCGAAGGAGGCAGCCGAACGCGTTCCGGAGCTGGCGGCGTTCGGGACCGGTGTGGCGTTGGCGCGGATCGAGGATTTCGCCGCCTCCGTCACCTATAGGACGGAAAAACTGGCCGCCCAGCTTGCTTTGGCCGGAACAGTCATCCTGGATGACGCGACATCCCGCGCGGTCTGGCGGGCGGTGCGCGACGTGCGCCCGCTGGCGGCCGAACCGGGCGATGCGGTCTGGCGCGTTTCCGTCCGGCCCTCCGCCGGGGCGGGCGTGCTGACGGGCCTGACCAAGGGCCACGGCATGACCGGCTATCTGGACTGGGGCGGCGGGCTGGTCTGGCTGACGGGACCGGCGACCGAGGCCGCCCATCTGGCCATCGAAGCCGCCGCCACGCACGCGGGTGGTCAATGGACCCTGATGCGCGCGCCCGATTCGCTGCGGAGCGCCGTGCGGGTCGTGCCGGACGAACCCGCCCCGCTCGCGCGGATCACCCGCCGCGTGAAGGCGGCCTTCGATCCCAAGGGGATCATGAACCCTGGCCGCATCACCGCGGGGCTGTAGACCATGCAAACGAACTTCACCGCCGAACAGCTCCGCGATCCGGACATCGCCGCATCGAACCAGGTGCTGCGGACCTGCGTACATTGCGGCTTCTGCACCGCCACCTGCCCGACCTTCGTTCTGCTCGGCGACGAGTTGGATAGCCCGCGCGGCCGCATCTACCTGATCAAGGACATGCTGGAGAACGAACGGCCCGCGACCGAGGAGGTTGTGCGCCATGTCGATCGCTGCCTGTCCTGCCTGTCCTGCATGACGACCTGCCCGTCGGGCGTGCACTACATGCACCTGGTCGATCACGCCCGCAGCTACATCGAGAACACCTACCAGCGCCCATTGGCCGACCGTATTCTGCGCCGGGTGCTGGGCGCGGTGCTGCCCCGGCCGGCGCTGTTCCGGCTTGCGTTGATCGGCGCCTCCGTGGCGCGCCGGGTCAGTTTCGCGATCCCCGGCACGTCGGTGATGGCGAAGCGGATGCGGGCGATGCTGGCTTTGGCCCCCGCCAGCGTGCCTTCCCCCAGCCCGATGGACGGACCAGGCTCCCACCCCGCCGCCGGCGCCAAACGCGGGCGGGTGGCGCTGCTGGGCGGGTGCGCCCAGCCGGTCCTGGCCCCCGGCATCAATGAGGCGACGATCCGCCTTCTGACCCGCATGGGCGTCGAGGTCGTTCTGCCCAAGGGGGCGGGCTGCTGCGGCTCGCTCAATCACCATATCGGCCAGCACGACGCCGCCATGGCGCATGCGCGGGCGAATATCGAGGCCTGGACGCGGGAGATCGAGGCCGGTGGGCTGGACGCGATCATCGTCAACGCCTCGGGCTGCGGCACGACGATGAAGGACTACGGCTTCATGTTCCGCTCGGAGCCGGAACCCTGGCGGTCCCGCGCCGAGAAAGTGTCCGCGATGGTCGTCGATATCTCGGAATACCTGACCCGGATCGGCTACCAGCCGACCAACCCGGCGCCGAACCTGACGGTTGCCTACCACGCCGCGTGCAGCCTGCAGCACGGGCAGAAGGTGGTGAATGAGCCGAAGGCGCTGCTGCGGAAGGCCGGGTTCAAGGTGGTCGAACCCGCCGAGTCGCATCTGTGCTGCGGGTCGGCCGGCACCTACAACATGCTCCAGCCCGAGATCGCGACCAGGCTGCGCGACCGCAAGCTGCGGAACCTTCGGAACACCAGGCCGGACCTGATCGCGGCGGGGAATATCGGCTGCATCACCCAGTTGTCGGGCGATACGGTGCCGGTGGTGCATTCGATCGAACTGCTGGACTGGGCCGCGGGCGGGCCGGTGCCGGCCGCGGTGGCTGGGGTGGTCGAGGCACGGGTGCCGGCCTGAGCGCGGCCGATCCATGGCCCTGACAACCAGGGCGATTGCACGCGGCCCGTTCTCGTCCTGGGCGGGCTCGACCCGCCCATCGCCGGGGACGCTGGCGGTTGAGATCGGACGAAAGGCCCGCCGCTGGACTCCCGGGCGATGGCCGGGTCGAGCCCGGCCAGGACGGATGGCGCCGCGTGCGGGCCAAATGTGTTTCCCCGACCCGCCAACACCACCTTGCTTCCTCCCCCCTGATCGGTGATATGAACGCCTTGGGAGGCCGGTGACGGACGGGCGCCTTGTCTACCCCGGTCAGGTCCGGAAGGAAGCAGCCACGGCGAGTTTCCGCTCGGGTCGTTTGCCGGTCTCCTACCACACGCATCAGCCAGCCGCCGTGGCGGCGAGAGACCGCCCCACATGTCCGGCCTGTTCCAGGACGAATCCGCGCCCGACGAGCCACCGCCGCCACCGCCCGACGGGCCGGGGCTGTTCGGTGACGCCTTGCCGGTGCAGGCGCCGGAACCGACCCATGCGACGCCCTACCGCGTCCTCGCCCGCAAATACCGCCCGACGACCTTCGATGACCTGATCGGGCAGGAGGCGATGGTCCGCATCCTGCGGAACGCCTTCGCCACCGGCCGCGTCGCCCATGCCTTCATGCTGACCGGCGTGCGCGGGGTGGGAAAGACCACGACCGCGCGGATCATCGCCCGCGCCCTGAACTGCGTCGGACCGGACGGGCAGGGCGGGCCGACCGCCGATCCCTGCGGCGTCTGCGGCAACTGCGTGTCCATCCTGGCCGACCGCCATCCCGATGTCGTGGAAATGGACGCGGCCAGCCGCACCGGCGTCGATGACGTGCGGGAAATTATCGAGGCCACCCGCTTCCGCCCCATGCAGGCGCGCACCAAGGTCTTCGTCATCGACGAGGTCCATATGCTGTCGCGAAACGCCTTCAACGCGCTGCTGAAGACGCTGGAGGAACCGCCGCCGCATGTGAAGTTCGTCTTCGCGACGACTGAGTTGCGGAAGGTGCCGATCACCGTCCTGTCCCGCTGCCAGCGCTTCGACCTGCGCCGGGTCCGCGTCGCCGAACTGCACGCCCATTTCGCCGGCATCGCGGTGAAGGAGGGGGTGGTGATCGATCCCCCCGCGCTCGACCTGATCGCGCGGGCCGCGGACGGGTCGGTGCGCGACGGGCTGTCGATGCTGGACCAGGCGATCGCGCAGGCCGAGGGGACCGTGACCGTCGCCCAGGTCGCCGACATGCTGGGCCAGGCCGATCGTGATGTGATCTTCGACCTGCTGGAAGCCGTGATGGCCGGCAAGCCCGCTGCCGCGCTGGCGATCACAGACCGGGCGCATGAGCGTGGGGCTGACCTCGGCACGCTGGTCCAGGACCTGCTGGAGATGATCCACACGGTCACCCGCCTGAAATCCATCCCCGGCCTGCGCGACAGCCCCGAATTGCCGGAGAGCGAACGCACCCGTGGCGCCGAGATCGCGGACCGGCTCTCGGTGCCGACCCTGGCGCGGGCTTGGCAGATGCTGCTGAAGGGCGTGGGAGAGGTCGAGACCGCCCCGGATCGCCGTTCGGCCGCCGAGATGGTGCTGATCCGCCTGTGTCATGTCAGTGAGATGCCGACCCCGGGTGACCTGGTCCGGCGGATCGCGGCCGGCGGTCTTCCGGCCGGGGGTTCGGCGCAAGGTGGCGCGGGCTTGGGTGGTTCCGCGGAGACAGCGGCGGGGTCGATGCCCCCTGGGATGCCCCCTGGGATGCAGGCTGGCGTGCCGGTGGGCGTGCAGGTGGGCGCACCAGCGGGCGCACCGGTCGCCATGCGGGGGGGCGGCGACTTCCCGGGCGGCGGCGCGCGCGCCGTCGTGGGTGGGGTACCGATCATGGCGGCCGTGCAGGCTCCCGCGGCCGCGTCGGAACCCTTGCTTCGTCTGGGCAGCTTCCGGGACGTCGCCGCTTTGGTGGCTGAACGGCGGGAGGCGATGCTGCACGCCCATCTCGTGCACTCCGTCCATCTGGTCCGCTTCGCCCCGCCGGTGATCGAAATCCGCACCAGGCCCGAGGTGCCGCGCGACCTGTCGTCCAAGTTGGCCGCCCTGCTGACCGAGGCAACCGGCACCCGCTGGACCATCGCCGTGTCGACCGCCGCGGGGGAACCGACGCTCGCCGAACAAGGTGTCGCCGCCGACCAGGCCCGCCGGGTCGCGGCATCGGACCATCCGCTGGTGCGCGCGATCCTCGATGCCTTCCCCGGCGCGCGGATCGACAGCGTGCATGACAGCGGCACCGACGCCTATGGTCTTCCCACCGAGGCAGCCCCACCCGATATGCCTGATTTCGCGCCGCCCGACGCCGAGTTCCTCGACGACGACGACGCCTCTCCCTGGGAGTCCGACGCATGAAGAACCTCGCCGGCCTGATGAAGCAGGCCTCGCAGATGCAATCGAAGATGGAGGAGATGCAGGCGCGCCTGCAGACCATCGAACTGGTGGGCGAAGCCGGCGCCGGGATGGTCCGCGTGACGATGAACGGCAAGGGCGAGCTGCGCGGGATCAAGATCGACCCGAAGATCGTCGACCCGGCGGATTCGGAGGTGCTGGAGGATCTGATCCTGGCCGCCCATCGCGATGCCAAGGCGAAGATCGACGCGGCGATGGCCGCCGAGATGCAGCAGGTCACCGGCGGCCTGAACCTGCCGGCCGGGTTCAAGCTGCCGTTCTGATGTCCGGCGCTCCAGCGTTCGTCATCCCGGGCCGCCCCGTCGTCATCCTCGGCCACCGCCTCGTCATCCCCGGCCTTGTGCCGGGGACCATTCGCGGCACTGGTGCTGGAGTTGGTCCCCGGCACAAGGCCGGGGATGACGGGGTGCGGGATCACGGGTGCCAACCAGCCGAACTGCCGCCGCATCACCCCGCCCAGGCAGCCTGACCATGGGCGGGCCCGAGATCGAGACGCTCATCAGCCTGCTCGCCAAACTTCCCGGCATGGGGCCGCGCAGCGCCAGGCGCGCAGCACTGCGGATGCTGCAACAGCCCGAGGCGCGGATGCTGCCTTTGGCCGTCGCGCTGGCCGAGGCGGCACGGGCGGTTAAGCCCTGCGCCGATTGCGGCAATCTCGACAGCCGCGACCCCTGCTCGATCTGCGTTGATCCAAACCGCGACCGGTCGGTGATCTGCGTGGTGGAGGGGGTCGGCGACCTCTGGGCGCTGGAACGCGCGAGCGTGCATCGCGGCCTTTACCACGTCCTGGGCGGGACGCTTTCGCCGCTGTCTGGGATCGGCCCCGATGACCTGAACACCGCCACCCTGCTGGCGCGTGTCGCGGAAGGGGGGGTGGCGGAGGTGATCCTGGCTCTCGGCGCCACCGTCGATGGGGCGACGACGGCGCATTGGCTGTCAGACAGGCTGCGGCCGCGCGGTGTGACGGTGACGCGGGTCGGCCAGGGCGTGCCGATGGGTGGCGCGCTGGATGTGCTGGATGATGGGACGCTCGCCGCCGCGCTGCGGGCCCGCCGGTCGTTCTGAACCGGGACGCCGGCCGGCTCAGTCCTTGTCCGGCCGCACGATCAGCGTCGTTCCGTCCACGTCCGAGACCCGCAGATGTGCCCCGGCCTCGGGCGGCGCCACGTCATGCGGCACCCGCGCGGCCCAGTCGCTGTCGCCCAGCCGCACCCGTCCGGCGCGTCCGTCAAAGGCGATCGCGGTCGCCGGACGTCCGACCAGCCCGGCGGTCTGCGTGTTCAGCCGCCGCACCGGCCGGCGGAGTTTCAGCCCGATCGCGACGGACACCCCGCTCAGGACCGCGAAGGCCACCACCTGCGGCGCGAAGCCGAACCCCGTGAGCCACACCAGCCCGCCGGTCCCCAGCGCGCCGAGGCCGATCCACATCAGGAAGGCCCCGGGCACGAAGATTTCCAGCCCCAGCAGGACCAGCCCGCCAGCGACCCAGAAGATCCACTCGCTCAACTGGCCCCACCCCAGGGACCGGCAACGGGGCCACCCGGCAGGGTCGGGCCGCCAGACAGCGTCGGGGCGGGCGGCGCGCCGGGGCGCGGGGGAGACGGCGGCGGATTGGTCGGCCCGGTCGCCCCGCCGGCCTTCAGCAGTTCCATCGCCTGGATGATCCCGCCGGCCAGGCCGCTCGATTCCATCGGCACCACGACCAGCCGCGTGTTGGGCGCCGCGGCGATCTGCTCGAAGGCCTTTACATAGGCGCTGGCGACGAAGTAGCGCAGCCCCTCGGTGCCGTGCGTCGCGGCGGCGGCGGACACGACCTCGGTCGCCTCGGCTTCCGCGCGGGCCAGGGCGACGCGCGCCTCGGCGTCGCGGATCGCCGCCTGCTGGCGTCCCTCGGCCGAGAGGATCAGCGCCTGCTTGTCGCCCTCGGCCCGCTTGATCGACGCCTCCCGCTCGCCATCCGCCCGCGCCACGACGGCGCGGCGTTCGCGTTCGGCGGTCATCTGCAGGTTCATCGCCAGGATCAGGTTCTCCGGCGGTTCAATCTTGCGGATTTCGACCCGGCTGACCTTCACGCCCCAGGGCAGCGTCGCCCCGTCCAGGATGCCGAGCAGCGAGGAATTGATCCGTTCGCGCGATGACAGCGTGGCGTCGAGTTCCATCTCACCGATGACCGAGCGGATATTGGTCATCGCCAGCGTGGTCAGCGCGAGTTCCAGGTTCTGCACCTGGTAGGCGGCCTTCTCGGGCTCCATGACCCGGAAATAGATGATTCCGTCGACCGTGACCGTGACGTTGTCGCGGGTGATGACGGTCTGTTCGGGGATTTCGACGACCTGTTCCTGCACGTTCAGCTTGCGGCCGATGCGGTCGATATAGGGCAGGACGAATTGCAGGCCGGGCTCCAGCAGGCGCGTGTAGGCGCCGAAGCGCTCCACCGTCCAGATCTGGCCCTGGGGGATGGTCTTCACGCCGGCGAACAGCGTCACGACGACCAGGATCAGGACAATGACCCAGATTACGACGACGGTTTCGATCATCCGAGGCTCCGCGTGCTGGTCAATACAGGGACGGATATGCGCCGAACGGGGTCCAGACGCCATGATTTCGTGATGACCGAGCGTATCAGCCTTCCCGACCTGCCAAGGCCCAGCCGATCGGGCGCGATTACCCCGCCAGGGTGATCGTGATCCGGCGGTTCTGCTTGCCCTTGTTCTCGATCTTCGCCACCTGCACCGGCCCGATCTCCCCGGTCGAGGCCACATGCGTCCCGCCGCAGGGCTGCAGGTCCACCAGGCCCGCGTCATTCCCCACCCGCATCAGGCGCAGCCGGCCGGTGCCGCGCGGCGGCTGCACGGACATCGTCCGCACCAGGCCGGGATCGGTGTCCAGCACCGCCTCATCCATCCATTCGATCCGCACCGGGTGATCGGCGTCGATCAGGGCGTTCAGGCCGGCCTGGATCTCCTCCTTCGGCGGCGGGTTCGGCAGGTCGAAATCGAGCCGGGACTTGTCCACCCCCACCTGCCCGCCGGTCACCGCCGCACCCTTGATCAGGCTGCACAGCAGGTGCATCGCCGTGTGCATCCGCATCAGCCGGTGCCGCTTTTCCCAATCGATCGCGGCCTCGACCGTCGCGCCCACCGGCGGCAGCGTGGCGTCGGGCGCGGCCAGATGCAGGATCGTCTCGCCCTCGCCCTTCACTGCCTCGGAGATCGCGGTTTCCCCGCCATCCCAGCGCAGCGCGCCGCTGTCGCCAGGCTGTCCGCCACCGCGCGCGTAGAAGATGGTGCGGTCCAGCACGATCCCCTCGGGGCCGGCCGACAGCACGACGGCGTCGGTCACCGCCAGCCGGGGATTGTCGAGGAACAGGCGTTCGGTCATGCGGGCGGTCCCTTCAGGAAGAGGCGAGCCACTCGGCCCGCAGCGCGGTACGGCGGGCGGCCAGCCAGAGCAGCCCGATCGCGGTGATGGAGTTGGTGAAACGGCCGGCCAGCGCCGCCTCGATCGCCTCATCGGCGGACCAGACGCGGACGCGGATATCCTCGTTCTCGACTGCCTCCCCCGCATGCCAGGCGATGCCGTCGGGACCGGTCGGCGGCGCGGTGACGCGGCCGACATAGACTTCGCAGAGTTCGTCCGCCCCGCCGGCGGTCAGCATATAGCGGCCGATCCATTGCACGCGGTCGGCGTCCATCGCCATCTCCTCCCGCATCTCGCGCCGGATCGTGACGTCGGGGGCTTCTCCGTCCTCACACAGGCCGGCCGGCAGTTCGACCAGCACGGGATCGAGGCCGGCGGCCAAAGCGGGGAAGCGGAACTGCTCGATCAGCACGACCTTGTCGGATACGGGATCATAGGGCAGCAGCGCCGAGGCCCGTCCCCGCCGCCAAAGCTCCCAGGTGCGCGTGCCGCTCATGGCGCCATCGAAGCGGCGGTGGCGGAACTTCACGACATCCAGCGGGAAGCGGCCCGACCAGACGCGCTGTTCGGCTTCGATGACCACGTCGGGATGGGGCGGGATGGGGCCAGGGATGCGCGGTGCCATGCGTCGATCCTATCGCCGATCGCGGCGGAAAACACTCACGCTTTCAAGCCGCGGGGACCACAGGAACTGGTCGATCGGCGTCGCGATGTCCAACCGGTAGCCGCCCTCCCGCAGCACCGCCGCATCGCGCGCCAGGGCCACGGGGTTGCAACTCACATAGATCACGACCGGCACGTCGGACGCGGCGAGCGGCCCCATCTGCTCGATCGCGCCGTTATGCGGCGGGTCGAGCACGACGGCCGAGAAACCCGCCAGTTCCTTCGCCTGCACAGGCTGGCGCGCCAGGTCGCGCAGGTCCGCCTGCACCCGTCCGGCCAAACCCGCGTTGTTAGCCGCCTGGCGAAGGGCGGCGAAGGAGGGGGCGTCACCCTCCCAGGCCTGCACACGGGCGCGTTCCACGAGGGCGAAGGTCAGAGTGCCGCAGCCGGCGTGGCACTCGGCGATGCGGGCGCGGTTGGGCATGCGGTCCGGCAGGGCGGACAGGACGGCGGCGATGATGGCCTGGGCACCGCTCTCGGTCGCCTGCAGGAAGGCTGCGGGCGGCGGCGTGACGGTGACGCCCGACAGGACCGTGGTGGGCGCGCGCAGCAGGGAGACGGGTTCGGTGCCCTCGGTCCCCGCTGCCCAGGCGATGCGGGGCAGGTCGTGGCGGCGGGCGAAGCCGGCGATCGTGGCGCGGTCGGCGGGGGTCGGTTCAGCCTCGATCCGCAGCAGCAGGTCAGGGCCGCTGTCGAGCAGGTTCGCGACCACCGAGGCATGCCGCCAGGGCGTCACCAGCCCATGCAGCAGGGCACGCAGGGGATCGAGCAGGGCGGTCAGGCCCGGATGCAGCACCGAGCACTCGGTCAGATCGACGACATCGGCCGACCGGACGCGGTGCAGGCCCAGCACGACGCCATCGCGGATGCGGCGGGCGGCGAGGTCCATGCGGCGGCGGCTGGCCGGCGCGCAGGGCACGATTGGCGCCACGTTCGGATCGGCGAACCCGGCCCGCAGGAGCGCGTGGCGCAGCAGTTCGGTCTTCCAGGCCAGGTACGCGCCCATCTGCCAGTGTTGCAGCGCACAGCCGCCGCAGGCCCCGAAATGCGGGCAGGGCGGATCGGCCCGGTCAGGGCCTCGGGTCAGCCAGGTTTCGGCTGATCCCAGCAGGCCCTGGCCGTGCCGGCGCAGGCCGGTCGCGCGGACGGTGTCCCCGGGCAGGGTGAAGGGCACGTAGACGGTCTGGCCGCCGGCATCGGCCTCCCCGGCCGCGTGGCCGATGCCATCGCCGTCGGCGCCAATCCGCTCGATCGTGACATCAAGGTCGGCGGGGGCAGGGGCACTGGCGGTCGGGCGTGCGGAGGGGCGCGCCCTTTGGTTGGGCTTGCGGGACAAGGCACACCTCTGGATCGGGATGGGGACCCTCGGGTCCTGGTTGGCCACTCTACCCGCTTGGCGCGCGGACCGCGAACATCGAATTTGGCCCGCGGGCGGGGCCGCTACCCCGACCAAGGCCCATCTTGCGCGAATGGCGGGCGAACGGGACAATTCCGTCCCCCAAACGGGGCCGGATACCCTCAATGCCCCCCAACAACACCCTCACCTGGCTTCTCTACCCTCTGCTCGGCCCTCCCCTCGGGGCGCTGACGGTACTGATCGTGCTGGCCGTGTTCCCGCTGTTCGTGGCCGATCCGGATGCGAACTCGGTGATCGAGCTGCTGCCGGCCCTGCCCGTGCTGGTGTTGGTGTCCTATCCGGTCGGCGGAATCCAGGCGCTATTCGTCGGCACCTGCGTGGGCGTGGCCTACGGCTTCAACAACCGCCCGATTCCCCTCTGGTTCCCGATGCTGGCGGCCTTGGTGTCCTCGCTCTACGTCGTCGGACCGGCGCTGTTGCGGCTGGGTGAGCCCGGGGGCTCCGTCGCCATGGCGGGGTTCTGGGTGGTGGTGCATGTCCTGCCGGCGCTGGGTGTCTGGCTGGTGCATGACTCGGTCCGCGCCCATCGGCTGCGCGCTCGGCCGGCGGCCTGAGCGCGGCCTATTTGCAGCGGGCGAAATCCTCGAACGCACCGGCAAGCGGCTGGCCCGGGCGGACGGTGCCGCACAGGTCGACGCGCCCGGCGGCGACGCCCGGGGTCGTGGGCTTTTCCCGCCAGGTCAGGTCGAGCCGGCCCGGGTCGGTGAACAACCCACGCGCCGGGTGGTGGCCGAGGAACAGGCCGAGCACCGGCCCGACCTCATTGCCGTGCAGGCGCAGCAGGCCTCCCTCCCGCGACCGGATCGCGCCATCGACGATATTGGCCGTGACGTCGGCCGAGGATTCAGGAAACCGCACATCGATGCCGGCGGTGTCGAGCAGCGTGTTGTGTTCGATCACGGAACGGGCCGACCTGTTCACGTAGATGCCGACATCCGAGCAGAAGGCGATCAGATTGTCGCGGATCACGCCGCCGGTCTGTTCAACGCCGGAACGGCCCTGGTCGCGGGTCAGTTCGCGGCCGGTGCCGCCGCCGCCCAGCGACAGGCCGACGCGCTGGCCGGCCCCGCGCAGCTTCCATTCACAGAAGACGACGTTGCGCTCCAGGATGTTGTTCTCGCCCGCACCCTTCACGAAGGCGCCGTAGGTGGCGCGGTCGGTATCGACACGGATGAAATCGGCGATGAAGTTCGCGCTGATGCGCCAGTTGCTGGCACCGACCAGGTCGATGGGCGTGATCGGGTTCCGCGTGTCGCGCGGAGCCGTCATGACGAATGTATTGCCGTCGACGATCCCGTCATCCGGGTAGCGCGTGCCCTCTGCGTTGATCTTGATGGCGGCGTTCATGTCCTCCACCCGATTGTTGCGGATCACGGTGCCGCGCGCATCGCCGACGACATGGAAGGCGTGCTCGCAATAGGTGTGTTCGGCGCAGACGCCGCGCACGATCAGGTTCTCGATGCGCCAGAACGGCGCGGCGAGTTTGAAGACCGCCACCTGGTCGGTCTCGATGATGGTGTCGCCGAGGCGGGCGGCCCGGATCGTGATCGGCTGCGCCTGGGTGCCGGGGCGATCGATGCCGATCTGGCGGCCGTTGAACGGGAAGCGGCCGGGCGCGAGTTGGATCACATCGCCTGGCTGGGCGTTGGCGACGGCGGCACGCAGATCGGCCTGGCTCACGACCTGGCGCACGCGCCCCGCGGCACTGCCCGAACGGTCGGGCGACGCGCCGATCCGCGCCGGCGGAGTCACCGGCTGGGACCGCGGCAGCCGGTCGGCCGCGACCAGATAGGAGGTCACCAGCGCGGTTCCCTCGGTGATGCTCGCGCGGTGGCCCTCGGCGCGACGGTCGAGATAGGGCGCCCATTCGCGCGGGGTCCGGCCCTGGTCGTCCAGGAACCACAGCACGCCGCCACCGGCGATCAGGCCGGCGAACAGTCCCAGGAAGATCATGGCGCGGAACAGCCTGAACAGGATCGAGCGGCGACGCCGCGGCTCCACCGGTTGCCCATGCTCATCCAGCATGCGGGTCACGGAGCGGCGGGTGGGTTCGGGACGGCGCATGGCGGTTGATCCGGGAAGGGGCGCCGCCGCGACGGCCCCAGGGTTGGCCGGGTGCGGGTCAGGCGCGGGTCAGTTCGGGGAACTCATCCTCCCGGAACTCGCGGGGGTCGCGGGTGCCGGCGGTGTAGCGCGCTTCCTCCGCCTGGCGCAGTTCCACGCGGCGGATCTTGCCAGAGATGGTCTTGGGCAGGTCGGAGAATTCCAGCCGGCGGATGCGCTTATAGGGCGCGACGGCGGTCCGCATGTGGCGGAAGATCGACAGCGCGGTGTCCCGGTCGGCGGCGATGCCGGCGGCCAGGGTTATATAGGCCTTGGGCACGGCGGTGCGCGTGGGATCGGGCGCGGGGACGACGGCGGCCTCGGCCACCGCGTCGTGTTCGATCAGGGCGCTTTCCAGCTCGAACGGGCTGACGCGGTAGTCGGAGGCCTTGAACACGTCGTCGGCGCGTCCGATAAATGTCAGATAGCCATCGGCGTCCCGCGTCGCGACATCGCCGGTGCGGTAGGCGTCGGCGCCACGATCGGCGAAGGTCCCGTCATCCATCTGGTAGCCGCGCATCAGGCCGACCGGCGGGGGATCGAGGGCGATGCAGACTTCCCCGTCCTTCGCGTCCTTGTCGTCGGGATCGAGCACGCGGATGCGGTAGCCCGGCAGCGGCAGGCCCATCGAGCCTGGCTTCACCGGCAGGCCGGGCGGGTTGCCGATCTGCGAGGTCGTTTCGGTCTGCCCATAGAAATCGCGCACTGTCAGGCCCCAGGCTTCCTTCACCTGGTCGATGACCTCGGGGTTCAGCGGTTCGCCAGCGGAGCAGACCTCCCGCAGGTTGGTTTTGCGGGTTTGCAGATTCTCCTGCACGAACATGCGCCAGACAGTCGGGGGGGCGCAGAGCGTGGTGACGCCGTGTTCGGCGATCGCGTCGAGCATCGATGCGGCGTGGAAGCGCGGCTGGTTCAGGATGAACACGGTGGCGCCGGCGTTCCAGGGGGCGAAGAAGCAGGAATAGGCGTGCTTGGCCCAGCCGGGGGAGGAGATGTTCAGATGCAGATCGCCCGGTTGCAGGCCGACGACATACATCGTGGACAGATGCCCGACCGGGTAGCTCTGATGCGTGTGAAGAACGAGCTTGGGCTTCGCGGTCGTGCCAGAGGTGAAATAGAGCAGCGTCGGGTCGGTGGCCTTGGTTTCCCCGTCCGGCGTGAAGGTGGCCGGCGCGGACAGCAGGTCGTCGTAGCGATGCCAGCCGGGGGTTGCGTCCCCGACCGCGATGCGGGTGACGCTGGGATCGAGGCCGTCGAACTTCGCGGTGTCGGCGGCGGTGCAGACGACATGGCGGACCCGGCCGCGGGTGAAGCGATCCTTCAGGTCGTTTGTCGTCAGCAGGGTCGTTGCCGGGATCATGACGGCGCCGAGCTTCATCGTCGCCAGCATCAGGTCCCACAGCGGGACGACATTGCCGAGCATGAGGAGGACGCGGTCGCCTCGGGATACGCCGAGGGCGCGGAGGCCGTTGGCGACGCGGTTTGAACGGTCGGACAGTTCGGCGAAGGTGAGGGTCGCGGCGCCGTCGCCGACGATCTTCAGGGCGGGCTTGTGGGCGGAGGGGCCGGCGGCGAGTTCGGCGTCGAACCAGTCGAGCGCCCAGTTGAACCGGTCAAGCTGGGGCCAGTGGAAGTCGCGGCATGCGGTGACATGGTCGGTGCGATGGGCCAGCAGGAAGTCGCGCGCCGCCTTGAAGGATGCCGTCATCGTGTTTCTCCCGTCCTGCCGTCCTGGTGCGGCCTTGGGTGGTTCTACAACAGGATGCTGGGGTGGGGGAGGGTGTGGGCGAAAGAAGTGGACGGGTCCTGGGCTTGTGCGTACCCTTCCGACGGTAAGGATCATCGGCGACCGTCATGCGACAGACCACGGCATTCGAGGCCAATACTGCGCTCGATCCCCTGCTCGATCTGGTTGAGCAGGGCCAGGACGTGACGATCACACGCCATGGACGGCAGGTCGCGCGCCTGGTGGCGATGGAAACCACGCCGAGGCAGGAGGAGGCCCGCGCCGCGCTGCGTCGGATCAGGGATCGCGCGGAGCAGCTTCGTTCGGGTCGCTTCGACTGGGACGAATGGAAGGCGTTGCGGGATGAAGGTCGTCCGTGAGCCTTGTGCTCGATACATCCGCGACCCTGGCCTGGATTCATGCGGACGAAACAACGGACGCCATTCGTGACGTGTTTGATCGTGTCGCCGAGAGTGGCGCGGTGGTGCCCGCCCTGTGGCGGCTGGAGGTTGCCAACAGCCTGACGATGGCCGTCCGTCGTGGGCGGATCAATGCGGCGTTTCGCGATGCGGCGCTGGCTGATCTGGATTTGGTGGGCATCCAGACCGACGATCGTACCGACGCGCATGCTTGGGGCCGCACGCTGGCGTTGGCTGACCGGTTCCGATTGACTGTTTACGACGCAGCGTATCTCGAACTGGCGGAGCGGAAGGTCCTTCCGCTCGCGACGCTCGATCGGGCGTTGGATGCCGCCGCGCGCGCCCTTGGCGTGCCTGTGCTGGGGGTTGACGCCCCGCGATCGGCCGGCTGACACCAGCCGCCGTCGCCGGCGACTGGCATGATCGGTCGTTGACTACCCCCGCTTCTGCTCAGCCAGCCACTTGAACACGACCGAGAAGTCCTTCGTCCCGTCGCCCTGGTCGCACACCGCCTGGTAGAAGCTCTGCGCCATGGCAGCGAGGGGCGTGGGGGAGCCGGTCGCCTCGGCCGCGGCCTGGGACAGTTTCACGTCCTTCAGCATCAGCTGCGCCATGAACCCAGGCGCATAGTCCCGGTTCGACGGCGCCGCCGGCACCGGGCCCGGCGCGGGGCAATAACTGCTCAGCGCCCAGGAGTTGGAGGTCGCCGTCGCGCAGATCGCGTGCAGCTTCTCCCAGTCCAGGCCCAGCTTCTGGGCGAGGATGAACCCCTCCGCCACGCCCACCATGTTGATGGCGAGCATCATGTTGTTGCAGATCTTCACCGCCTGGCCGGCCCCGGGGCCGCCGGCGTGGAAAATGTTCTTGCCCATGCCTTCCAGGATCGACTTCCCGGCGGCGAAGGCTGCCTCCGACCCGCCGACCATGAACGTCAGCGTGCCGTTCTGCGCGCCGACGGTGCCGCCGGACACCGGGGCGTCCAGCATCGACAGGCCGGCGGCCTCGGCCTCGGCCGTGACGGCGCGGGCGCTATCGACGTCGATCGTCGAGCAATCGATCAGCAGCGGCTTGCTGTCCTTCACCACGTCGATCAGCCCGCCCTGGTGCATCCACACCTGTCGGACATGCTCCCCGGCCGGGAGCATGGTGATCACCACCTCAGCCCCGCGGGCAGCGTCACCGGCGGTGGCGGCGACCTTGCCGCCGGCCTCGGCCAGCTTGTCGAGCAAGGCCGGAACCAGGTCGAAGCCGGTGACCGCGTGGCCCGCCTTCACCAGGTTGATGGCCATGGGCAGGCCCATGTTGCCCAGGCCGATAAATCCAATGCGCGCCATGGTTCAGAGCACCTCGAACACGTCGTAGACGGGGCCTTCGGGCGGACGGCTGCCCGTGCCGATGGCGATGATACCGTTCAGCCAGGAGTATCTCTCGGACGCGGTTTCGAACAGGATCGCGGTGCGGAAATAGTACAGCGCCGGGTCAACGAACTCGCCCTTGTTGACCTTGTCCATCACCTCGGCCGGGCCGTGCCGCAGGCCGCGATAGGTCATCGCGATCGCCGCGCCGTCGTCGGTCTGCAACACGATGCGGACGTCCAGCGTGGTGGAGCCATCAGGGCGGGCGATGATCCAGTCGGCGCCGCCGGGCAGGATGGTGCCCTTGAGGCGCGCACCCTCGAACGTGCCGCCGCCGACGAGGCCGACGCGGCGGCCGCCATTCGGGGTGGCGCCAACCATCTGCATCCCGTTCACGGTCAGGCGCATGGTCATCAGGTGGGCGGTACGGATTTCAGCCATGGGGGCGGGGCTCCTGGTCGGATTCGATGGGGGCGGATGGAAGCGGATCAACGGAGGGGAGGCAAGGGTGCGGTGCTTTCACCGCCCCGCCCCGGGGCTGGCCCCCACCCACACCAACGCGTAACGTCCCGTGCCAAACCCACCCGAGGGAGGAAACCCGCATGCCGTCCTACTACCCCCTGCCCCCCGCCGACCTCCGCGCGCTCGGCTTTACCCAGAAGCCGCTCGACCATCTCGACGCCCTGATCCGGTCCCATATCGCCGAGGGCCGCTACCCCGGCGCCCAGATCGCGCTCGCCCGCCACGGGCGGCTGGCGCTGTTCCAGACCTACGGCAACGCGCAGACCGAGGGCGGCACGGTCGCGGCCACCGACGACTCCCTGTTCCTGCTGTTCAGCCAGACCAAGGTCATCACCTCGGCCACGCTGTGGACGCTGGTGGAGGAGGGCAAGGTGTCCTTCATGGACAAGGTCTCCGACCACCTGCCGGAGTTCGCGGCCCGCGGGAAAGGCGACATCACGCTCCAGGAAGTCATGACCCATCGCGGCGGCTTCCCGTCCTCCAACGTGACGCCCGAGACCTGGGCGGATCATGCCAAGATGCGGGCGCAGGTCTGTGACTTCTCCCTGGAATGGACCCCGGGTTCGCGCCTGCAATACCACGGCCAGGCCGCCCATCTGGTGCAGGCGATGGTGATCGAGGCGGTGACCGGCCAGGACTACCGCGACGTGATCCGCGAGCGCATCACCGCGCCGCTGGGCCTCGACAACGACATCTTCGTCGGCGTGCCGGCGGCCAGTCAGGCCCGTTGCGCCCATACCTACGGTCGTGACGCGCGCGAAAATACCTCGGAATTCCAGGCTGCGGGGCTCCCGAGTGGCGGCGGCTATGCGACGGCGCGAGGCATGGCGGCGCTGTATCAGATGCTCGGCCAGGGCGGGCGGCTGAACGACCAGCGCGTGTTCTCTCCGCGTCTGCTGGCCTATGTCGCGCGGAACCATACCGGAGAGATGCCGGACCTCGCGATGACGGGCATTCCGATGCATCGCGGCCTCGGCCCGCATGTGCGCGGAGAGAGTGACCGCATCCGCGGCCTGGGCACCATCGCCGCGCCGGGGACCTTCGGGCACGGTGGCGTGGGGTCGTCCTATTCGTGGGTTGATCCGTCCAGCGGGGTTTCGTTCACGTATCTGACGAACTTCGTGTCGCCTGATCCGTGGCACTCGATGCGCCTGGATCGCGTGGCGAACTTGGTGCACGCGGCGATCGACTGATTGGGTGGCGGGTCGGTGGGGTCTTTACTGCCGCCTCCCTGCCGCGTGGAATGGGAGGGGACTAGCGGCCAATCCGCCCGTCCGTCATGCCGGGCGCAGGCCCGGCACCCACGACTTTGAAGCTTGCATCAGCAAAGCCGTGGGTGGCGGCCCGTCGGCCACCATGACGTTGTGTCGCGTTCTGGGGCATAGGTTTCCGCCACCATGATGATGTGGCGCCGTCCGGCGTCGTAGCTCCCGCCGCCACGCCGGTGTCCCGCCGTCCGGGGCGGCCCCTTACCCGCCCGCCTTACAAACCAGCCAACGCCTGATCCAAATCCTGGATCAGATCCGCCGCGGTCTCCAACCCAACCGACAGACGGATCACATCCGGCCCGGCGCCGGCGGCAACGCGCTGCTCCTCGGTCAACTGCCGGTGAGTCGTTGACGCCGGATGCAGGATCAGGCTGCGCGTGTCGCCAATGTTCGCCAGGTGGGAGAACAACTGCACCCCCTCCACCAGCTTGATCCCGGCCTCATACCCGCCCTTCACGCCGAAGGTGAACACCGCGCCCGCGCCCTTGGGCATGTATTTCTGCGCCAGGTCGTAATACTTGCTCGACTGCAGGCCGGCATAGGAAACCCACTCGACCCGCGGATGAGTCGCCAGGAACTCCGCCACCGCCTGGGCGTTCGCGCAGTGGCGCTCCATCCGCAGGTGCAACGTCTCACACCCTGTGATGGTCAGGAACGCGTTCATCGGCGCCATCGTCGGGCCGTAGTCGCGCAAGGCCACCGCCCGCGCCTTCATGGTGAAGGCGAAGTCGCCGAAATTCTCGTAGAAGCGCAGGCCGTGATAGGCCGGTTCCGGCTGGCTCATGGACGGGAACTTGTCGTTCTGCGCCCAGTCGAACTTGCCGGACTCCACGATCATCCCGCCCATGGAGTTGCCGTGTCCACCGATGAACTTGGTGGTGGAGTGGGTCACGATATCCGCCCCCCACTCAAACGGCCGGCACAGGTAGGGCGTGGCGAGCGTGTTGTCGACGATCAGGGGGATGCCCGCCTCATGCGCGATCTTCGCGATGGCGGCGATGTCGACGACGATGCCACCCGGGTTCGCCAGGCTCTCGATGAAGATCGCCTTGCACTTCGGCGTCAGGGCCCGGCGGAAGTTCTCGGGGTCGTGCGGATCGACAAAGGTGCAGTGCCAGCCCAGCTTCTTGAACGACAGCCCGAACTGGGTCAGCGATCCGCCATACAGCGCGCGGGACGCCAGAAACTCATCCCCCGGCTCCAGCATCGTCGCGAAGACCAGGAACTGTGCCGCATGGCCCGATCCCGCCGCACAGGCCGCGCGACCGCCTTCCAGGCTGGCGACCCGTTCCTCCAGCACCGAAACGGTCGGGTTGGTCAGACGCGAGTAGATGTAGCCGAAATCATGCAGGTTGAACAAAGACGCGGCGTGGTCGGCGTCGTTGAAGACATAGGCCGTCGTCTGATAGATCGGCGTCGCCCGCGCGCCCGTCGTCGGATCGGGCGTCGCGCCGGCATGGATCGCCCGCGTCTCGAACCCGTACTCCACATTCGCCATCGGCAACGGGCGGGGCTTGCCACGGCGCGCCGTCGGCTGCTCGGGCGGACGGTTGCGGATGATCTTGGAGTTGACGCCACTCCAGGACAGTTCCCCGCCCAGGCGACCGTATTCGATCTTCGGGCAGCGGTTCATGACCACTTCCAGCCCGGCGGCTTCGCCCTTGGCAGCGGCTTCATCGTTGCGGACGCCCAACTGCATCCACACAACCTTCGCCCCGATCGCGATCGCGTCATCCATCACCGGCCCGACCTGGTCGGAGGCACGGAAGACATCGACCATGTCCACCTTCTCGGGGATGTCGCGGAGGGAGGCGTAGATCTTCTCCCCCAACTGCTCCTTGCCAGCGGTGCCGGGATTGACCGGGATCACCCGATACCCTTTCCCCTGCAAATACTTCATCACAAAGTAGCTCGGCCGGTTCCAGTTGGAGCTGGCGCCGACCATCGCGATGGTGCGAACGCTCGACAGGATCCGGCGCAAGGTGGCGTCCGAGTAGGCGATGGGGTCGAGTGCGGTCATGGGTCGGCCTCCTGTGCGGGGGAAGGTCAGCTATCGCCTGTCGGGCGGGATGGCAACGCCAGGGTATCAGACAAGTGGGATTGGGGCCTGTGACCGGGGCCACTGCCTCGTCATGGCGGCCGCAGGGCCGCCAGCCACGACTTTCCCCCAGAAGGCGTGGATGGTGGCCCTGCGGCCACCACGACGTGATAGGGCGCATCATCGACGCCAGGGTATCAGACAAAGAAAAACCCCGCCGCCTGTAAGGGCGACGGGGCTTTCCCGGGGTAGGGGTTATCAGCTCGTCTGCTGGATCGCCGAGACGACCCACGGACCGCCACGCACGCGCAGGAAGGTCCAGACCTCGGTCGCCGTCGTCGGCTGGTCGGGGCTGCCGTCCACGACCTTGCCCGAGGCATCGACGGTCACGTCGATCATCCCGAACTTCATCGCGACGGTCGCGTATTCCCGATCGCCCTCGGCCCAGGCTTCCGCGAGGTCGCCGGACAGCAGGCGGACCTGCGTGACCTGGTTGCGGACGCCACGGCGGTCATGCTCGGAAAGCTGCTCACCGAAGTAGCCCAGGATTTCCGGCGTCACGATCGCACGCATCGCGTTCACGTCGCGGGCGGTCCAGGCGGCCTGGACGCCCTGCAGAACCTTCTCGAACTGCTGGTAGTCCTCGCCGCTGACGGTGATCGGGGGCAGGCTCTGCCCCTGGCCCATGCCCATGCTGGCGGCGCTGCCGCCCATCATGCGGTTGTTGCCGCCTTCCATCATGTCGCGGCCCATCATGTTTGGGCCACCGGCCATCGCCGGCTGCGGCTGCATGCGGCTACGGATCAGACGGAACGCGAGGTAGCCAAGGCCGCCGATCAGGGCGATCTGCAGCAGCAGGCCCAGGAAACCCGCGCCACCGAGGCCGGCGCCGAAGAACCCGCCGCCGAACAGCATCCCGGCCAGGCCCACGCCCAGCAGGCCGCCGGCCATGCCCGTCATGAAGGACCCTGCGCGCGACGGCGCGGCCGCACCCGCCATGCCACCGGCCGGTGCCGCGGCGTTGGGAGCAGTCTGCGTGCGCTGCATCGGCTGTGCGGTGGTCGGCGCGGTCTGCGTGGACGGCGGCGCGGAGTAGGTCTTGGACCCACGGCTGCCCGAGGATGAACCGCCGCCAGCCCGCGCCTCGGCGACGCCTGGCGCGAGTGCCATCGCAAGGGCCGCGGTGGCGGCCAGGAAGAACCCAGTACGTCGCATGGCGTTAGCCTCTCTTTTTTTCATGACATCGATATAAGAGCCAAACGTCATTCCGAAAGAGGGCGACCTAGGCACCGGCCATGGTCATTCCTTCGAGTCTGATCGTCGGACTGTCTGTGCCACGACGGAACCGCAGGTCGTTGGCAGGTGTCAAGTTTGCAAACATGTCAATTAAGTTAGCTGCGATCGTGATCTCGGCCACCGGCTCCGCCAACTGCCCGTCACGGATCATGAAACCGGCCGCGCCACGAGAGTAGTCGCCGGTTACACCGTTGACTCCCATGCCAATCATCTCATTCACATAAAGACCCAGCTTGATGTCGGCCATCAGTTCGGCCGGGCTCATGGCACCCGCCGCCATGTAAAGATTTGACGGCGCGGGGGACGGCGGGCCGCTGGTGCCGCGCGAGGCATGCCCTGTGGACACCAGGCCGAGCTGGCGAGCGGAGCGGCTGTCGAGGAGCCAGGTGGTCAGGACGCCGTCGTCGATCAGCGCACGCGGGGCGGTTGGGGTGCCCTCGCCGTCGAACACGCGGGAGCGCGCGCCGCGGACACGCCGCGGGTCGTCATGGATGAAGATGCCGGGGGCGAAGATGCGCTGGCCCAACTTGTCGCGCAGGAAGCTGGTGCCGCGCGCCACGCCGGCGCCGTTGATGGCGCCCGTCAGGTGTCCCAGCAGGCTGCCCGCCACGCGAGGATCGAACACGACCGGCAGTTTCCCGGTCTTCGGCCGGGTCGGGTTCATCCGGCGCACCGCCCGTTCGCCGGCGCTGCGCCCGATCGCCACCGGGTCGTCCAGGTCCGACAGATACACCGTCCCGTGATAGTCGTAGTCGCGCTGCATGTCCGTGCCGCTGCCCGCCAGCGCCGTGGCGGAAATCGAGTGGCTGGACCCGACCCGCCGCCCCGCGAAGCCGGCCGAGGTCACCAGCACGATCTCCACGCGGCCGAACCCGGCATCCGCGCCTTCCGAATTGGTGACGCCGGAGACCGAGCGAGCCGCGTCCTCGGCCAGGGAGGCGCGGGCGATCAGGGCCTCGGCCGTCGGTTCGGCCGGGTCGTTCATGTCCAGGTCCATCGTGTCCGGCGCCCGCGCGGTGTCCGCGAGCCCGGCGAAGGGGTCGGCCGGCACGACGCGCGCCATGGCCAGCGCCCGGTCCACCAGGTCGTCGAAGCTGCTCGGGTCGACCGTGGTCGCGGAGACGATCGCCACCTGCTGGCCCAGGAAGACGCGCAGACCCAGGTCCCGGCCCTCGGCCCGCTCGACATGCTCGGTCTGGCCGAGGCGGCGCTGGACGGACAGCGACGTGCCGGACACCAGCACAGCGTCGGCGGCGTCGGCCCCGGCGGCGCGGGCGCGCGCGATCAGATCGGCAAGCAGGTTCAGGTTGTCGGTCATGGGCGGGCTTTCTCGGTTCGGTTCAGGGCGTCGCGCAAGCGCGGTTGACCCCAATATCGGGGCTATCGGCCCTGGGCGGTATAGGCAATCGGAAAAGAGGCGCGCGATCGGCCCGGTCCTTGCGCCGAAAGTGCGACAATCCGCCCCACCGCCAACCGATCGTCAAGCACTCCGCGCCGATGCGTCCGGCCGATGCAGCGTGCCTCGGAACTGGCTGTCATCGGGGAACAGGTGAACGGCCTGATCAACGCCGTCGTCTATGGACCTGCGCGGTGTCCGCCCTACGGTCCCGGGACGTAGGGCGTCGCCAGGCGGTGTTCCAGCGCCTGCGTCAAAGCCTCCCGCCTGGCCCAGAGGGAGCGGTACCAGGCGATGCGTGGAGCGACCTGATAGGCGATCATCCGGTGCTCCGCGACATAGGCGCGGGCGGCGTCACCGACCTGGCGCGCGAGGTCGGGCATCACCACCAGCCGCAGCAGGCGTTCGCGCAGTTCCTCGGCGTCGCGGAACAGCAGGCCGGTCTTCCCGTCCTCCACGCTGTCGCCATAGACGACCGTGCTGGCGAGCGGTGCGACGCGGGCGGCCGCGGCCTCGATGAATTTCAGGTCGGACTTGGCGCGGTTGAACAGGTTGTCGGCCAGCGGCATGAACGAGATTTCGCACTGGCCAAGCAGACGCTGATAGGTCTCGTAGTCGCAGATCGGTGTGAAGGATTTGTGCGGGGTCTCCAGCGCCTCGAAAAAGCCGGCGTCGTGGACGACCTGGAACCGCAGCTTGTCGCCCACCTTGTCGGCCACTTCATTCAGCACCGGCATCAGGTCGCGCCAGTCGGCGTCGCGGTTCAGCGCGCCGAAGAACAGCGTGACGTGGTCGGGGCTCTGGAAGTTCTGGACTTCCGGCAAGGCGACGATGGCGTTCGGGAAGATCGCGATTTCCGGGTTGCGTTTGCGCAGGACATTGGCCAGCGGCAGCGTGCTGGTCTGGACCGCGTGGACGCCGCGGAAGGTCAGTTGATCGGCGTCCTGCATGACCTGGAAGAAATCGGGGTGGTCGTCGAACTCGGTGACCACCAGCCAGCCGGCGTCGATGATGCGGCGTATCGTTTCCCGCCCCTGGTCGCCCGACAGGGCGGGGCGGTGCATGACAAAGATGCGCGGTGTGTCATCGCCGCCCGGATCGTTTTCAAGCTGGCCCGACAGCCGCGTGGTGACCGAGGGGTCGGTGGCCATCGCGTTCAACGGATGCACGACGCGGACGTGGGAGACGCCGCCGATCGGCGGCAGCATGTTGCCGGCGACGATCATCCGCCGCTGCGGCTCCTTCTTCACCCGCCACACATACTGCAACGGTCCGGCTCGCCGCAGATACTCCTCGGGGTCGATGCCGAGGGTCCGCAGGCCGGGGGCGAGGTTGCTGACGAAGACCTGCGCCTGGTCGCCGTCGAACACGCGGGGGAACACATCGCAGGGCACCAGGCCGGCCTCGCTCAGGGAGCGGCTCATGCCCTCGCGGCTGAACCAGCGGAGGTGGCTGTGATCCAGCAGGCCCTCGCGCTCATAGTTCCAATTGCCGCGGAACAGCCGGAGCGCGAAGCTCCAATGCTCGATATTCGGCACGCAGATCAGCATCATGCCGTTCGCGGTCAGATGCTGGGCGTGCTGGCGCAGCACCTGGAACGGTTCGTCCATCGCCTGCAGGGAGGCGCCGTAGATGATCGCGTCGATCCCCTCCGGCACATCGAAGGGCAGGAAATCCAGCGCGGGGTCGGCCACCGCGACCTCATGCAGGCGGGTGCGGGCGATGGCCGCCGCCTCGGGGTTCGCCTCGATCCCCAGCAGGCGGGCGGTGGGGTTCAGACGGCGGTAGGCACCGCCAAGGTCCCCGCGGCCGCAGCCGACATCCAGCACGACGCGCGCGGACAGCGGAATGCGATGCAGCAGATCGGCGACCGGCGTTAAAGGCTCATTCGGCAAGGGCTGCATCTGCTCGTCTTCTTGTGTGGGCGGCGGAACCCTGACCGGAACACGGGCCAATGGACTGGCCGGAACCTGGGCGCTGTCAGCCGATCGAAGCCGGGTGGTAAGCGAATTCGTCTTCCACCCGCAAGAGCGAAGGACGGCGGGACAATATCTGGAAACGTGCCGCGCCGCGAAACGGCGTGCGGCGCAGGATGACAATACGCTCTCGCATGCGATCCTGACAGCGATCCAGGTCACGCTCGGATGACAGTTGCGCCGGCAGGGCGGCGATGCGACGCAGCACGGTGGCGGCGCGGTCAATCAGCCTGGTCCGGCCGGCGGCATGCAGGCGCGGGCCCTGGCTGGCCAGCAGGAATCGCCCCGGGCGCCGGCCGGCCATCGGCAGGCGCGTCGCGTGTTCCAGCAGGGAAGACGGCGGCAGATGTCGGAAGATGATTCGCAGGTTCAGGCTCTCGGCCCAGTCGAGCCATTTCGGCCGGTGCGTCGGCATCAGCGGGCGCACTGCGATCCAGGGCACGCGCAGGGCATCGGCGGCGATGACGCCGTGCATCGCCTCACTGAGCAGCACGCGGCAGCGTCCGATGGCGCCGATGATGGCCGCGGGGTCGCCGCGCGGATCGATCAGGCACAGGCCGGCGGCGCGGGCGGCTTCATCCCAGTGGCCGCGGGTCATGCTCTCGAAATGCGGCATGAAGCCGATCAGCGTGCGGTCGTCCTGGGCGCGGGCGCCGATGACGGGCAGCAGGGAGGCGGGGTCGCCCAGCCCGATGTCGGGGTCGAGGCCCAGCATCCGGGCGGTGCGGGGGCCGCGGACCCAGTGGATGATCCAGGTGGGGTCGAGGGCGGGCAGTGTCTCGTATCCGCCATAGCCGGCGCCGGCCACCAGCTTGGCCGCGACGCCGTCGTGGCGGCTGTCGAGGACGGAGCCGATGCCGAGGAACCGGGCCGAGGGGTCGGTGTCGAAGAAATCCGGCAGCAGCTTGGGCCAGAGCAGGTCGTTCAACCCGTCGCCGAAGTTCGGAGCGTGGCCGACCCATTGATACAAGATCACCGGGCGATCTCCCGCGTCAGTCCGCGGCGCGCGAGGGTCTCGGCCGCGCGGGCCGCCCGCCAGCCGAAGGCGGCACGGACGAAGCCCAGGGCGTAGGCGGCCCGCCACCTTGCCTCGATCAGTCGGACGGAGCCTTGCGGGAGCAGAGCGGTCGCGCTGAACAGCGCCAGCACCAGCAGGCGGCGCGGGACCTCGGCCCAGACCGGCGGGGCGCGGTGGGTCAGCCGCCGCGTGGTGACCGTGGAGGCACCCTGCCAGTACAGCCGGCGCAGCAGCCAGGACGGATGCAGCCGGGACGCCTGGATCTGGTGATGCACGACGATGCGTGAGTCATAGAGGATCCGGTGGCCGGCATCCTGCAGCGCCCAGGCGAGCCGCACTTCCTCATCCGACAGCAGGACGCCGGCGTAGCGGCCGAGGTCCTCTCCGAACCCGCCGGCGGCGAGCAGGGGGGCGACCTCCACGGTCATGTTGGCGGCATAGGGTTCCAGCCCGGGGGGCAGGGTGGCGGAACGGTAGATGCCCTGGCCCTCATGCTCGATGATCGACAGGACCCCGCGCAGGGAGGGCGGCCACCAGGATGGCAAGGGCTGTTCCCAGTTCGGCAGGATGCGGCCGCCGATCAGGGCGGGGGGCGGGCGGCAGGTCTGGCGGGCGCGCAGGATGGACTCGACCCAGTCGGGGGCCGGGATGGCATCGTCGTCGATATAGGCGATCACCGGCGCACGGGCGGCGCGGGCGCCGGCGTTGCGGGCGGCGCTAACGCCCGGCCGGTCGACCCGGATCAGGCTTGCGCCATAGGCCGTGGCCAGGTCGGCGAGGCGGGCGGGGACATCGCCGGTGGAGGCGCTGTCGACGACCAGAACCTCGAACAGGTCGGTGGTCTGGCGGGCCAGGCCGTCCAGGCAGTCGCGGACATAGGCCGGCCGGTCATGGGTGCAGATGCAGACGGTGATCTCCATGCCGGTCAGGGTAACCGGCATGGGTTTATGAAAACTTAAAGCGGCGGCGAAACCTTACGGTTCATCGCGCAGCAGGCCGCGGCGGGCGAGGTTCCGCATCAGGGCGCCGGCGCCGAAGGTCCAGGGCGCGCACTGGTCGGTCGGGCGCATGCGGTTGACCAGCCGCCCCAGGCTGGGGGCCGCGATGGTCACGATGTCGCCGGTCTTGTGGGTGAAGCCCTGGCCGGGGGCGTCGCGGTCCTCGATGGGCGCGAACATCGTGCCGAGGAACAAGGCGGCGCCGTCCGGGAACTGGTGATGCGCGTTCAGCATCTGCGCCACCAGGTCGGCCGGGTCGCGGCTGATGCGGGCGATCGAGGACGACCCTTGCAGCACGAACCCGTCCTCCCCCTCCACCCGCAGGGTCAGGGTGGTCTGGCGGATATCGTCGAGCGAGAACGCCGCGTCGAAGAAGCGGATGAAGGGGCCGATGGCGCAGGAGGCGTTGTTGTCCTTGGCCTTGGACAGCAGCAGGGCCGACCGGCCCTCCACATCGCGCAGGTTCACGTCGTTGCCGAGGGCGGCGCCGACGATGGTGCCGGAGGAGGCGACGATCAGCACGACCTCGGGTTCGGGGTTGTTCCAGGACGATCCGGGGTGGATGCCGGCGTCGGTCGCGGTGCCAACGGCGGCCATGGGCTGGGCCTTGGTGAAGATTTCCGCGTCGGGGCCGATGCCGACTTCCAGGTACTGGCTCCAGGCGCCTTGCTGGATCAGGACGTCCTTCAGGCGCATCGCCTCCGGGGAGCCGGGCTTCAGGCGGGCGAGGTCATCGCCGACCAGCCTGGTGACCTCGGCCCTTATGGCGGCGGCGGCGTTCAGGTCGCCGCGGGCGCGTTCCTCGATGACCCGTTCCAGCATGGAGATCGCGAAGGTGACCCCGGCGGCCTTCAGGGCCTGCAGGTCGACGGGCGTCAGCAGCCAGGGCTTCGTGGGGTCGCGCTGGTCGGGCGGGGTGTTGGCCAGGATGGCGTCGATCGGGCCCAGGTTCTCGCCGGTCGCGGTACGGAGGGCGGCGACGGGGTCTGGGGCCTCGCACAGGTCGCGCATCGTGGGGAAGGCGCGGGAGATGTCGATCGCGGCGCCGTCGCGCAGGACGACGACCGAGGGGCCGGCGGCATCGGGTCGCCAGACGCGGCCGGCGAGGGTGGCCCTGCTGGCGTCGTCGGGCAGAACCTGGCGCGCGGCCTCGTGAAGATTGGTCATCGTGGAGTCTCCTTCCTCGCGGGGCGGTGTTTCCCTACATTAGTGGCAGAAGACAGGGCCAGAGAGGAGACCACGCGGATGAAGCGTTTGTTCGGCGGCGGGCATGATGAGGCGCCCGCGACCTATCCGTTCCAGCTTTCCGACGACGAATGGCGCCAGAAGCTGGGGCCGGCGGCGTTCCAGGTGCTGCGCAAGCATGGCACGGAGCGCGCGGGGACCAGCGCGTTGAACATGGAGAAGCGGAACGGCGTGTTCCATTGCGCCGGCTGCGGCCAGGCGCTGTTCGCCGCGGATACGAAGTTCGAAAGCGGGACCGGCTGGCCCAGCTTCTGGCAGCCTCTGGAAGGCGCGGTCGGGGAAACCGAGGACCGCAGCTTCTTCATGACCCGGGTGGAGGTCCATTGCAGCAATTGCGGTGGGCACTTGGGGCATGTGTTCCCGGACGGGCCTCGGCCGACGGGGCTGCGGTACTGCATGAACGGGGTGTCGATGACGTTTACGCCGGAGTAGGGCGCGCGCTGGAGTAGGGGGGGTGGCGTAGAGGCAGGCGGGCCGTCGCACTCTGCCGCGTTCCGTCATGGGCGGGCTCGACCCGCCCATCGCTCGGGACGCGGTTGGTTGGAGCCATACGAAAGCACCATCGACCGCGTCCCTGGCGATGGCCGGGTCGAGCCCGGCCAGGACGAGAGGGGCGGTCCCGGGGGTGAGGACGATTGCCCCCGGGCCCCACCCCGAGCCTCACCCTGGGCCTCAACCCCGTTCCAGCCACCCCCCATACGTCTCCCGCAACTGGGTTTTCATGATCTTCCCAGTTGCGGTGTGGGGGAAGGCGTCGACCACCACCACATCGTCGGGCATCCACCACTTCGCGATATGGCCATCGAGGTGCGCGCGCATCTCCTCCGCCGTCACCGAGGCACCCGGCTTGCACTGCACCAGCAGCAGCGGGCGTTCCTGCCAGCGGGGGTGACGGGCGGCGATGACCGCGGCCTCCTGGATCGCGGGGTGGCCGACGGCGAGGTTCTCGATCTCGATCGAGCTGATCCACTCCCCGCCCGACTTCACCACGTCCTTGGCGCGGTCGGTGATCTGGATGAAGCCTTCCACGTCCATCGTGCCGACATCGCCGGTGCCGAACCAGCCATCCGGGCCGGGCGGGTCGCCGTCGCCCTTGAAGTAGCCCGACAGGACCCAGGGCCCGCGCGCCTGGATCAGCCCGACGCTGGCGCCATCGCGCGGCAGTTCATGCCCCTCGGCGTCGATCACCCGCATTTCCACGCCGTAGATCGTGCGCCCCTGCTTGAGGTTGAGCGTCATCCAGGCCTCGGGGTCGAGCGTGTCATGGCGGGGCAGCTTCGTGCCGATGGTGCCGAGGGGGCTGAGCTCGGTCATGCCCCAGGCGTGGATGGTCTCGGCGTTGAAGTAGTGGCGGACCTTCTCGATCAGCACGCGCGGGACGGCGGTCCCACCCGACAGCAGGCGGGTCAGGCGGAGGCGGGAGAGGTCGACGGTGTCACGGTTCTGTTCCAGCCAGGTGAACATGGTCAGCCAGACGGTGGGGACGGCACCGGTAAAGGTGATGCCCTCGTCCCGCATCAGCTCGTACAGGCTCTGCGGATCGAGCCGCGGGCCGGGCAGCACCAGCTTGGCGCCGCACGCCGCGGCAGCATAGGGAATGCCCCAGCAATTCACATGGAACATCGGCGCGCAGGGCAACAGCGAGTCGCGTGCCGAGATCGCCATCGAATCGACCATCATCAGGTTCATCGTGTGCAGCACGGTCGAGCGGTGCGAATACAGCACGCCCTTCGGATTGCCGGTCGTTCCCGATGTGTAGCAAAGAGAGGACGCGCTGTTCTCGTCGAAGACCGGCCAGTCGAACATGTCGGTCTCGGCCGCCAGCAGGTCCTCGTAGCACAGCAGGTTGGGGATGGCGGCGTCCGGCATCTCCGACCGGTGGCAGAGCGCGATGTAGTGACGCACCGTCGGCAGATGCGGTGCGAGGCTGGCGATCAGGTCGGCGAAACCGGGATCGAAGAAGACCGCCTGGTCCTCGGCATGGTTGACGATGTAGGTGAGCTGGTCGGGAAACAGGCGCGGATTGACCGTGTGCAGGATGCGGGCGGAGCCGCTGACGCCGAAGAACAGCTCCAGATGGCGGTGATGGTTCCAGGCGAAGCTGGCGACCCGGTCGCCGGCCCCGATGCCCAGGCGATGCAGCACGTTGGCGAGCCGGCGGGATCGTTCGGCGACGTTGCCCCAGGTGCCGCGATGGATGGATCCGTCGGCCATGCGGGAGATCACTTCTCCCTCCGGCCGGTATCGTTCCGCGTAGTCGATGAACGAGGATATCAGCAAGGGGCGTTGCTGCATCAGGCCGAACATCCGGTTTCCTCCCGCCTGTGGCGTTGTTGCGGGAACGTTAGGCGGAGGGCGGTGTTGGGGGCAATCGGGGATCAGCGGAAATCCCGCGTCGGCACCCGGATGTGATAGCTGGGCCGGTGGCCATGGACGTGGATGTCGCGTGCCTCCCGCCCGCCCACGCCCTTTTCGGTCTGTGAGCCTGGGCGCGGATCGGGGGTGACGGGGCGGCGGGCCTCATCCCCGCGGCCGGCGGGTTGGATCGGGGCGTTGGCGTGATCTCCCACTGTTCGCAGCAGGGCTGAGAGGTCGGTCAGTTCCTCGGCGATGACGTGGATGACGCCGCTTTCCCGCTGCAACCGGCCGCGGCAGCCGATCATGGAGGCGGAGAGGATCAGCCGCCTTTGCGCCTCGAACACCGAGGGCCAGACGATCAGGTTGGCGTGGGCGGTCTCGTCCTCAATGGTCATGAACAGCACGCCGCGGGCGCTGCCGGGGCGCTGGCGGACGAGGACGATGCCGGCGG
>DIUL01000060.1:35291-35479 GCA_002422345.1 Acetobacteraceae bacterium UBA6159
GCGCAGGAACGACACCGGATGGCGGCGGAGACTGAGGCCGGTGCTGCGGTAATCCTCCACCACCTGCCGCCCGTCGGTCATGGGGCGGAGGGGGACGGGGGGTTCGTTGGTGGGATCGGTTGGGGTTGGAGGTGATGTCCCCCGGGGGGAGGAAAATGCCGGTTCCACGCCCCCCCTCCCCTTGAGGG
>DIUL01000060.1:35510-57840 GCA_002422345.1 Acetobacteraceae bacterium UBA6159
CCCTCAAGGGGAGGGGGGGCGTGGGGGCACCATCCCTGTCCTCCCTCGTGGAGGCACGGTCTTCTTCCTCCATGGCACCGTCCCTATCCTCCCTCGTGGTGGCACTGTCTTCGTCCCCCGCGCCGCTTTCCCCCCCGGGCGCACCAACATCCTCCATCAAATCCAGCAGCGGCAGCCGGTCATCCGACAACCCTCGGATCGTCCACAGCGCCGTCCGCCGGTCCAGGCCCAGGGCGTGGAATCCGTCCGCCTCCGCCAGCCGTTCCAGGGACGCAACCTGTATCCCCGCCCGCCAGGCGTCCCGCACGGACCGATACCCCGCGCCCCGCCGTTCCATCAGCCGAACGGCGTGGGCTTCCGCCAGCCCCTTCACCATCCGCAGTCCCAGCCGCACCACGCCTGGCCCCTCCAGCGTGCAATCCCAGGCGGAGGCGTTCACGCAGACCGGGCGCACCGTCACGCCATGCTCCCGCGCGTCGCGCACGATCTGCGCGGGGGCATAGAACCCCATCGGCTGGGCGTTCAGCAGGGCGGCGCAGAACACATCCGGGTGGTGGCATTTCATCCAGGCGGAGGCATAGGCGATCAGGGCGAAACTCGCTGCGTGGCTCTCGGGGAAACCATAGCTGCCGAAGCCCTCGATGCGGGAGAAGGTTTCAGACGCAAATTCCGCCGTATAGCCGCGCTCAGTCATGCCCGAGATCATCTTGTCGCGGAAATGATGCACGCCGCCGGTGAACTTGAACGTTGCCATGGAGCGGCGCAGGGAGTCGGCCTCCCCCGGCGTGAAGCCGGCGCAGACGATGGCGACCTGCATGGCCTGTTCCTGGAACAACGGCACGCCCAGGGTCTTTTCCAGCACGCGGCGCAGTTCCTGCGTCGGGTACTCGACGGGCTCGATGCCTTCGCGGCGGCGCAGATAGGGATGCACCATGTCGCCCTGGATCGGGCCGGGGCGGACGATCGCGACCTGGATCACCAGGTCGTAGAAGGTGCGCGGCTTCAGGCGCGGCAGCATCGACATCTGCGCGCGGGACTCGATCTGAAACGTGCCCAGCGTGTCGGCGCGTTGGATCATTTGGTAGGTGGCGGGGTCCTCGGCGGGGACGTCAGCGAGGTCGATACGGATGTCCTTATGCTCCGCCAGAAGATTGAAGGCGCGCCGCATGCAGCCCAGCATGCCCAGGCCCAGGACATCGACCTTCATGAAGCGCAGGGTTTCGATATCGTCCTTGTCCCATTCTATCACTTGGCGGTCCTTCATCGCCGCGGGCTCGATCGGCACCAGCTCGTCCAGGCGATCCTGGGTCAGAACGAAACCACCTGGATGCTGCGACAGATGGCGGGGGAAACCGACCAGCGCGCGGGTCAGTTCGATCGTCAGGCGCAGGCGGCGGTCGCTTGGGTTCAGGTTCAGTTCGGTGATGTGATCCTCGGTGATTTCATCCGCGCCCCAATGGGAGATTTGCGACGCGAGGGCGGCGGTCACGTCTTCGCTCAGCCCCAGGGCCTTGCCGACATCGCGCACGGCGCCGCGGCCGCGATAGCGGATGATGGTGGCGCACAGGGCGGCGCGGTGGCGTCCATACGTCTCGTAGATCCATTGGATGACTTCCTCCCGCCGCTCATGCTCGAAATCCACGTCGATGTCGGGCGGTTCCTTGCGTTCGGCGCTGACGAACCGTTCGAACAGCAGACCCGATCTTGTGGGGTCGATCGAGGTGATGCCGAGAACATAGCAGACGGCGGAGTTGGCGGCCGATCCGCGGCCCTGGCACAGGATGTTCCGGGAGCGGGCGAAACGGACGATGCTGTCCACCGTCAGGAAATAGGGCGCGTAGTCCAGTTGCGCGATCAGGGTGAGTTCGTGCCGCAACTGCCTGGTGACGGCATCGGGCAGGGTGGGGCCGTAGCGGTTCGTTGCCCCCTCCCACGTCAGGCGTTCCAGGGTTTGTTGCGCGGTCAGGCCGGGGATGTGGACCTCATGCGGGTATTGGTAACTCAGCGTATCGAGGGAGAAGGTCGCGCGGTCCACGATCTCCATCGTGCGGGCGAGGGCGTCGGGGTGGCGGGAGAGCAGGCGCGCCATCTCGGCGGGCGGTTGCAGATGGCGGGTGACGCTGCGTTCGCGGCGGAAGCCGGCGTCGTCGATCGTGCAGCCCTCGCGGATGCAGGTCAGCACGTCCTGCAGGATGCGTCGGCCGGGGGCGTGATACAGAACGTCATTCGTGGCGACGGTGGCGACGCGGGCGGTGCGGGCCAGGTCCTGCAATTGTTGCAGGCGCACGGCGTCGTTGGGGCGGTGCCGCGGGGTCAAGGCGAGGTAGGCGCGGTCGCCGAAGATGTCGCGCAGGCGGTGCAGCCGTTCCGCGTTGGCGCCGTCACACAGGGTGGCGAGCAGCCCCGTCGCATGGTCCATCAGGTCGTCCCAACCCAGCGCGCAGGCGCCTTTTCCGGCGCGTCCCTTGCCGATGGTCAGCAGCCGGCATAGGCGCGACCAGGCGGGCCGGTCGGTGGGATAGACCAGGACCGAGGCGCCATCCGTCAGGTCCAGCCGGCACCCGGCGACCAGGCGCACGCCGGCTTCCTTGGCTCGGCCATGCGCGCGGACGATGCCGGCGACCGTGTTGCGGTCGGTGATACCCAGCGCCGGGATGCCGAGGATGGCGGCGCGGGCGAACAGGTCCTCCATCCCCGACGCGCCGCGGAGGAAGGAGAAATGGCTGGTGACCTGGAGTTCGGCGTAGTCGGGCATGGCCTGGGATATAGTTCTCTATTTGTTCTTTAACATCTCCGGGTGTGGGCAACAAGTGTGGGATACGGCGGGCGCGCCGAGGGAGACGCCGATGCCCCAGTGGATGCGCTCCATGTCCTCTTTGCAATGGGTCTCCCGACTGATGCCCGAGGGCAGGAAGGCGCCGCGCCCATGGCGGGTCCTCCTGGCCCGTTGGTCAGAGGCATTCCGGGCTGGGCCGAACGGCGATGGGGGCGTGACACACCGGGCGGGGTTGGTGGCAAATCACCCGCCTCTTGGCCGCGAGCCAACGCTGCTCCTATGGTGGCGGCCACGCGCGGCGGTGGGGTCCATCACCCGGCGCGGCAGGCTCCGCCCCAAGCCGAGACAGACGGTCCGGGCGGTGTTGCGCAACCACAAGGAAGGAGTCCAGGCCATGACAGCGAAGACCAAGGGTCGCATCCGTCACGTGGCGATGAGCGTCGCCGATCCATGGGAAACCGCCGCGTTCTACAAGGATGCGCTCGGGTTGGAGGAAGTCGCCGAGATCGATGGAGAACTGGCCGAGGGCGTCTTCCTGACGGATGGTGTCGTCAACCTCGCGCTGCTGCACTTCAAGACCGATGAGGCGTCACAGGGCACCGGCAAGGATTTCGTTGGCCTGCACCATATCGGTTTCTGGGTGGACGACGTGATCCAGACCGGCGCCGATGTCCGCGCGGCCGGGGCGAAGTGGATCATGGGCGATCCGAACAACCCGCACGGCTATGAGATCAAGCACCTCGATCTGTCGGGCGTGATCTTCGACATCGCGGCGCATGGCTGGGCCGGGTCGCAGAAGAACCCCGGGATGCCGGATAACCAGGTGCACATGAACCCGCACCGCCGGCTCGCGAAGTTCGACGCCCGCCGGGAAGCGGCGCAGCGGGCGCAGGACGCGCGCAGCGCGAAGGTGCCTGAGCCGGTCTGATTTCGGGGGCGATAGCCCCCCACGTCGGGGATGGCGCGTCGTCATGGGGGTCGCGGTATTGGCACCCTGACGACGCCACTCCGTCTTGGCGGCCGAAGGGCCGCGACCCACGGCGGGGAGATGCGTCCGTGCTTTGCCCCGAGATCAGGCCTCGACGATCTCCCCGGCGGCGAGGCGCTTGTTCATCTCCTCCCGCCAGGCGCGGAAGCCGTCCTGGCGCCATTCGTCGTGCCGACCCTCGGCATAGGCGAGGGCGTTCCGGTAATAGACCAGCGCGTTGCGCCGGGTGGCCACGAAGTTGTTGCGCGTGGCAACCACCTTGCCGGGCACGCCCATGACAACGGAATCATCGGGGATCTCGGCGCCAGGCGGCACCAGCGCCATCGCGCCAATGACGCAACGTTTTCCTACCTTAGCCCCGTCCATCACCACGGAACCGATGCCGATCAGGCAATCATCCCCGACCTCGGCCCCATGCACCACCGCGCGGTGCGCGATCGAGCAGTAATCCCCGATCACCGTCCCCTTGCCACCGCCGACATGGATCACCGCGCCATCCTGGATGTTGGTGAAACGGCCGATGCGCACGGATGCGCCCTCGGCCCGGATGACGGAATAGGGCCAGAAGCTGCTGCCCTCCCCGGCCGAGACGCGCCCGAACACGCGCGCCGTGGGGTCGAGGAAGGCGGGTCGGTCAAGCTGGACCTCGGGGCCAAGGATGAAGGTCATGGGCGTGGTCCCTACAGGTTCGGATCGGTCTTCGGCAGCTTCTTCTCGACGATCTTCGCGTACAGCGCGACGCCGTACGAGATCGCCTCATCATTGAAGTCATACAGGTGATTATGCAGCGCGGCGCTGTCGCCGTTGCCGAGGTTGATATGCGCGCCCGGCACCCGCTCCATCATGAAGCTGAAATCCTCCGACCCCATTCCGGGGTTGCCGTGGCGGTTGACGTTCTCCTCCCCCACCAGTTCGGCGGCGGCATCGCCATAGGCCTGGGCTTCGTCGTTGTTGTTCACCATGGGCGCGAAGATGATGCGGAAATCGACCTCGGCCTCGGCGCCGAAACCCTCGGCGAGGGAGGTCGCGAGGCGGCGCATGTTCTGTTCGATCTTTTCCATCACCTCCCGCTTCATGGTGCGCACGGTGCCGGCCAGGACGGCGTGCTGCGGGATGACGTTGTAGGCGTCGCCAGCCTGGATGCGCGTGATCGACAGGACCGCGGTGTCCTGCGCGGCGATGTTACGAGACACGATCGATTGCAGCGCCGTGCCCAGATGGCAGGCGACAACGACGGGATCGATGCTCTGTTGCGGATGGGCGCCATGCGCGCCCTTGCCGGTGATGCGGATATCGAAGAACGCACCGCCGGCCGCCCGCGCGCCGAAGCCGGTGATGAACTTGCCAAGCGGCAGGCCGGGGCGGTTGTGCATGCCGTAGACGAAGTCGCAGGGAAAGCGTTCGAACAACTTGTCTTCCAGCATGGCCAGGGCGCCGCCGACGCCTTCCTCGGCCGGCTGGAAGATGAAGTTGACGGTGCCGTTGAATTCCCGGTTCTCGGACAGATACTTCGCCGCGCCCAGCAGCATCGTCGTGTGCCCGTCATGGCCGCAGGCATGCATCCGGCCGGGGTTCTGGCTGGCATGCGCCAGGTTAGTCGCCTCCAAAATCGGCAGCGCGTCCATGTCCGCCCGCAGCCCCACCGCGCCCTGGCCGTTGCCGGAGCGCAGCACGCCCACGACCCCGGTCTTGCCGACGCCGCGATGCACCTCGATCCCCCATTCCTCCAGCTTCCGGGCCACGATCTCGGCGGTGCGATACTCCTCCAGCCCCAGTTCAGGGTGGGCGTGGATGTCGCGGCGGATGGCGGTCAGTTCATCCTGATAGCGGCGGGCACGATCGAGCGCGGAGTCAGGCATGGCGGGGTCCTTGGCCAGGGGAATACAGACGGAAAAACGGACAGGGGATCAGTCTGGCACGCTCGGCCGGCCTTGCGTAGACCGCCGCCGGGGGATCAATGGCGCCAGGAGTACCAGAGCAGCCCGACCCATTCATGCACCGCGAAATAGGCAGTGGCCAGGCTGCCGACGCTCGGGATGAAATCCGTGATCGACGGGTGGATCGGGCGCAGCAACGGGGTGGGCGCGGCGGTGACCCGCAGGCCGGTTCCCTCGAACGCCAGCAGCGCGCGCCGCATGTGCCAGGCATGGGTGACCACATAGACCGAGGTGATGCCCGCCGGCAGCAGGATGTCGGCGCTGAAGCGGGCGTTCTCCCACGTGTCGCGCGACCTGCGTTCCTGCCAGCGGACATCGACCCGGAAGTCCTGCCGCAGGCTGAGCGTCATCAGATCGGCCAGCGTCGGCGACTGGGTGGGCACCGACCCGCCCGAGACCAGCAGCGGCAATCCGGACCGCCGGTGCAACTCGGCCCCGGTCCGCAGGCGTTGCAGCGTCAGCGCGCCAACCGTGTGACCGTTCGGCACGCTGAGGCTGGCCATGGAGTCGCCCGCCAGGATGATGATCGCGCCAGGCGGTGCGTCCGGCGCCGGCACGGTCGGCAGGTTACGCTCCAGCGCCGACAGCATCGGGGAGGTCACGCCATGCATCGACAACACCAGCAGGCCCAGCAGCGACGCCAGGGTGATGCCCCATCCGATCCGCGGGCGGAAGCGTGCCAGGACCACCCCCGCCAGCCCAAGCAGCACCAGGTTGACCGGTGGCATCAGGATCAGAAGGAGAGCGGATTTCAGCATCTCTCCCACCACTATCGGTCCCGCCATCCCCCGTCCAGTGCGGTCATCGGCCTGGTTGTCACGGTACCGCAAACGTCACCCGGAGGGTTGCTTGCGGCGAGCGGGGGTGCGTGATGTGATCGCCGGTGCCGGCACAGGTCTCAGGCGTCAAGCCAATCCGGTCGGCGGGGGGTCCACATGAAGAACATCATTCTTTTGTCCGATGGCACGGGCAACAGTTCCTCCTCCAACGCCAAGACGAATGTCTGGAGATTGTATCAGGCCCTCGACCTCCGGGATTCCGCCAACGGCGGAGTGCGGCAGGTTGCCTTCTACGATGACGGGGTCGGAACGTCCGGCTTGCGGCCGCTGATGATCCTGGGCAGCGTCTTCGGATGGGGACTGAAACGAAACATCTTTGACCTTTATCAGTTCCTCTGCCGGAACTATGAGCCTGGCGACAGGATCTTCGCCTTTGGCTTCAGCCGGGGTGCCTTCACCATCCGCATCCTGGTGGCGCTGATCGTGTCGCAGGGGATCGCCCGATGCCGCACGGACAGTGAACTGGGCCGAGCGACGGCGGATGCCTATCGCGCTTTCAGGGCCAGCCAGCGGAATACGACCGGATCGCCCCTGATCCGATGGGGCAGGGGCATCCGGAACGCGGCGGTGTGGATCAAGCGCTGGGCCTGCGACCAGCGCTATCATGGCCACGACAAATTCCCTCGGCCGAAGCGGGACCCGAGTTCTCCGCTCGATGAGAAGATGGTCACGTTTGTCGGCGTCTGGGACACGGTGGCGGCCTATGGCCTGCCGTTCTCGGAACTGACCCGCGGCTGGGACCAGGTGGTCTGGCCGCTATCGATGTCCGAGAACATCCTCTCTCCCAATGTCGGCATCGCCCGCCATGCGCTGTCCCTGGATGATGAGCGGGACACGTTCCATCCGGTCCTGTGGGATGAGGAGGGAGAACGACAGCAGATCGAGCGCGGCCTGGTCGAGCCCGGGCGGCTACGGCAGGTCTGGTTCAGCGGCATGCACGCCGATGTCGGGGGCGGCTATCCCGATGACGGGATCTCGATGGCGCCGCTGCTGTGGATGATCGGTGAAACGCATGGCACCGGGCTGCGGTTTCTCGATTCGGAGGTCGACCGGTTCGAGGCGCAGGGCAGCCGGTCGGCGCCGATGCACGACTCGCGGCGGGGTGTCGGCGGCGCCTACCGGTACCAGCCGCGCCGGATCGATGCGTGGATGAAGGATCCGCATCCGGGCAACCTGATCATGCGCGATCCGTATGCGGACGTGGCGGGGTCTCGATTGGATCCGGAGCCCTGGCGGGAAGCGAGAGGGGTGCTTGGTACTCTCCGCGCCGCGCTGCTCTGGCTGATCCGCCCCGACGCGCAGCCGATGCTGCCCATGAGCAGCGCGGTCCTCACCTCGGTCACCATCCACCACAGCGCGATCCAGCGCATCCGCGACGGCCATGCGCCGATCGTGCTGCCGCGCGCCTACAAGGTTGAGGGTGGGACGCCGCTGGAGACCGATGCGGACGCCGTCGCCCGGGCCGAGGCGCAGGAAGCCGTCTGGAATGACGTCTGGCGCCGGCGTTTGTGCTACTACCTGATGCTGGTGGTGGCGTTCGGCCTGCTGTTCCTGCCGCTGCGGGAGTCGTCCTATTCCGGCGAGCCGTGCCTGGGCACTCTCTGCGCCGCCGAACCCTTCATTCGTGGCGCCGGGGCGCTGTTGCCGGCCTTCCTGGAAACGTGGATCAATGCCTTCGCGCTGAACCCGGTCTGTTTCCTGGGCGGGGTGGCCGTCCTGTCCTTGCTGCTTTGGCGCAGCGCGAAGCTGCAAGCCCGCATCGAGGATCGCATGGCTTGGCGCTGGCGGGGTCGCTCCGGCGAACCTCCCTCTCTCGGCTGCATGGCTCGCTTGACCGAGAGATGGATCAAGCGCTCCCGCACTGCCCCCCGATACCAGGCGGTGATGCGGAAGCTGAAATGGCGCATCCTGCCCGGGGTGTTCGGCTGGAGCATGCTGGTCGTGGCGGTCCTTGGGACCATCGTAATCGCCAGCCGGTTCGGCCTGGGTGTCGCCGAGAAGAGCGGCACGATCTGCCAGTCGACGGCAGGCGCTGGGGGCGCCAGCGCTGACCTGGACAATGAGGCCCGTGTGTTCCCGACACGGGCGCTTTGTTGGAATGCTCGCAAAGAGGTGACCGCCGGTATCACTTATCGGGTGAAGCTGACCGTCCAGGCGGAATGGGTTGATGATACCATCAAGACCGATCCGACCGGGTTCTGGACCAGTCGTTTCAAATGGTATTTCCGTCCGGCGGCCGTGCTGATGAAGCGGTCCTCTGACGGCAAGTGGTTCCAGCCCTTTGTCACGATCGTCGGTTCCAGTGGGGCGCGTCATTCCATCCCGCTGGTGATGTCGAGGCACGAGACGGCCGGGGTATTCACGGCGCGGTTCACGCCGCCGATCTCCGGCGCCACACAGCTATGGGTCAACGACGCGGTGATCGATCTGACGTGGATCAACGGCAGCCTGACCTGGACCCGATGGTTCTACGACAACAACGACGGCACGGCCCTGGTTGAGATTACGGCTGAATAGAGAGCCGGCGGCGTCGAGGTAACGCCGCCGGCCCCCGGTCAATCCCGGCCCAGAAGCTCCCGGTTGTGCTCGCCCAGCTTGGGCGAGTCCGACCGCGGATGCGGCCGCTGGCGGTCGAAGCTGATCGGCAGCCCGACGATCTTCAGGTCGCTGCCGGGCAGGGTCCGCAGCATATCCATCGACTGCAACTGCTCGGTTTCCGACAACTCGGCCAGGTTGTTGACCGGGGCGCAGGGCACGCCCGCCTCTCCGATGATCCCCATCCATTCCTGCCGCGTTTTCGTCGACAGGACCGGCTGCATCGACGCCACGACGTGATCGCGGTTGGCGGCGCGCTTGCGGCCGTCCGACAGGCGCGGGTCGTCGCACCACTCCGGGTGGCCCATGGCGCGGGCGAGCTTCACGAACAGCCGGTCATTGCCGGCGGCGATGCAGATCGGGCGGTCGGCCGTCTCGAAGATCTGATACGGCGACAGCGTGGCGCTGGCCGCGCCATGCCGCTGCGGCATCTTGCCGGTGACGTGATAGTTGTTCAGCGGGCCTTGCACCCAGGCCACCGCGCTTTCGAACAGGGACGCATCGACGACGCAGCCCTTGCCCGTGGTGTCTCGCTGCTTCAGCGCCGCCAGCGCGCCGATCACGCACCACATGCCTGTCGCGGTGTCGTTGATCGCCGGCGCGCAGAAGGTCGGCGGATCATCGGGGCGGCCGGTCAGCGTCACGACCGCGCCATAGCATTGCAGCAGCGGATCGAAGCCGGGCGCCAGCTTCAGCGGCCCCGTATAGCCGAACGCCCAGATTGAGCAGTAGATCAGCCGCGGGTTCACCGCCATCAGCGCGTCCGGCCCGATGCCGAAATCATCGACGATGCCCGGCCGCAGGTTCTGGATCAGGATATCGGCGTCCTTCACCAACTCCTTCAACGCCGCCACGTCGGCAGCACTTTTGATATCGAGCGTGATCGACTTCTTGCCGCGATTGTTGGTGTGGAAGCTGACCGAATCCGGCCCGACGAACGGAGGCCCCCACAGGCGGGCGTCATCGCCGCCATCGGGTTTCTCGACCTTGATCACCTCGGCGCCCATATCGGCCATGATGACCCCGGCCAGGGGGCCGGCCAGGGCCTGCCCGACCTCGATCACCTTCACGCCAGCGAGTGGTCCCGACATCACACGGTCTCCAGGTTGAGGCGGGCGCGGAACGCATCATCGCGCAGGCTGAATTCCTGCCCGTTGAGGTCGTCGGCCGCCGGGGTGCACAGATAGACGATCGCGGCGGCGGGATGCGCCACCGGGGTGAGGTTGCCGCGCGGGATCTGGCTGATCTGGTTGATGCCCGAGGCGCGGATCAGCACCTGCATGTCGGTGTCCGTCGTGCCCGGCTGGAAGCCGAAGACGCGGATGCCTTTCTCGGCTAGCTCCAGATGAATGGCGCGGGTCATCATGTGCATGCCGGCCTTGCCGGTGCAGTAGGCGCTCCAGCCTTCCAGCGGCCGGATCGCGGCGCCGGAGGACACATTGACGATCGTCCCCCCGCCCTGGCCGATCATGCCGGGCAGGACGGCGCGCACGGCGTTGTAGGCGCCGATCAGGTTGATTTCGATGTTGCGCGCCCAGGCCGCGGGGTCGCTGTCCTCGATGCGGGCGATCGGTTCGATTACGCCGGCATTGTTGACCAGGGCGTCCACCCGGCCGAACTGGCTGATGGTTTCCGCAACCAAGGCCGCGGTCGCCGCATAGTCGGACACGTCGCATGACCGTGCCGTGGCCCGTCCGCCGGCCGCGACGACGGCCTTGGCGACATCGCCCGCCAGCTTTCCGTCACGCGCCGTCAGCATCAGTGTCGCGCCTGCCTTGCCCAACGCCAGGGCGGCGGCCTCGCCGATGCCTCGGCTCGCCCCCGTGACGATAATCACTTTTCCCGCCAGATCACCCATGGATGTCCTCCTTCCCGCTTCCGCCGCTTTACGAGACCCTCGCGCCCACGGCAAATTGTCGCCTGATCGAGGGAGGAAACAATGCGCGTATCCATGAGCCTGCCGGTGCAGGATTGGGCGGCCTGCGGCCCCGCGGCCCGCCAGGCCGAGGAAGATGGCTTCGACATCGTCACGAGCAACGAACTGCGCCATGACCCGTTCACCCCTCTTGCCTTCGCCGCGATGGCGACCGAGCGGGTGCAGCTTGTCCCCTCGGTCGCGATCGCCTTTCCGCGCAGCCCGATGGTCGTCGCGAACCTGGCCTGGGACCTGCAACGCCACTCCAAGGGCCGCTTCGTGGTTGGGCTGGGCAGCCAGGTGAAGGCGCATAACGAGCGTCGGTTCTCCACCCCCTGGATCGCGCCGGCCGCGCGGATGGGCGAATACGCGGAGTCGCTGCGTGCGATCTTCCGCTGCTGGGAAACCGGGGAAAAGCTCAGCTACCAGGGCAAGCACTATAATTTTTCCCTGATGACGCCTGAGTTCTCACCGGGGCCGAACAACCTGCCGATGCCGCCGATCGCGATGGCGGCGGTGGGGCCGCTGATGCTGAAGACCGCCGCGCGCACCGCCGACAGCGTGCGCCTGCACAGCTTCGCCACCCGCAAGTATCTGGAGGGCGTGGTCCGCCCGATGCTGGCAGAACAGCTCACCGCATCCGGCAAGTCGTTCGAAAGCTGTGAGATCACCGGCGGCGGCTTCATCGCGACCGGCCCGGATGAGGCGACGGTGGCCGCGGCGGCCGAGAAGGTGCGCTATCGGGTGGCCTTCTACGGCTCGACCCCGTCCTATCGCGGCGTGTTCGACATCCATGGGCTGACGGATCTCGGCCTGAAGCTGACCGAGATGTCGAAGCAGGGGAAATGGAACGAGATGGCGGCGCAGGTGTCCGACGATGTGCTGGACCTGTTCGTGGCGCGCGCGACATATGAAGGGCTGCCGGAGGCGATCAACAAGCGCTTTGGCGGGATCGTCGACAGCGTCTCGGTTGATTTCGCACCGGGGACGGGGGCGAATGTGCGTCGTTCCACCATCGAGGCGATCAAGAAGATCCCCTCGACCTTCCGCGGCTTTCCGACCTGAGGCGCTGATGGCGGCGTGGTTTCGGGGCGGCCTGGGCCACGCCGGCCAAGTTGAATACAATGGTATGTAACGACACGTGCCATGACGGCGATGAAAAACCATCGCCCGTCAACACTTCCTTTACCAATCCGCCATAAACAGGAAAAGCCGGCGGGATCGGCCCGCCGGCTTATCACTTGGAGGACGAGGGATGTTACTGCATCTTATCATCCTGCTGCTGATCGTGGTGATCCTTGACCTGAAAGTCAAGATCAACATCGAGAAACGGTAGGGGCAGGGGCCGGTCCGTTCGCGGGCCGGCCCTCCCCCCGGTGATAGCCTGCCTCCCCCGCGGCAAACGACAGGATTGGCCGGTATCCGCGTTTCATGCGATACGGTCACGCCCGAATGCCGGCACGGCACGGGCCATGAAACACGGGGCGACGGCCAACGCCGCCCCGGCTGCGAGGACCCATGAGCCTGATCGAACCCGGCGGCATCGACTGCGACATCCATCCCTCGGTGCCCAGCCTCAAGGCCCTGCACCCTTACCTGTCCGACCACTGGCGCGACATCATCATCCAGCGCGGCATGCATGAGCTCGACTCGATCTCCTACCCCGTCAACGCGCCGCTGACCTGCCGCCCCGACTGGCGCCTGCCGGGCGGGGCCAAGCCTGGCTCGGACCTTGATGCCCTGCGCCGCCACGCGCTGAACCCGTTCCAGACCTCCATCGCCATCGCCAACTGCCTGTATGGCGTGCAGCTTCTGTTCAGTGAGGACATGGGCGCCGGCTTTGCCAAGGCCGTGAACGACTGGATGGCAAAGGAATGGCTGGACAAGGAACCGCGCCTGCGCGCCTCCATCGTCGTACCCGCCCAGAACCCGGAACTGGCGGTCGAGGAAATCAACCGCGTCGCCCCCGATCGCCGCTTCGTGCAGATCCTCATGCTGGTGATGGGCGACCAGCCGCTGGGCAAGCGCCATTACTGGCCGATCTACGCCGCCGCGGAACGCCATGGTCTGCCGATCGGCATCCACGCCGGAAGCGCCTACCGCCACCCGGTCACCCCCCTCGGCTGGCCCACGTACTACACCGAGGACTACGCCGCGCAGTCCGCCGCCTTCCAGCAGGGGTTGTCGTCCCTGATCTGTGAGGGTGTGTTCACCAAGTTCCCCGACCTCAAGGTCGTGCTGCTGGAATCCGGCTTTACCTGGCTGCCCGGCCATCTGTGGCGCCTGACCAAGTTCTGGCGCGGCCTGCGCATGGAAATCCCTTGGGTCGACCGCGCGCCAATGGAAATCGTGAAGTCCAATGTCCGCCTGACCATCACCCCCTGCGACGGCCCGCCCGACGGCGCCGCCATGGAAAAGCTGATGGAACACATGGACTCGGATGAGCTATTGTTGTTCTCCACCGACTACCCGCACTGGCAGTTCGACAACGAGGATGTCATCCCCGCTGGTCTTTCCCGCGAACTGGTGCGCAAGATCATGATCGACAATCCCCGGGCCACCTATGCCCGCCTGACGGAGACGGTCCCATGAACGTCCAGGTCACCACACGCCCCACGCCGCAAGCCGCCAAGACATCCAAGCTCGCGACGGCCGACTGCGACATCCATCCCACACGGCCGAACGACAAGGTGCTGCATCCCTATATGGAGCAGCGCTGGATCGAGCATTTCCAGACCTACGGCGCCCGCCTGCGGCAAGCCTACCAAAAAGGCCCGGCCTACCCAAAAGGCCAACCAAACGCCGCCAGGCGGGACTCCAACCCGCCCGAGGGCGGCAGCCCCGGCAGCTCCCTGTCGTTCATGCAGAAGCAGTTGCTGGACGAGAACAACTGCGTCCTGGGCATCCTGAACCCGACCGGCGAAAACGGGCAGGCGTTCCAGAACCGCGAACTCGGCGCCGCCGTGTGCCACGCGATGAACGAATGGATCCTGCACGAATGGCTGATCCCCGAACCGCGCCTCAAAGGCTCGATCGTCGTCCCGTTTGAGGATGCGGACGCCGCAGTGGCGGAAATCGAGCGGTATGCGGCCGATCCGCATTTCGTGCAGATCCTGATGTTGAACCGCACCGCCGAACCGCCGGGCCAGAAGCGCTACTGGAAGGTCTACGAAGCGGCCGCCGCCGCGAACCTCCCGATCGGGGTGCATGCCTTCGGCTTCGGCGGCTATCCCGTCAGCGGCGCCGGCTGGCCGTCCTACTATATCGAGGACATGGTCGGGCACGCGCAGTCCTGCCAGACGTTCATGACCTCCATGATCATGGAAGGCGTGTTTGAGCGTCTGCCGGATTTCCGCTTGGTGTTGATCGAGTCCGGCTTTGCCTGGACGCCGTCCCTGCTGTGGCGCCTGGACAAGCTGGCCAAGACCCTGCGGGACGAAACCCCCCATCTGAAGATGCTGCCCAGCGAGTATTTCCGGCGGCAGGTGTGGCTGACGACGCAGCCGATGGAGGAGCCGATCAAGCGCGAACAGGTCCTCGATACCATCGACTGGATCGGCTGGGACAAGCTGCTGTTCGCGACCGACTACCCGCATTGGGACTATGATGATCCGGCGCATGTCCTGCCGATGCCGGTGGATGAGAAGAAGAAGCGGGACTTCTTCCTGAACAACGCGGTGAAGCTTTACCGGCAGGGGTGAGTGGGAGAGCCGGGGCCTGGGTTTGTCTGTCCGAGGTGACGTGCGGCAGGGGGGCGATGCGGGGGGGACGAACGTTGGTCCCGCTCCCGTGTTCGCCTCCGCTGTGAAGCACGGAGAAGTAGGGAGAACGTCACGGAGGACGACGGAGGAGGGGTGGACAAAGGGCCGTCGAGCCGGATTTCTCGCAGGCTCGCGTATTCCCGCCAGCCTCGACGCCGGCCCCCATCATCTCATCGTCCTTCGTGACTCCTCCCTTCCTCCTCTGTGCTAAAATGCCCAACGAAATCGAGGGCGCAGAACCCCTCCATAACCCCCACCGGGCGCCCCCACGAAAGACACCCTCTCCTAGTGAAGACGCCCCTCCCCCTCAAACCGGAGGCCACCCCCATGCAAGCCACTCTGAACGGCAAGACCATCGCCGCCAGCGACGACATCGTGGAAGTCGGTGGATATCATTACTTCCCGCCCACCACGGTCCGCCTCGACTGGCTGGAAAAGGCGCCGAAGACCGACTCCGACCGCGCCTGCCCGCATGGTGTCCAGTTCTACGACGTCATCGTCGATGGCATCCGCCACCCTCGGAACGCCTGGTGCTATGAGGCACCACAGCCGAAGATGGCCGCCGTCGGCGGGCGCTTCGGGTTCTGGGAGGATGTGGCTGTCGCCTGATCCTCGTCCCGCCATACGCGACCGGGCTCTGGCCATTGGCTTCGACGCCATCGGTTTCTGTTCGGCCGATCTGGGGCCGGAGGCACGGGAGCGGCTGCGGGACTTCCTCGCCGCCGGGCATCATGGCGACATGGGCTGGCTGGCCGACCGCGCGGACCAGCGCGCCCATCCCCGCGCCCTCTGGCCCGACGCCCGGTCCGTCATCGCCCTCGGCCTGTCCTACGCGCCCGAGGACGATCCGCTCGCGTCCCTGGACCAGCCGGACCGCGCCACGATCTCGGTCTATGCCCGCAACCGGGACTATCACGACATCGTGAAGGGCCGGCTGAAGCACCTGGCGCAGTTCCTGGTGTCGCGCTTCGGGTCGGAGGTGAAGGTGTTCGTCGACACCGCCCCGGTCATGGAGAAACCCCTGGGCATGCGCGCCGGCCTGGGCTGGCAGGGCAAGCACACCAACATGGTCTCCCGCCAGCATGGCTCCTGGCTGTTCCTGGGGGAGATCTATACGTCCCTGGACATCCCGCCCGATCCGCCGCACGCCGACCGCTGCGGGACCTGCGCGCGCTGCCTGACGGTGTGCCCGACGGAGGCCTTTCCGGCGCCGTACCGGCTCGATGCGCGCCGCTGCATCTCCTACCTGACGATCGAGCATCATGGTCCGATCCCGCTCGAGCTACGGCCGTTGATGGGCAACCGCATCTATGGCTGCGACGACTGCCTGGCGGTGTGCCCATGGAACCGGTTCGCGGTGCCCACGGCGCATGAGAAGCTGCGCGGGCGGGCGGACCTGGCGGCACCGGCGCTGGCGGACCTGGCGGGGCTGGACGATGCCGGGTTCCGTGCGTTGTTCGCCGGGTCTCCGATCAAGCGGATCGGGCGGAACCGGTTCATCCGCAATGTGCTGAACGCGATCGGCAACTCCGCTGACCCGTCGCTGCGGCCGGTGGCGGAGGGGTTGGTTGCGGATCCAGACCCCGTGGTCGCCGAGGCGGCACGGTGGGCGGCCGGGCGGTTGGGGGCAGGGGAATGAGGCCCCCGGGCATGGTGGGCGCAGGCCCATCAGCCACGATTTCCTGGGCATGGAACAAGGAAGTCGTGGGTGGCGGCCCTTCGGCGGCCACGACGAGAGGAGGTATCCCTTCGGCTGCGATGACGAGGGGCGGCAGCGTGGAGCCCATCATGACGGCGGGCTACGGCCCATTGTTCGCCATGACGAGGGCAGGCAGCCGTTTGGCCGTCATCACGGGGAGAAGGTTTCCGAGTCCCCACGCCACGATGCCGCACCAGGCATGAGCACCCTCATCAAACGCAGTTTTTCCCTGGCAGGGCACCGCACGAGCGTCGCCCTGGAACCGGCTTTCTGGGACGCGTTAACCGCCCTGGCGGCGCAGCGGGGGGATTCGCTGTCCACCCTGGTGGCCCAGGTGGACGGGAATAGGCAGCCGGATCACCCGCTTGCCTCGGCGCTGCGGGTTCTGGCGCTTCTGGAGGCGCCGCGGAAATTATGAATGCCATGGTCGGGAAAATCCGACTCGAAGGGCCCCGCGGTTAACCTCCGGTCAATCATCGGGGCGCATGCTCCCTTTCACGGCCCAAAACCAGCCACCGAAGGGAAAAGCCCATGACGCAGCTTTCGACGATGCCGTCCGTGCCGCCCGCCGTGTTCAGCCCGCTGATGCTGTCCGACCGGCTGATCGCCCTGGCCCAGGCCGCCGATGTAGCCGGCTATTCCGGCGCGGCGGAGCAGCTTGTCACCCTGGCGTTCTCGGTGCTGGACGCACCGCCGGGGGAGGAGGAATAATCACAGCCAAGTGATTGATTCGGTTGGAAATGGTGGGCGCAACAGGGATTGAACCTGTGACCCCTACCGTGTCAACGAAAGCCAACCGAAGCTAAAACAACGGCTTAGGTAGGCAAAAGCTAGCAAAACCAGCACGCCAATCCAAGGGATTGGCTTACGATGCGTGCTACTAGCATTTTACCAAACAGCCCCCCGGCTGAACAGCCTAATATCACCGCCGAGGCCCTGAGCATCGCGGCGCGTGGTATCCCGGTTTTCCCGTGTGGGATCGACAAGCGGCCCGCTTGCCGCCGGGGGTTCTATGCCGCATCCGTAGACGCGGAGACGGTCCTGCGGTTGTTCCGCATCCCTGGTGCCAGCCTGATCGCGACACCGACCGGCCGGGCATCTGGTGTCGATATCCTCGACGTAGACCCGCGCCATGGTGGCCATGTGTGGCTGCAAGCGAACGCCGCGCGTATGCCGAAAACCCGTGTTCATCGCACCCCGAGCGGCGGCGTCCATCTGGTTTTCCATCACCATGATGGCGTTCGGAATAGCCAAGGCCGGATCGCGGGCGGCGTCGATGTTCGGGGCGAAGGTGGCTATGCCGTCATACCGCCATCGGCCGGATACTCCATCCTTGATCCCGCACCGCCGGCCGATTGGCCCGAATGGATGCTGCGGCCTGGGCTGGCATTGGAGCCGCCGGAACCGCCAAGGCCGATCAGTTCCGCCCCGGTTGAACCGATCGGGGACAAACGCGCCGCCGGGTATGTGGACGCGCTGCTGCGCCGCCTGGGGGCCGCACCGGAAGGGCAGAAGCATGACGTTCTGATCCGGTGCGGCCTGTCCCTCGGCGGCGTCATGGCCAGCATCGGCTTGTCCGAAGCCCAGGCCGTCCAGATGCTGGTGGGGGCGTTGCCGCCGACCGTGAAGGATTGGGGCAACGCCCGCCGGGATGCGGTCTGGGCTTTGGCTAAGGGGCAGGAAAGGCCGTTCCAGCTTGCCGATCGTGGCCAGGGGGGGGCGCCGGTAATGGACACCATGCCCAACTTCGACACGCCGTCGGCCGAGTCAGAGGCGGACTATTACCGCGACGCGGCGACCGTCACCACCAAGATGGGCGCCGCTAACAAGCGCGCAAAGCAGCAACCCACACCGCCCAAGAATAAAGCCGAGTTTCTCGAATACTTCGACGATATCGCGCCGGTCCTGTCTACGCGCTGCCTGATTGCGGGCGTCCTGGGCGAGGGAACATCCGCGATCCTCTATGGTGACAGCAATTCCGGCAAAACCTTCGCCGCGCTCGATATGGCCTTGTGCATCGCGTCGGCTATGCCCTGGCAGGGGCGAGAGGTTCGGCAAGCGCCGGTTCTTTATTGCGCTTTGGAAGGTGGCGCCGGGTTCCGTAATCGCGTTACCGCGTGGAAGTTTGAGAAGCATACACCCGGCTCCGTAGTGTGGTTTGCGGCGTTACCAGTGGGGCTTGACCTTGTTTCCGAGGATGGTGACGCGTCCGAGGTAATCCGCGCCGCCATGGACATGAAGAAGCGGCTAGGCCAGCCGGTGGGGCTGATCGTGATCGACACGCTTTCCCGCGCGATGGCTGGCGGTAACGAGAACGCCCCGGAGGACATGGGGGCGCTGGTGCGGCATATTGATGAAATCCGCGCCGCTACCGGGGCAACTGTCCTGGTTGTTCACCATTCCGGCAAAGACACCGCAAAGGGGGCACGTGGCCACAGCCTGCTCCGCGCCGCCGTGGATACCGAGCTAGAGCTAACCGCCACGGATGACGGCACCCGGACCCTACGGGCTACCAAACAGCGTGACATGGAATGCGGCGCCTCGTTCGGGTTCAACCTGAGCGTGGTTGAAATCGGGTTTGACCCTGAGACGAACGAACCGGTCACGTCCTGCATCCCGATCCCGGCCGACCCCAAGGGTAAGGACAAGACGGAGGCGCGGCTAAGCCCGGCTCAAAAAGGCTGGTTGGACGATATCACGGACATTCTCGCAGGACCGGAAACCGAACTGAGGGTCCCTGTCCAGGGCATGAAACCCACACACACGCAAACCCGAGACCAAATCCGCGTGTGTCTGCGTGCGAAGGGCCGGTTTGAATTAGACACACGCGGGAGCCTGACCGCAAAAGACCGCGGCCGCATGAGAGATGCACTTAACCAACTGAAAGACAAGGGCAAACTGGGCTTAACGGACGAACTGGTTTGGTTGCTATGAAACCGCGTGTGTCTGCGTGCGTGTGTGTGTGGGATTTGGCGTGCGTGCGTGCGCGTGTGTCCCCCCTTATAGGGGACACACGCAACACACGCGGATGCTCCGAGGCCCCGTTTCAGGGGTTCCGGGGGGCGGAGGGACCTGCCGATCAGTCAGGTTGGTGGTGGCTATGACCGGTGCCAAACCCCAACAAACTGACCGAACAGACGGACGGACAGCGCCGGCCTTGAAGGCGGGGCAGGGACGGGCGGACAGGCTTTTCTATCTGGCCGGACGGGTGGCGAGGCTATCCCCCGATCACCGCGATCCCGAACGCTATCATCTGGAAAAGTCTGAGATTGCGGCGACACTGCGCCGCATGGCCAGGGAGGCCGGACGATGAGCGATCCCTATTACCGCAGCAAGGAATGGCGGGAACTCCGCGCCATGGTGCTACGGCTCCAACCTGTATGTGCAACGCCTGGATGCGGAGAACGGTCGGTGGCCGTCGACCACATCCAGCCCCGCGCGAAGGGTGGCCAGGACACGCCACGGAACCTGCGCGGCCTGTGTGTTCACCATCATAACCAGCGCCGCCGTGGTGGCGAGCCTCGCGTTATCGGGTGCGATGCCTCGGGCGCGCCGCTCGATCCGGGGCATTGGTGGCACCAATCGGCAACGGATTGTGGCAAAAATAGCACACAACTAGGGGGCCTGGACCGTTCCGGGCAGTCGCCTAGAGTAAGTTTCGGCCGGGGGCGCCGGTAATGGGCGCGCGGGGACCGGGTGCGAAGCCCGTCAAACGGCCGGCGGTGAACGCAACGGCAGACATTGCCGCCGCGTTGAAGGGCAAAACCCGCGCCGATCGCCTCATTGCCTGGATCGGCACGCTAACCGTGCCATCTGGCAAGCATGCCGGGCGCCCGTTCACATTGCGGCCGTGGCAACGGGCGATCGTTAAGTCCGTCTACGCCACGAACAGGAAGGGCAGGAGGCCGGTCCGGCTTGCGCTGCTATCCATGGGCCGGAAGAACGGTAAAACCGGCCTAGCCGCCGCTCTGGCCCTCGCGCACCTATGCGGGCCGGAGGCTGTTCAGGGTGGGCAAGTCCTGTCTGGTGCGGCTGATCGGGCACAAGCGGCTATCGTTTATTCCGCAATGAAGGCCATGGCGTTGCTCAAACCCGATCTGGCCGAGAGGCTTGTATTCCGAGACTTCAAAAAGGAAATTGAAGACGTAGAAACCGGGAGCATCTATCAGGCGCTTTCAAGCGATGCCAGAAAGGCGCACGGCTTGTCTCCCAACTTTTGGATTGGTGACGAGGTAGCCCAGTGGCGAGGCCGGGACCTACTCGACGCGCTCAATACCGGCATGGGGGCGCACGAGGAACCGCTCGGGTTCGTAATTTCGACCCGTTCCGCCGATCCCGAAAACCCGCTCGAAGAACTGATCGGCTATGCCCGCGACGTTGAAGCCGGCGCCGTGACGGATGCCAGTTTCCGCGCGTTCATCTATTCGGCCGATCCCGAGTGCGATCCATGGAGCATCGAGGCGTGGAAGGCCGCAAACCCCGCGCTGGGCGACTTTCGGGACCTCGATGATATACGCGTCCAGTCCGAACGCGCCCGCCGCGTGCCGGCCTTAGAAGCGGCGTTCCGCGCCTACACCTTGAATATGCCGGTCGCAGTGGATGACCGCTGGATAGCGCCGACTGAGTGGGACGCGTGTGCAACCGAGGCCGAGGCGTCTGGTCCGTGTTTCGGTGGTCTCGATCTTGCGGCGGGGCCGGCCGATTTGTCCGCGTTCGCGTTGTATTGGCCAGAAACCGGCTTGCTGCGTTGCTGGGCATTTATCCCAAGCGATCTGCTGCATGAGAAGGGGCGAGAGGACAACGCGCCGTATCCGCTCTGGCAGGCACAAGGGCATGTTGTCGCAGTGCCAGGCCGAACGACCGATCGGACATGGTTGGGCGCGTGGATATCCCGCCAGGTGGACGGGCTGGATCTGATGGGCATAGCGTCCGACCGATGGCTGATTGAGAACTTGCGCGCCGATCTGGACAGGGAAGGGATCAGCCTCCCGCTTGAACCCCACGGCGCCGGCTTTAAGGACATGTCGCCCGCCGTGACTGCCTATGAGGCGTTGATCCTACAACGACGGCTTTCCCATGGTGGCAATCCCTTGTTGCGCTGGGCGATGGCGAACGCGTCGATTGAGTCCGATCCGGCCGGTAACCGGAAGCTGTCAAAGTTGCGGAGCCGGGGGCGGATTGATCCGGCTATCGCGGCGATCGCCGCCGTCGGATTGGCGGCGAAGCGGCCGGCGGCGGCGGCGTGGGAATTTACGGGTGCGATAGTCTGAGTTTCTCCCCAAGTTGGGGAGAAATCGCCGGGTGTAGAGCTTTATTCAGTCAAACTTGAGGTTCGCCTTTAAATTGGTGATTTGTTCCTTTTGCTGACGCGCGCGCTGTTCCGCTTCCTGTCTTTGCAGTTCTTGGGCCGATGCGTAATCTCGATAAGCATCGTTCGTAAGCGCTATGACCTTCCTTAGCTCCGGCAAATGTTCGGACTGAACCTCACTTGGCATACAGATGATATGAAGGCGATTGCCCGATACTGTCGCCCGTCGCTTCATCATATAAAAATTCTGGTGCCATGCTTGATTGAAATACTGTGCCCATGCTGCGGGCGCAGTGTGCGACAGCGTTAGAACGATATCGACCAGAGCGCCATCCCCTGATGGCGTGGATGCTTCCTCGTCTAGAGAGACGATCTTGATGTCCACAAATTGCTGGGTCATGTTCTTGCCAGTCCCTGTTCGATTGATCGCGCCATAGTCGCTTATTCCAAATCTTCGGCAGGTGCTGAGCAAACGTCAAGATCGCGCGTCTAGCCCATCCTATTCATCGCGC
>DIUL01000150.1:0-5726 GCA_002422345.1 Acetobacteraceae bacterium UBA6159
TTTCATAGCGTTGAACAGCCTTGTCCCCCCCCTGGGTATCATATTAATATTGTAATCATCATCATGCGGAAATGTCAATTTAATCGGTAACGTGAACGTGTGTGCCTTTTGTTCCCACCACCACCAAATCAAACGTAATCAAAACCCCATTCCCCCCTCTCACCAAAACCCCCTCATGCACCCCGCCCCCCATATCCACCACGGCCAAATCCACCTCCGCCCGTCCGGCCCGAACCCGCCCGGACCGAACCAGAACCTCCGTCGCCAAATCCCCAACCACCCGACCATCCGCGAACGAAGCCCCAACCAGAGACCCCAAACTCCCCCGAACAACCGCATCCGACCACCCACAAGCAGCCGCGATCTCCTCCACCGCCAGAGTGACATCCACATTCGGCCGCACCCGCGCCATCACCGCTGACGCCCCCGCGACCGCCCCGCCCTTAACCCCAAACAGCGTGAAATTCGTCTCCGCATCAAACCCCGTCTCCACCCGCACATCCGGAAACCCCCAGGCGGAGACAGCACCTGATCCCACCACCACACTCTCCCGAGGCAAAATATGCCCCCCACGGCGGGACCCATCAGGCTCCACCCAAACAGCGTGGCAATGCAGGAACGGCGCCCCCTCGGCCCAGCCAAACGTCAGGTTCGCCCGCTCCAACCGCGTCACCCCAACCGGCGCACGCGGCGCGGTGAAATACGCCACGTGGGACGCATCATCCGGCGGCCCCGGCATCACGTAACGGAACGGGTCCAGCGCCCCACCCTCAATCACCACCGTCCCACCCTGGAAACCAGCGGCGACCAACGGCCCCGTCACAGCCTCATGCAACGTCACGCCGGTGCGCAACGGAAACGACAGCGCCTCCACCACGCCACCCGCCATCTCGACCCGAGGAAACCCCAAAGGCCCCGGCTGCACCAAAGTCCGCATCATCGTCCCACCGCGTAACCCTGCATGCCGCGCGGATTGGCGCCGGCGAACATCTGCCCGTCGTTTTCAAGCCGAGCACCGGAGAGTCGGCCTTCTGACCAGTCGTCACCACGGTCGGCGAGGTGCCCGCGCGCGCGCATATCGGCCAGAACGGCGTCGGAATAGCGCCCCTCCAGCACCAGACGGCCCGGGCGGGCGACGCGCGGCCAGAAGCTCGACGGCCAATGTTCCGAATGAAACGACGGCGCGTCGATCGCCTGCTGGATGCCCATCCGGTGATGCACCATCCGCAGGAACATGATGACCGACCACTGGTCCTGCTGCTCCCCGCCCGGCGTCCCGAACGCCATCCACCCCTTCCCCCCACGCAACGCCATGCTCGGCGACAAAGTCGTACGGGGGCGTTTGTTGGGTGCCAGACTGTTCGGCAACCCAGGCCGCAGCCAGAACATCTGCCCGCGGCTGCCCAGGGGAAACCCAAGCTCGGGGATCACGGGCGACGATTGCAGCCACCCCGCGGATGGCGTCGCCGACACCATGTTTCCGTGCCGGTCGATCACATCAAGATGGCACGTATCGCCGCTGGAGGCACCCAGCCGAGACACCGTCGGCTCTCCACTGCCGGACACATCCCCCGCCAGCAGCGCCGCGCGAGACGCCGCGTTGTGATCGACGGTGTTCGTGAAATTCGGCACCGTGCCAGGTCGCAGCGCCATCGAAGCCTCCGGCCCGATCAGCGCGCGCCGGTCGGCCGCGTAACCATCCGACAGCAGGACATCCATCGGCACCGAAACGTGGTCAGGGTCGCCATAGAACGCCTCCCGATCCGCGAAGGCGAGTTTCATCGCCTCGGTCACGACATGCACGAAGTCGCCGCCCACCGGGTCCATCGCGCCGATGTCGGAACCTTTCAGGATCGAGAGCATCTGCGGGAACACCGGCCCCTGGCTCCACGGCCCGCATTTCAGCACGGTGTACTCGCCGTAGTCATACGCGAGAGGCTTTTCCACCGGCGCCGACCAGCGCGCCATGTCATCCCCCGTCAGCAGCCCGCGATGGCGCCGGCCGGACACATCGAGAATTTCATTGTCGCGAAAGAACCGATCCACCGCCTCGGCCACGAAACCGCTGTACCAGGCGCGGCGGGCGGCATCGATGCGGGCTTCGCGTGTGGCGCCGACGGACTCACGCAGAACCCGTTCCCAGGTATCCGCCAGCGCGGGACGCTTCAGCAACGATCCCGGCGCGGGGACGTTGCCGCCTGGCAGGAAGACGGCGGCCGAGGTCTTCCACTCCCGCTCAAACATCGGCTTCATCGTCTGGATTTGCGCACTGATCCGCCCGACAACATGGCAGCCGTTGCGCGCGTAACCAATCGCGTAGGCCATCACGTCGGCGAGTTCCCACGTGCCCCAATCACGCAGCATCCGCGCCCAGGCGTCGAAGGCACCGGGCACGACGGCGGGCAGCAGTCCGGTGCCGGGGATCAGGTCCAGGCCGAGGGCGGCAAAGGCCTCCAACGTCGCGGCCTGGGGCGATGGGCCCTGGCCGCAGATCACGTGCTGGGTGCCGGCACGAGCGTCATGGATGATGATCGGCGCGTCGCCGCCGGGTCCGTTCAAATGCGGTTCGGCGACCTGCAGCACGAAGCCGCCGGCCACGGCCGCGTCGAAGGCGTTACCTCCGCGTTCGAGCACGGCCATGGCGGTCTGGCTCGCGAGCCAATGCGTGCTGGCGGCGACGCCGAAGGTGCCGGCGATTTCCGGTCTGGTGGTGACATCGCGTGGACTCCCGATTTCTGGGCGGCACGCTACCGCATCTCCGGCGGGGACGGAATCAGGCGCTTTGTCACGGAGCTGTCGCTTTGTGCGATGGACGACCCCCGCTATTTTGGGGGGTGGAGGATTCTGATGCTCATACTGGTGGTGGGGCCGAGCGGCGCTGGGAAGGACACGTTGCTTGGGGCGGCACGGGAGGCTTTGGCGGATGACCCGAGCTTCCGCTTTGTCCGCCGCGTCATCACCCGTCCGGCCGATGCGGGGCATGAGGATCATGAACCCGCCTCGGACGCCGACTTCGCCACGCGGGTCTTTGCGCTGCGCTGGTCCGCGCATGGGCTGTCGTATGGCATTCCGCTGGATATCGAAACGGACCTGGCGCGCGGGGTTTCGGTCGTTGCGAATGTGTCGCGCGGGGTGATCGCGGAGGCGGCTGCGCGCTACCCCACCCGTGTGATCCTGGTCACCGCGCAACCGGATGTGCTGGCCGCCCGTCTGTCCGCGCGAGGCCGCGAAACGGCCACCGACGTTGCGGCGCGGTTGGCCCGGGATGTGCCTCTGCCGGAGGGGGTTCCCGTAACGACGGTGATGAATGACGCGACGCCCGAGGCCGGTGCCGCTCGGTTCCTGGCCGCTCTGCGGAGGGATGTGGGGTAGGCATCCGCGCAGCACCGTGGCGGCCGCAGGGCCGCCATCCACGGATTATGTAGTCCGGTCCAGCAAAGTCGTGGGTGGTGGGCCTGCGCCCACCATGACGGGGTGGTAAGGCCGGTCCCCAATACCCCCATGACGAGGTGGTAGGGCCGTCGCCTCCAAGCCCCCCTAAGCCTCCCCCGCCGGCTGGGGCACGCCCAGCAGGTGCCGCCCATACGGCACCATCGCCAGTTGCCGGTGCACCACGGAGTGCGTGGCAATCGTCAATACGTCCCGCAACAACGGCTGCAACGGGTCCTTGTCGTAGACGATGCGGGCGCCACAGACCTCCACCAGCTTCTGCACGCCGGCGCGGAGCTGGTCCGTCGCGTGGGCGATGTCTCGGCGGTTGCGCATCACGTCGAGCGGCGTGATCGCCTCCCCCGCCTCCACCCGCGCCACGCTCTCGGCCCGGCGCGTCCGCATCACCAGCGTGGCCAGGTCGATCATCGCCGACGCCTCGCCCAGCGCCATCTGCACGACCTCGGACGCCGCCAGGTCGTGCACCCCGCGGGACAGGCGGGATTTCAGCATCTCGGGCACCACCTCCAGCGCCCGCCTGGCCAGGGAGAACCCGACGACCGGCAGGGAGAACGGCACCAGATATCCCCGCGGCGCGCGCAGCAGCGGATAATCCGAATGCACGCGGCTGCCGGGCGTTGTCCCCTCCATCAGATCCTTCAGCAGCACCGTCCGATGCTCCGGCAAGAAGGCATCCCGGATCACCAGCGACCGGCTGGCCGTGCCGCGCAGGCCCAGGACATGCCAGTCATCCTCGATCTCGATCTCGCTCATGGGCACGAGCATGTAACGAGTCGGCCGGTTCCCCGCCGCGTCCTCGGCCCGCGCGCCGATGATCGCCCATTGCGCGTGCAGACACCCCGACGAAAACCCGAACCGCCCCGACAGCCGCCACCCGCCATCGGTCCGCTTCGCCGTCTCCCGCGGGGCGAGCGACGAAGACGCCAGCGCCGCCGGATTATCGCCCCAGACGTCGATCTGCGCCTGCTCAGGCATGCAGGCGATGATCCATTGATGCTCCCCCAGCACCGTGTAGACCCAGGCGGAGGCGCCGCAGCCCTCGGCAAGCGCTTCCCCGATGCCGGAGAAAACGTCAAACCCCATCTGCAACCCGCCGAAACGCCGCGGCTGCAAGGCGCGATACAGATCGAGGCGGTGATACGCCGCCACACTCTCCCCCGCCACCGCCCGATCCGCGTCCGCCGCCGCCGCTCGGCTGCGCAGATCGGGGATCAGGGAGCGCGCGCGGGCGATCAGGCAGGCGGGATCGGTCATCGGATCAGCCTCAGGCAGCCCAGGAGGAGCGGGCCTGGATGCCCCAGCGTCCGTCCAGTTTTGTTACTATATACAAAGAACGGTAGCTGCCGATCGCGCTGCCATCGGCGCGGTAGCGGGTGAACTGGACGCGGAAATGGACCTTGTCGGGGCCGGAGTCGACGGGTTCGACATAGTCCCATGCGGTGCGCGCCCACCCCTCGGCCTGGCCGGTGCGGCCCCAAACGGCGCTGCGGAAATCGGCGGGCGTGGCCATGACGGTGACCTGGCCGCTGTGCAGGCGGACATGGGGGAAGTGGAACCAGGTGGTCCGCAACGCCTCGGCGTCCTGCGCGTTGAAGGCGACCATGAAGCCATCCATGACGGCGCGGGCTTCGGCGATCGCAATGTCGGTCTGGGTCATGACGGCGGGTCCGGATGGTGGGGGCGAGAGATTACGCCGGGGTCGGGGGCTGGGCCAGGGGTTGGATGGCGGGCCAATGGTTGGGCGCCGAACCAGGGTTTGGCGCGCGGTGGAACGGACGAACACCGGCTGGTCGAGCGGCGCCGCCCCCCTTCCTTCCCCCGTCATGGCCGGACCTGATCCGGCCATCGCCAGGGACCGTGGCGGATGGGGCCGCGCACGAACCCCAGACGCAAGGAGTCCCGGGCGATGGTCGGGTCGAACCCGACCAGGACGAGAAAGAGAGAGCGCGGCGGGACGAAGGGCACGGGGACGCGCCAACCGGCGTCACGCCAACCCGGCCTCCCGGTGCATCGCCTGCTGTTCCGCCGCGATGGACGCCTCATCGCGGCCCATGTCGCGCAGCAGGCCGGCGTGGTTGGCCAGCGCCGCGTCGCGATGCGGGTGCGGATGCCCGGTCGCGCGCTGGAATTTCAGGAAGATCACGACGTGTCTCCGCATCAACGGTTCCGCCTCTCCGGGCCGATTCGTGGCACGCAGCAACGCGGCGAGATTGTTGAGGCGGATCGCCACGTCCGGATGGTCGGGGCCGTAGCTTGCCTCGTCGATGGCGAGGGCG
>DIUL01000150.1:5861-5983 GCA_002422345.1 Acetobacteraceae bacterium UBA6159
CAGCCGGTTCGTGGCTTGCAGCAACCGGGCGAGGTTGTTGAGCCGGATCGCCACGCTCGGATGCTCGGCGCCGTAGCTTGCCTCGCCGATGGCGAGGGCGCGGCGCATCAACGGTTCCGCCT
>DIUL01000226.1:0-638 GCA_002422345.1 Acetobacteraceae bacterium UBA6159
GCCACCACCCACGACTTTCTCTCGTTCCAAACACGGAAGTCGTGGATGGCCGCCCTCCGGCCGCCACGACGGGGTTGGCTGGTTCGCTGAAGTATTTGGGGCAGGGGGCGATGCCGGCGGTGGCCGGTATCGCCCCTTCGTCATGGTTGGTGAAGGCCCAGCACCCGCGGCTTTCGCTTGTCCCACACAAGTGAGTCGTGGATGGCGCGCCTGCGCCGACCACGACGGGGTGGCAGCCGTCCGCTGAAGTATTCGACGACGCCGGCATCGCCCCTTTGCTTCGTCAGAACACCCCCCTCAAACCCAGGGCGAAGCACTCCCGGCCGAGGCCCGGAACCCCGTCCCGTGCTCCTCGCCCAGCGACCGGTCGATCGCCCGCATCACCCGCCGCTTCATCAGATCAAACGCCGGTGCCAGCCGGTCCCGCGGCCGAGGCAAATCCACCGCCATCGCCTCATGCACCCGCCCAGGCTTTGGCTTCATCACCACGATCCGGTCGGCGAGGACCACCGCTTCCTCGATATCATGCGTCACCATCACGATGGTCGGCCGCAACTCCCGCCACAAATCCAGCAGCAACTCATGCAGGCTCGCCCGAGTGAAGGGGTCCAGGGCCGAGAACGGCTCATCCAGCAGCA
>DIUL01000226.1:662-3862 GCA_002422345.1 Acetobacteraceae bacterium UBA6159
GCTGCTGCTGTCCGCCCGACAGGTCCCGCGGCCATCGATCAGCATAACCCGCCAACCCGATGCGACCCAGCAGAGCCTCCACCCGGCGCGACCGCTCCTCGGCCGTCAGACGCTGCCCACCGAACCCGATATTCTGCCCCGCGGTCAGCCAGGGCAGCAGCCGAGGCTCCTGGAACACGGCGCTGATCGCCCCATGCGTCCCCACCGCCTTCTCGCCCCCCACCATCACCACCCCGCCGCTCGGCTCATCCAGCCCGGCGACGAGGCGCAGAAGCGTGGTCTTGCCGCAGCCCGACCCGCCCAGGATCGCCACGATCTCTCCGCTGTCCGCATGGACCTGGACGTCGCGCAGCGCCTCGGTCCCGTCGGCATAGGTCTTGGACAGATGCTGGATGGCGAGCTTGGTCACAGCCGGCTCCTCACGGTGTCCTGCCAGCGCAGCAGCGGCCGGCTGGCGGCCACAAGTATCCCGTCGCAGGCCTTGCCGAGCAGCGCGAAGACGATCAGGGCGACGAGGATAGAGTCGGCGCGGCCCATCTGCTGGCCATCGACGAGCAGGTAGCCCAGCCCCTCCGACGCGCCCATCAGTTCGGCCGCGACGACGAACATGAACCCCAGCCCCAGGCCCGAGCGCAGCGACGCGATCCAGGTCGGCACCACCGCGGGCCAGGTGATCCGCAGCGCGATGCCCAGCCGCGACAGGCCGAACACGCGCCCGACCTCCACCAGCTTGCGGTCGACGTCCTGGATGGCGCTCAGCACGCCCAGATAGACCGGGAAGAACACGCCCAGCGCGATCAGCGCGAGCTTGGATGTTTCGAAAATCCCCAGCCACAGGATGAACAGCGGCACCCAGGCAAGCGAGGGCACCGACCGGATCGCCTGCACGGAGGGATCGAGCAATTCCCGCAGCCACGTGCTGGCCCCCGTCGCGACGCCCAGGACCGTGCCGGCGGCGGCGCCGATCGCGAAGCCGACCAACACGCGCGTCATGGTCGCGATGATATGCGTGGTCAGTTCACCGGAGGCGGCCAGCGCCAAGGCCGATTCGGCCAGGCGGGACGGCGGCGGCATCAGCCGCCCCTGCGCCCAACCAAGGCGCACCGCCAGTTCCCACGTCACGCCCAGGATGACAGGCAGAATAAGACCCGTCATCCACGGGCGGGACGCCAGCCACTTCATGCCCCGATTGCGGCCTTCGCGAAGGACGGATCGATCAACCCGTTGGTCACGGCGACCATGTCCAGCTTGGCATCCAGCACGCCTGCCGCCTGCAGGGCCTTGCCGGCCTCGCTGATGGTTTCCGCCTGGGTCGGGCCGATCAGGCCGCTGCTCATGTCCGTCCGCTCCAACTGACGCGTGATGACCGGGTCTGACAGTTTCGTCGCCGCCATCATCATCGCCTTGAGTTCCGCCGGATGGGCCACCGCCCATTTGCGGGCGGTGTCATAGACGCCCAGGACCTTCCGCACCAGTTCCGGATTTTCCTTGGCGAACTCGGTCCGCACGTTCAGCACGCCCCAGGTGTTGGCTTCCGGCTTGCGGAAGAACAGGCGCGCGCCGCCCTCGACCTCCGCCGCGGCCATCATCGGGTCTAGCCCGGCCCAGGCCACCACGTCCCCACGCTCCATCGCCGTGCGGCCGTCCGCGTGCTGGACCAGGACCAGCTTCACGTCCTTCTCCGACAACCCGGCCCCGGCCAAGGCGCGGACCAGGAAGATATGCGGATCGGTGCCGCGCGTGACGGCGACGCGCTGGCCCTTGAGGTCGGCGATCGTCTTGACCGAGGAGTTGCCCTGGGTGACCAGCGCGGTCCACTCCGGCCGCGAATAGACATAGATGGCATTGATCGGGTTGCCGTTGATCTTGCTGACCAGGGCGGCCGCGCCCGCGGTCGATCCGAAATCCAGTGAGCCAGCGTTCAGGAACTCCAGCGCCTTGTTCGACCCGGCCGAGAACACCCAGCGCACCGAAATCCCCTCGGGCTGGAGCGCCTTTTCCAGCAGGCCTTCCTGCTTCAGGACCAGGCTGACCGGATTGTAGGTCGCCCAGTCGAGGCGGATTTCCTTCGGCGCCGCATGCGCCCGGAACGGGTCGGTGGTGGCGGCCAGCGCCAGCGTGGCGCCGATCGCGGCGCGCCGGGTGAGGGTTTGGGTCACGGTTGATACTCCTGGTCGGCGTCAGTGGAGCGAGAGTCCATCGGGGCGCCTCAGAAAGATGATTTTTCCGCTGCTGGCAAGGTGGGGAGAGAAAAGAAAAATTCCTTCCTCCCATTTGGCCTGAATGGGTGGGAAATATCTTGTCCCGGGACCGATTTCGGGAATGGCCGCGCGTGTCCCGGATCGCGGCGGCAACCGGGCCGCCGCCTGCGTCGTCCGCGGGTGATCGTGGCCGGAACGACCTGGCCCACGAATGATTTCATCCGTTATCAGCCACTCCCGCGCGCACCCCCCGGCCCGCGCCCCGCCAGCCCCGCGAAGGTTGCGTCCCCGGCCAAAACCGCGCAGCGTTTCGGTAATGGCACGCGGGCCCGAACCCGCGGCCAACCGAAGGAGGAACCCCAGGATGCGATCTCTCACCGGCCGCGTGGCCGGATGCCTTGTCGCGCTGATACTTGCCGTCGCCGGTCCGGCCGCGGCGCAGAAGCGCGGCGGCGTCTTGACCATGCCCTTGATCGACACGCCACCCAGCCCCTCGCTGCACGAGGAGGCAACGGTCTCGGTCGTCGTGCCGTTCATGTCGATGTTCAACAACCTTGTCATGTTCGACCAGCACCAGATGCAGAATCGGGACGACACGATCGTGCCCGACCTTGCAACGAAATGGGCCTGGGACGACAGCCGCACGAAGCTGACCTTCACGCTGCGCGAAGGCGTCACCTTTCATGACGGCAAGCCCTTCACCTCGGCGGACGTGAAATGCACCTGGGACATGGTCTCGGGCCTGGCACCGGGGAAGATCCGTAAAAGCCCGCGCCAGCTCTGGTATGCGAACGTCAAGGAGATCACGGTCAACGGCCCGACCGAGGTCACGTTCCACCTGACCCGCCCGCAGCCGTCGCTGCTGTCGATGCTCGCGTCCGGCTATTCGCCGGTCTATCCCTGCCACATCCCGTCCGCGCAGATGCGGACCAAGCCGATCGGCACGGGACCGTTCAAGTTCGTCGAATACCGGATGACACTACTGTCCGGTTGACGGCG
>DIUL01000209.1 GCA_002422345.1 Acetobacteraceae bacterium UBA6159
GTGATTGACCGGACAGCAGTGGATCACCCCATGTTCCTGATAGGCGCGCCGAACGATGGCATTGCCATAGCTGCGTCCGCCGCCGATATCCAGCGCCAGGCCAAAGCCGTAGTCATGTGGCGTGCTTTCGGTGCTGCGGTCCTTGGACAGCGCCATCCCTCCGGCATCGACCAGCACGCGGCCGGGGCGGCGGCCGATGACACTTGTCAGGACGGTGACCGCGATTGAGTCCAGGCCGTGGGTTTCGATCTCCGCCTGGAACAGATCCCCGAACATGTAGACACCAGCGCGCATTTCCGTGATTCCGGCCAGGTTCTGCGCGTGGCGGGCAGTGGGGGAACTGCCGGCCGAGACGATGCTGATGGCATGCCCGGCATCGCGCAGGCGCGCGGCGGCGGCGGTGATCGCGGCGCGCTCGGTTTCGGCGAAACGTTCCATGTCGCGTACGGAACGGCCGCCATAAGAATGGCCGGCATGGGTCATCACGCCCACGAGACGGTCTCCGAGGCGGGTTCCAAGGTCCAAAAGGCGCGGATCGTCGGGGGTGACGCCGCCGCGTTCCTCGCCTGAGTCGATTTCGATCAGGGTGCGGAACCGGACCGGGTAGGCGGCGATGGCGCTGGCCGTATCGGGGTCATCGGTGATGATGATGATGTCGGCGCCGCCGGCGTTCAGCTTGGCGATCTGGTCGAGTTTCTGCGGCGTGATTCCGACCGCATAGAGGATGTCCGTGATCCCGTGGCCGGCGAAGTATTCCGCTTCCGCAAGGGTGGAGACGGTGATGCCGCCTGGCTGCCCTTCGATCGCCAGGCGGGCGACGTCGATCGACTTGGCGGTCTTCATGTGCGGCCGCAGGGGGACGCCGAGGCGCGACAGCGCGTTCGCCATCACGATCAGGTTGCGTTCCAGGATGGTGCGGTCGAGCACCAGGCAGGGCGTTGGCAGATCGGCGAGTTTCATGCGGGCGGTGTCCAACTGGCCACGTCGTCGATCGGGATGACCGGGCGCGGCATGTGTTGCCAGGGAAAGCGTGACAGGATGGGGCTTGTCAGGCCGGGGGCGTCGACTTCCACCACGTCCTGACGGCGAAAGAATTCATCGTATCCGCCACGGAAATGGCCCCGCGACTTGACGACGACAACCCGGGCGGCGGCGATATCGAGCCCGAAGGCTTCGAAGAAAGTCGGATCGGCGCATTGGAATCGGTTGGAAATGATCACAACTGTGATGCCCCCGATGCGCAGGGCGGCGGAGGGGCCGGTATCCAGCGTGTTGCGCGCGTAGATACCACGCCGCCCCTGGATCGGCTGGTTCAGCAGGCCGACGACGGTTGCCTCGGTGCTGAAGGGTTTGGAGAATTCGTCGACCAGGTCTCGATTGAACCGGGCCATGAAGGTGGCGCCGATGCCCAGGCGGTTGGCTTCGGCCGCGAGGGCGGGATCGTGGATCACGCCGACCAGTGCATCGCGGACATCGGCCCGGACGAAGGCTTCCAGGATCCACATCGTGTTGCCGCGGCCGCCGCCGCCCGGGTTGTCGGCGACGTCGGCGAAGGCGAGGGCGTGGCGGGATGGGTCCTCGGTCGCCTTGGCATGGGCGACGGCGTCGTCCAGCGAGGTCAAGGAGGGGCTGAACTGGCCGCGGCGGGCCCAGCCGGCGTCCGCGATTTCCTGGGCGAGGGCGCGGGATGCCTCCTGATCGGTGGCTGTCACGACAATCGTCAGGCCATTGAACGGCGTGTCGGCGAAGGCGAAGCCGCCGAGGACCGAGACATTCAGGACACGTCCGGCGTAGGGGGCTTCGCGCATCCGTCGCTGCCCCAGATCGATCAGCTCCCCGTAGGGGCGGTTGGGGGCATCGGGACCGGTCAGCATGGTGACGGTAGGGGGCACGATCGGGAGGCGGATGCGGGTCAGGAAGGTCTTGGTGCCGCCGATGAGCTGGCGGATGATCTGGGCGGACTCCTCGCCGCGCTCGCGCATATCGAGGTGGGGGTTGGTGCGGTAGCCGACATAGGCGTCGACAAGATCGACGTTGGGGTCTGAGACGTTGGCGTGGAGGTCGTAGCTCGCGACGACCGGGACGCTGGGGCCGACGATGCGTCGGACCATGACGAGCATGGTGCCCTCGGGGTCATGATCACCGGTCGTCAGGCCGGCGCCATGCAGGACGCAATACACGCCGTCCAGACGGCCAGCGGCACGCAGATCGGCCTCCCATTGCGCCATCAGGCGATCGAAGAAGGGTTGTTCGACCGGGCCGTTCGGTTCGGCCATGGCGAGCGTCGACGGCACGGGCGTCCACGGACCAGCCGCATCCATGTCAGCAACGAAGCCGGGCATTTCGCCGAGCATCCGGGGGGCGGGGGAGCGTGCTTCGGCGACCATGGCGTCGCCGGTGATGAGGGTGCGTTCGGCGAAATGGGCCTCGGTCGCGACGGGGGCGAAGCGATTGCATTCGATCGAGAAGCCGAGAAGGGCGATGCGCGGAGGGGTCATGGTTGGTCAGTCCTCGATCCGGACGTATTCGAAATCGCCTGGCATGTTGTCGATACCGATGCGTGGCGGGGCGATCCAGCCGGCATAGGCGCCTTTCTCCAGGCTGGGCTTCATTAGGCTGGCGATGAAGAGATTGTCTTCGGTTGTCGGCAGGAATTCATCGCGACGGGCTGCCCATTGTTCCGGCGTCAGGATGTTGCCGGCGGGATCGGCGTGGATGGCGGCGAATTCGCCGATGCGGCGGTTGAAGGCGACATGGGGCAGGGTGACGCGGAACGGGAATTTGGTGCGTTCCAGCACGCGGTTCCAGCGGGCGATACCGGCGGCGGTGTCGTCCACGAAGTCGTCCCGCAGGCGCATGTTCAGGGATGACAGGGCGGGCACATCCTCTCGGATGATCGCGCCGTCGCGCAGGCGCAGCACGGGGTATTGCGCGGACAGAAGCTGGTGGTCGTCCGTCAGCCGATCCTCGCGGTAGCGTCCCTTGATGCCGGCGTTGAAGGCGTTGGCGGCGTTCGTGCTGATTTCGTTGCCGAACAGGTCCAGCGTCAGGGAATAATGGAGGTTTGCTTTCTTCTGCAACGTCGGCAGGTCGATGACGCCCAGGGCACGGACGCGCGGGATGTCATACGGATCGTCGATACCGGCGGCGGTCATCGCATCGATGGTGCGTTGGATGACGCGCTGGACGCCGGTTTCACCGACGAACATGTGATGCGCTTCCTCGGTCAGCATGAAGCGGCAGGTGCGTGAGAGCGGATCGAAACCGGATTGCGCCAGCGCGGCGAGCTGCATCTTGCCGTCGCGATCGGTGAAGAACGTAAACATGAAGAACGATAGCCAGTCCGGCGTGCGTTCGTTGAAGGCCCCCAGCATGCGCGGGCTGTCCTGGTCGCCCGAGCGGCGGCGCAGCAGTTCCTCGGCTTCCTCGCGCCCGTCACGACCGAAGTATTTCTGCAGCAGGTAGACCATGGCCCAGAGGTGGCGGCCTTCCTCCACGTTCACCTGGAACAGGTTTCGCATGTCATAAAGTGATGGCGCGGTTGCGCCGAGGTGACGTTGCTGTTCCACGCTGGCGGGTTCGGTATCGCCCTGGATCACCAGCAGGCGGCGCAGCATGGCGCGATACTCGCCGGGGACTTCCTGCCAGGCGGGTTCGCCCTTGTGGGCGCCGAAGGGAATCGTGCGGCCCTCGACCTGAGGGGCGAGCAATACGCCCCAGCGGTACTCCGGCATCTTCACGAAACCGAAACGGGCCCAGCCTTCGCTGCCCACGCCGACGGCGGTGCGGAGGTAGACCAGGTTCTCCTGGAACCCTTCCGGCCCCATCTGCTTCCACCAGTCGATGTAGCCCGGGTGCCAGGTTTCCAGCGCCTTGCGGACACGAAGATCGTTGGCGAGATCGACGTTGTTCGGGATCAGGCCGTCGAAATCGATCTGGGAGCCGTCAGGCATGGCGGTGATCCTTTGGGTTGGTGGCGCGCATCCTACACCCGTTCCACGTCGAAATCCGGGCGTTGGCCGGAACCATAGCGTTTCAGTGATCCGGTTTCTCCAACCGCGTTGGGCCGCTGGAAGATCCAGTTCTGCCAGGCGGTCAGGCGGCCGAAGATGCGGGTTTCCATCGTTTCGGGTCCGGCGAAGCGAAGGTTGGCTTCCAGGCCAGTCAAGGCGTCGGCGGAGAAGGAAGCGCGTTCCTGCAACAGCATCCGCACGTCGTCTTCCCAGTCGATGGCGTCGGATGTCGTGGTGACCAGGCCGTGTTCGTCGGCGGCATCGGCGTCCAGTGCCGATCCGATCGTGGCGTGGGCGGCATCGAGGCTTTCGGGTTCACCCAGGAAGCGGGTTTGCAGGCGCGTCAGGCCGTTGCCCATCGGGTAGGCGCCGAAGTTCATGGATGACAGCGTCATGGTTGCCGCTTCGTGCATGACGCAGCGGTCCGCGGCGAAGGCGAGTTCGCACAGTGTGCCGGCGAAGCAGCTTCCTGGCTCGATCAGTGTCACCAAGCTGCGGGCGGTCATGTCGATGCGCTTGAAAACCCGTTTCAGCAGCAACCGGATTTCGCGGATCAACCACTCATCCCGGCGCGCCTCCAGCACTGCGTCGATGGCGAGGACGCGGGCGGGATCGCCCTTCGTGCGGAAGACCAGCAGGCCGAGGCTGGGTTCGTTCAGACGCAGATGCAGGATCGCGTCATCCAGTTGGCGCGCCATCGCCAGGGGCCAGAAGTCGCAGCCTTCGCCATCGATCCCAGCCGGCCCGCGGATCGTGATCGTGGCGCGGCGTTCCGTGCGATGCAGGTCCACTGCTACGAAATCATAGTCGATGCGCGCGTCACCGATCGTCCGCCGCAACGGATGCAGTCGGAGGCCGGTCGGCGCCGGACCGTCCCCGGCCATCGTCAACGCGCGCTCCCGCACGCGTTCCTCCCACGCTGAGGGCGGAACGAGCTCATCCACCAGCCGCCATTCCACGGCCCGCTTGCCACGTACGCCTTCTTCCGTCGTGCAGAACACGTCGGCGCGGTCGCGGCGGACGCGGCGCTTGTCGGTCAGGCGCGTCAGGCCGCCAGTACCGGGCAGCACGGCCAGCAGCGGCAGTTCCGGCAGCGACACGGTGGAACGGCGATCGTCGATCAGCATGATGTGATCGGCGGTCAGGGCCAGTTCATACCCGCCGCCCGCCGCGCTGCCGCTGATCGCCGCCAGATACCGCTGGCCGGAATGGGCGGAGGCATCCTCGATCGCCAACCTGGTTTCATTCGTGAACTTGCAGAAGTTCACCTTGTGCCCATGCGACGCCTTGCCGAGCATCCGGATATTGGCCCCGGCACAGAACACGTTGTCGCGGGCGGAGCGGAGGAGGACGGCGCGGACCTCGGGATGTTCGAACCGCATGCGCTGCACCGCGTCGGCGAGTTCGATGTCCACGCCCAGGTCGTAGGAATTCAGCTTCAGCTCATACCCACCCAGCAGTGGCGCGTCCGGATCGACATCCATGGTCAGTGTCGCGACCGGGCCATCAAAGGATAGTTTCCAATGATGGTAACGGGACGGGTCTGTCTGGAAGTCGATCATTGGGGCAGGTCCAGGATGAAGCCGGTGATCGCGGCCAGGGTCTCGTTCTTCGCTTCCAGATGCGGGGCGTGGCGCGCGTCCGGGATCAGGCGGGTCTTCGCCTGGACCCGGACATGGTCCGTCAGCGCGTCGAGCTGGTCAGGGGAGCCATAAGGATCGTCGGCGCCCTGCAACCCCAGGACCGGGACTCGGATCGACGGCAGGCACGCGGTGATATCAAACGCACGGAAGCGGGGGTCCAGCCAGGCACCGTTCCAGCCATGAAACGCGTTGTCCACGTCATCGTGATACCGCGCAAGCCGAGCGCGCAGGTCGCCCTGTGCGTAAACATCACGAATGGCCTCGATGCTGCGTATGTTGACGTCTTCCACGAAGAAATGCGCGGCGATGGTGACCAGTCCGGCCAACCGCTCATCCGCGACCCGTCCGGCATGGATCGCGGCGATCGAGCCACCATCGGAATGACCAACCAGGATGTGCCGGCCTATGCCGGCGGCATCCAGCACGCGCGGCAACACATCCAGTGCCTCGTCATGCATATACGTCATCGGCCAGGGCAGGGGGGACGGATCGGACCGGCCGTAGCCGAAGCGCGACCAGGCGAACACTGGCATCCCGGTCCAGGCGGCGAGCGTTTCCGGCACGTCGCGCCACAGATCGACGCAGCCCAGGCCTTCATGGAGCAGCACCAGCGTCGGTCCCGAGGAAGCGCTCCCCCACCAGGCGGTTTCCAGCCGCCTGCCATCCAGAACGATTTCGCCGCGAACCGTCATGTCTCACGCAGCCGGAAGCGTTGGATCTTCCCGGTGGCGGTCTTCGGCAGCGTGTCCGTGAATTCGATCCAGCGCGGATACTTCCAGACGCCAACACGATCCTTCACATGGCTCTGCAACGCGCGGACCAGGTCCTCGGTTCCGGCGCCGCCATCCCGCAGCACCACGAACGCCTTGGGCTTGGTCAACCCGTCGCCATCCTGCCGGCCGATCACCGCGGCCTCCAGCACCGTCGGATGAGAGATCAACGCCTCCTCCACCTCGAACGGAGACACCCAGACGCCGCTGACCTTCAGCATCTCATCGGAACGCCCACGGAACCGGAACGTGCCGTCTTCCTCCCGGATGTAGGTGTCGCCGGTATAGGTCCATTCGCCGCGGAACGTCGCACGGGTCTTGGCGCGCTGGTTCCAGTAGCCCTCGGCGGCGCTGGGCCCGCGCACGACCAACTCCCCTTCCTCCCCATGCGGGACGGGACGGTCGTGTTCATCGACGACGCGGGCCTCGTATCCCGGCACGGGTTTGCCGCTGGTGCCGTAGCGGATGTCGCCGGGACGGTTGCTGATGAAAATATGCAGCATCTCGGTGGAGCCGATGCCATCCAGGATGTCGACGCCAACCAGGGCATGCCAGCGATGGCCGATATCGGCGGGCAGCGCCTCGCCAGCGGAAATGCACAGCCGCAGCCGGTCCGATCCCGCCTTCGGGCCGATCAGAGGATGGGCGAGCATCGCGGCGAACAGGGTCGGCACCCCGGCGAACAGGGTCGGCTGGTGCTTCCGCATCACGTCCAGCACGGCGTCCGGCGTCGGCCGGTCGGGCAGGAACACCGCGGTCGCCCCCACGGACATCGGGAAGGTCAGGCTGTTGCCCAGGCCGTAGGCGTGGAACGCCTTGGCGGCCGAGAACATCACATCATCGGCGCGGATGCCCAGCACGCGGGCGGCGTAGGTCTCGGCCGTGTCCCACAGCGCGGCGTGGACATGCCGCACGCCCTTCGGTGCGCCCGTCGACCCGGACGAATAGAGCCAGAACGCCACCTCATCGGATGAACGCGGCAGGCTGGGCGCGGCGGGATCGCCGGATTCGAGGAATGCCTGGAAATCCGCCCCCTCCGAAGACCCATCCGGATTGGAAACAATCATCCGACGCATCGCCGGCACATTCCCCACCAGCTCCGCCGACACCACCGCCGCCTCCGCTCGGCTGTCCGCCAGGATGTAGGCGATCATCTCGGCGGTCAGCAGCGTGTTGATCGGCACCGGGATCACCCCGGCTCGCAGGCAACCCCAGAAGGCGATCGGAAAATCCACCGTGTCCAGCAGCAGAAGAACGACACGGCGTTCTGGCTCGATCCCCGCCCGCGCCAGGGCGGAGGCGAAACGACGGCTCGCCGTATCCAGTTCGCCATAGGTCAGCGTGCGCCAGGGATCGATGAACGCGATCCGGTCGCCGCGACCTTCCCGCACATGCCGATCCACGAACCAGTCCGCCGCGTTGCTCATGTCAGTAGGTCGCGCGCCCGCCGGAGATATCGAAGACGGCGCCGGTGGAGAAGCCGCACTCCTCGCTCGCCAGCCAGCAGATCAGGGAGGCGACTTCCTCGATTTCCCCGAACCGGCCGATGGGGATCTTCGACAGCATCCAGTCGATCTGCGTCTGTGTCATCTGCGAAAACAGCGGCGTCCGCACCGCGGCCGGGGTCACGCAGTTCACCCGGATTTCGCTGGCTGCGAGTTCCTTGCCGAGCGATTTGGTGAGGCCGATGACGCCGGCCTTGGAGGCGGAGTAGGCGGAGGCCATTGGATTGCCCTCCTTCCCCGCGATCGATGCGATGTTGACGATCCTTCCATAGCCGTTCTGTTGCATGAACGGCACGACGGCGCGGTTCGAATAGAACACGCCCTTCAGGTTCACATCGATGACCCGATCCCAGGCCGGGACTGGATACTCCCACGTCGTGTGGTTGGGGCCGGTGATGCCGGCCGAGGTCACCATGATGTCGATCTTGCCCAGCGCCTTGGCGGTCGCCTCGGCCGCGGCCTGGACGGCGTCGGGGTCGGTGATGTCCAGCCGGACGGTGTGCGGCGCGCCCGATGCCGCCAGGGCCTTTTCGTCCATGTCCCACAGGCTGAGGCGCGCGCCCTCGGACGCCAGGCGATGGGCGACACCGGCGCCGATGCCCGAGGCACCGCCCGTTACGATCGCCACACGTCCGTCAAACCGTCCCGCCATTGGCGTTTCCCCTGTAGTGCTGTCCGGCGCGCATTCTCCGGACGCCGGCCGTCTTGGGCAAGGTGGGTCCTTCGCCGTTGCGTGGGCCCGGGCTTCTGGCCTACGGTCCGGGTCCAGGATGGGCATCCCAACCGCCCCAGGAGGAAACCGATGGACGACGCGACCAGCAGCCAGCCCGCGCAGACTCTCGCTTACGCCCCGATCGCCAACCCGGTCTATGTGCCCGGCCGCCGGTCGTTCTTCACCTATCGCGAACTGGGCGTGACCGAGGCGACCCACGGTCGCATGCGCGCCCAGATCACCAAGGCGACCCAGGGCCTCAGCGAACCGACCGGTTGGCACTATCACGTGTGCGAGCAGCAGTTCGTCTACATGATGAAGGGCTGGGTCGACCTGGAATTCGAGGACGGCACCAAGGTGCATATGGTCGAGGGTGACTCGCTGATGATCCCCGGTGGCATGCGCCACAACGAAACCGCGACGTCGAACGAGATGGAACTGCTGGAGATTTCGGTCCCGGCGAAGTTCGGCACCGTGCCGTGCGATCCCCCGGCGGGCCGTTCGTAAAAGACCTGGGTACGGGGGGCGTCATCCGGCGCCTCCCGCCACCTGACGGTCAGGAAGCGGTCGCGCGCAGCCTTTCCGCCTGGTGCGCGATCTCATCTTCCGGAATCCCAGCCAAGCGCAGACCCTGCGCGTAGTGGATTCGGTCGCTCTCCCGCTCCAGCGGCGTGCCGGCCAGGAAACGCTCGATCGTGAAGTCCGGCTCGATCATCAGCAGCCGCCGGCGTACCGCAGCCGCTTCCTGGTGCCGTCCCAGATGCCCCAAGGCCGCCAGATACGGCTTGTAGGTGGCCGAGAAGGACGGATTGATCTCACTGACGGTGCGGCCCATCTCGACCGCCGATTCATAGTCCCGCTTCAGAAGGTAGATCAGGATGAAGAACGCGTCGAAGAAGAACGCGTGCGGGTCCATGGGGGAGAGTTTCTTGTAGCGGTTGTTCCGCCGCTCCGCCTCATCCGGGTCGCCGGCATAGGCGTGGGTCACGGCCGACAGCGCCCAGGCCATCGCGAGGTTCGGGTTCAGCGACAGCGCGCGTTCATGCAACGCCGCGGCTTCCCGCAGGCGGCGATGCAGGAAGGCGCGCACATGGCCGGCGATCGCAAGGCCGCGCGCATCGAAGGGATCGAGCACGATGGCCCGCTCCGCCAGCCGCCCGGCCTCGGCCATCAGGCTTTTCGGATCATCGGCCCAGTCCTGGCCCACCAGGAAGATGTGCCAATAGGCATACCAGGCATGGGCGGCGGCATAGTCCGGCTCCAGCGCGATGGCATTGGCCAGATGGGTGCCGGCCCGCATGAACTGCGGCTTTTCCATCCGCCCGATCAGCGGAATCGCCCGCAGCATCAGATCGTAGGCCGACGCATCGACGGGCGGGCGGGCGGAGGTGCGACGCGCCTCGATCAGCAGGATTTCGGGGTCGATCTGGGCCACGACCTCGGCCGCGATCTCATCCTGGAGGGACAGGATGTCATTACTCTGACGATCGAACCGGCGCGCCCAGACCACTTGGTTCCCGGCCCGCAGATCGAGCAGGCGCATGGTGATCCGCAGCCGGGTCCGCACGCGCTGGATCGTCCCGTCCAGCAGGAAGTCGATCCCGAACGTCCGCCGGATCGCCGCCTCATCCCGCGTATCGGCCGCGAACCGGACCAGAGAGTTCGACGACACCACGAACATCCAGCGGAAACGGGACAGAGCGGTGGTGATTTCCTCGGCCAGGCCAGGCGCGAGATGGGCGTCTTCCTCGGTCACGCCGACCAACTGCATGGGCATCACGCCGACATGGGCGCCGCCGCGGTTGATCCGCATCGTGTCGCGGTACTCGGGTTCCTCGGTGCCATACTCCTCCCGCTCCGCCGGTGGGGCGGGCGGAGGGGGCGCGGGCGGACGCAGGGGCATCCGGCTGCCCGAGGGGCCACGGATTTCATTCAACAGCCGCTGCGTCTCCGGCGACGGCGCCGCATCCAACAAATCCGCCAGAACCGCTCGGCAGCGATCATAGGCCTGGATCGCCATGCCGCGTTCGCCGCGCACGGCGTGGGCCCGCATCAGGGCCCGCCACGCGCCTTCATGCGCGCGGTCGATCTGCAACAGGCGCTGGGCGGCGGGAATCGCGGCCTCGGGTTCAAGCTGTTCCTTCAGCAGCGCCTCGGCCACGTTGCGGGCACGGTCGCGGAGGCGCTCACGCTCGGTGTTCAGCCAGGCGTCGAAGGTGGGGTCGATTCCGTCCAGGTCTTCCAGCAGGTCGCCATCCAGCAGGGACAGCGAGGCCGGCTGGGACGTGGTAGCGCGCATCACCTCCTCGACATCCACCCACACCGCGCCCGAGCGCAGGGCAAGCTGGTCGCGGGTGACGACCAGGATATCGCTCTTGGAGGGGCTGAGCGCTTCCAGCAGCCGGTGGATTTCCTGGCGGAGGGAGGCGCGGGCCTGTTCCTCGGGCCGTCTGCTCCAGAGCAGTTCGGCGAGCCGGCCGCGCAGGGCCGGGCGTGGGGCTGAGAGGGCGACGGCGGCGAGCAGGGCACGGGTCTTCCGCCCGGCGGGCAGCACGTTTTCACTGTTGACCGTCCAGGCTTCCATCTGACCAATCAACCGCAGCCGGACGACAACCTGATCCTGGTTGTTGTCTTGCTGTAGGCTGTCAGGGCCCCTGGTGTTCCGGTCCGCCATCACTCACGCATGATTACCGAGAAGGGTTGTAGAGCCAACCCCCGTGACACGCCAAGGCTTATACAGAATCGTCAAATCGCGGCCTCGGCGAAAATATGTTTCACATCGCCATTCCATGCCGTCTGGTAACGGTTCAACCAGTGTTCGGCCTGGGTCGGACCGCCCGCGGCGATCGTGTCGAGCGGTGTCAGATAGGTTGATTCGTCGCGTCCTGGTGCGTCCCGTCGGTTGCGGGCGCGCAGCCCGTCTCGCGCGATGGCGATCACATCCCCAGCCAGTGCCCGCAGGTCGCGGCCCCGCCATTGGGTCGCGAGGCCCTGCTTCGGCACCGCGGCGCGCATCGCCACCGCATCTTCCCAGCCAGCGCCACGCAGCAGGGATTCGGCGGCGGACAGCGCCGAATCCTCATACAGCAGCCCGACCCACAGCGCCGACTGCGCCACCATCATGTCGAGCCGCCCGGCATCCGCGCCGCGCATTTCCAGGAAACGTTTCAGCCGGACATCCGTGAACACCGTCGTAACATGGTCGGCGAAATCCCCGACCGTCGGCACGATGCCTTCCATCCCGCGCAACCGCCGGTTCATGAAATCGCGGAAGGAGCTGCCGGCCACGTCGTTGTACTGGCCGTTTCGGTAGACGAAATACATCGGCACAGAGTCGATCAACCATTCCGCATACCGCTCGAACCCGAAACCGTCCTCGAAGAACACGGACGGGATGCCGGCGCGGGCGTTGTCCGTGTCGGTCCAGACATGCGCGCGCTGGGATTGCAGCCCGTTCGGCTTGCCCTCGGTGAACGGAGAATTGGCGAACAGCGCCGTCGCCAGCGGTTGCAGCAGCAGGGAGACCCGCAGCATGCGGACCATGTCCCGCTCGGACGGGTAGTCGAGGTTGACCTGCACGGTACAGGTCCGCGTCATCATATCGAGCCCCATGGACCCGACCAGCGGCATGTACCGCTTCATGATGGCGTAGCGGCCCTTGGGCATCCAGGGCATCGCCTCCCGCGTCGCCACGGGATGGAAGCCCAGCGGCGCGAAGCCCACGCGCAACCCGGCCGAGACCGCGCGCACCTGTTCGTAATGCGCCTCGAACTCCGCCTGCGTCTGGTGCATGTCCTCCAGCGGCGCGCCCGACAGCTCAAGCTGCCCGGCTGGCTCCAGCGACACGGACGCCTGCCCCTGCTTCAGCCCGATCGCGTTCGGGCCGTCCATGATTGGAGTCGCGTCATAGGCTTCCAGCCCCGCCAGCACGTCGCGGATGCAGCCAGGCTGGCCGTCCGCGGGCAGGTAGGGCGGAGTCTTCAGGTCATCGAGTCGAAAGCCGAACTTCTCGTGTTCCGTACCGATACGGAAATCCGACCGGGGTTTGCACCCGACGGCGAGGTGATCGGCCAGTTGTCGAAGCGACGTGATCGGTGTCGCGTCGCCGTCTCCGGGGTTGGACATGCGTTTCCCAGGCTTCTTCGGTTCCAGGGTAGGGTACTAGCCGCACCCGGGTGCCTGCAACAAGGCCAGTCCGGCGAGGCACGCGGTTTCGGCTCGCAGGATGCGCGGGCCAAGGCTCGAGGGCGTTACAATGGGCGAACGCGCGAAGGCGTCAAGCTCACCCTGTGTGAAGCCGCCTTCCGGGCCGATCAGCAGGCCCGCCGGCCCGCGCGCCGAGCGCAGCGGCGGGGCGTCCGCGCGCTCGACCGCCGCAAAAAGTTCTCGATCCGGTGGCCAGGAGTCGAGCACGGCCGCCAGCGGACGAGGCGGATGGACGGCGGGGACCGTCAAACGTTCACACTGTTCGGCCGCCTCGATGGCGATGGCGAGCAGGCGCTGTTCATTGACCCGCGCGGCGTTGGTGCGGGCCGTGATGATCGGCAGGATCGCCGCCGCCCCCAGCTCGGTCGCCATGCGGATCACCAGGTCGGTCGCGTCGCGCTTGAGCAGGGCGAAGGCCAGCCAGGGACCGGGTTCCTGGGCCTGGGACCGGGTTTGCCGTTCCGGCCGGATCGCCGCCCCCCTCTTGCCGGCCGCCGACAGGGCCGCCAGCCACTCCCCATCCCGGCCGTTGAACGCCAGCACCGGGTCGCCCGCGGACCGGCGCATGACGGAGGTGACGTAGTGGGCCTGGGCGTCGGACAGGGCGACCTCGCCCCCCTCGGCCAGGGGCGCATCCACGAACAGGCGCAAGGGCTGGGTCATCGGTGGGTCCTGGTCGGGATCACGGCAGGGGGATTATTGACCCGCTCGGGGTTGGGGGCACAGTAGCAGGCATGAGCGCGCATACCGATATCGTGGCGACCGGCTGGGTCTCTCGGCTGCCCCGCGCCTGGCTGCCCTATCTTCTGCTGGCGCGGGCGGACCGGCCGATCGGCACCTGGCTGCTGTTCCTGCCCGGGCTGTGGGGAATCCTGCTGGCCCAGCCACGCCCCGCCCAGGCGGCCTGGCTGGTCGCCCTGTTCGGCATCGGCAGCCTGGTGATGCGGGCGGCGGGCTGCGTCGTGAACGATTTGTGGGACCGCGATATCGACCGGAAGGTGGCGCGCACCGCCGGTCGGCCCCTCGCATCGGGCGCGCTGAGGCCCCGGCATGCGTTGGTGTTCCTGGCGGTGCTGCTGCTGCTGGGCCTCGGCGTGCTGCTGCAACTGAACACGCTGGCGCAGATCCTGGGCGTGTCGTCGCTGCTGCTCGTCGGGCTGTATCCGCTGGCCAAGCGGGTCACCTGGTGGCCCCAGCTCATGATGGGCTTCACCTTCGGGTTCGGCGCGCCGTTGGGCTATGCCGCCGCCGCCGGCCGGATCGATGCCGCGCTGGTCGCGCTGTACGCCGCCGCGATCCTGTGGGATTTGGGATTCGACACGATCTACGCGCATCAGGACCGGGAGGATGACGCGCTGGTCGGGGTTCACTCCACCGCCCGCCTGTTCGGGGAGCATACGCGGCCGTTCCTGGCGGTGGTGTACGCCGCCGCGATCGCCGTGCTGGCGCTGGCCGGGTTTCTGGCGGGGCTGGGTCCGTGGTTCTACCCGGCGCTGATCCTGCCGGCGGCGCTGCTGGCGCGTCAGGTCGTGACGCTGGACATCAACGACCCCGGCCATTGCCTGACGCTGTTCCGCGCGAATCGGGAGGTCGGGCTGGCGGTCGGCCTGGCGGTTCTGGTCGGCTGGATCTGAACCGGGCGGCCTACCAGTGGCGATAGGGGCGCGGGCGGTAATAGCCGCCGCGACCATAGCCATACCCGCCATAGCCGCCGCCGATCACGACCGTCGCGCTGCCGACCGCCGGCCCGTAGTAGCCGGGGGCGTAGCCGCCACCATAGGGATTGGCCGCGTAGCCGCTGGGGGCGGCCTGCTGTACCGCGTTGCCGCGGGAATACATGCACTGGATATAGCCGGTGTCATACCGCTGCTGCGCGTTGCCGGCGGCGGCATAGGCGTTGTTGGACCCGATCGCGGAGCCCATCAGCAACCCGGCCGCGCCACCAGCCACCGCGCCCGCCCCGGCCGCGCCGCTGAGCGAGCCGAGGGCCGCGCCCACGCCCGCGCCCAGGGCGGTGCCGACGACGGCGCTGCCCACCGCGGCCTGCTGGCCGGCGAGCGCGGGATCAACCCCGCCCGAGACCTGGGTGGCATAGTTCCGGCAGACGAACTCATCTTCCTGGAAGGTGTCGAACGACTTGCCCTGCGGCGGCAGCGCCATGACGCTGGGCCCGGTCGGAATCGCCGGCGCGCAGGCGCTGATCGCGAGCAGCGAGGTCAGTCCGATGATTGGCAGACAGCGCGGGATCACAGCAGGCCTCCGGTCACGGCTTGGGCCGCGGGGATGGTGTGACAGGTGATATGGGCGAAAGCATGGCGGTTTGGGAGGGGTAGGCGAGGAACCTTGGCTTGACCGCCATCGCGGCCACGTGCCGGGATGACACCGAGAGGCAAGGCCCGCCCCCACAGCAATCGGGTGAACGGCGCCGTCGGGCCGCCGACCTCCCAACTCCGTCATCCCCGGCCTCGTGCCGGGGACCATCACCCGCACGGATCGTGGGAGTGGGCAGGATACCGCCGATTCATGCCGTGATTGGCCCCGGGCACAAGGCCCGGGATGACGGAGAGGGGAGGCAACGCACCATCTCGACCGTTCACCTGATCGCCGGCCCCACCCCAAAAGACATTGCCTCACCCCCAGCCGATCCGATAAGAACAAAAAATGAACAACGGCCCAGGTCCCCTCCGCAACGGCAACCCGCGCGGCAACCCCAACCTCGCCCCGCGCTGTGGTGCCGCCTGCCGGACCCGCATGGGTCTCCCCTGCCGGTCCCCCGCCATGACCAACGGTCGCTGCCGCATGCATGGCGGCGCCGCGACAGGCCCTCGGACGGCGGCCGGGCGCCAGCGTCTGCGCGACACCCACACCATCCATGGCTTCCGCGCCGCCCGCCCGCCCGATCCGTTCGAGCAAGGCATCAACCACCTGCTCCGCCGGGGACGCGTGATGGAGCAACTGGCCCATGGCGACGAATGGCCGGAATGGGAGGCGCTGCTGGCCGCACTGCCGCCGTTTCCGGACGGTGGCGCGGCGGACCCCACCCTGTGCGCGATGGTGAAGGCGACGACAAAGGCTCTGTTCGAGCGCTGGCGGGCCGAACGGGACGCGGCGGTGGCGGCGGCGGAAAAAATTGTCCCCCGGAAGACCCCATGCACCGTGACCGCGCCCGTCGACCGGCCGGGACGCCGCCTGCGGCCCGAGGATCTCGTATGGGACCCCCGCAAGCACGGGCCGTTGCGCATCCTCACGGAAAATGACCTCCGCAAGACCCCATGCACCCTGGACGCACCCGCGCTCCGGGGCCGGCGCCAGCCGATCGGGCCGCTCCACTGCCCAATCTGTCACCACCGGGCCGGTCACCCCGGAACCGACCCACCGCCTCGGCCGAAAAAAACGCCACATGCCCTTGCCGCGGCGGCGAATTAGGAGAACGATCAGCCCCGCAAACACGGGGGACAGAACGCATGGTCAGCCTGATCATTCGCGGCGACACGGTGGTAACGCCGCAGGGCGTCGGGGCCTACGATATCTTCGTCAAGGGGGAAACGATCGCTGCCATCGTCCCCTCCGGCGCACTCCCGATCCCGGAAGGCGCGCGCCTGATCGACGCCACCGGCAAGATCGTCATCCCCGGCGGCATCGACCCGCATGTCCACTGCAAGTGGCATCTGCCGAACCCGGATGGATCGGCCGGCCTGACCGCCCCGCCGGATGTCGTCTCGCTCGCCGCCGTGCATGGCGGCACGACCACGATGATCGACTTCACCCGCGCCAGCCAAGGCGCCACGGTCCAGGCGGCGGTCGAGAACCGGGAACTCGACTGGGCCGGTCATTGCGGCTGCGACTACGCCCAGCACATCATGGTCGAAGGCTCCCTGCCGCTCGACCTGCCAGGCCAGATCGCGGAAGCCATCCAGGCCGGCCATTCGACGGTGAAGATCTTCACCACCGACATCACCCCCAGCCGCAAGGGCCGGATGGTCGACTTCGGCGACATCTGGGAAATCTTCCAGGTCCTGGCCGCCAATCGCGGGATGGGCGTGATCCATTCCGAGGACAACGACATTGTCATGCACATGTATGACAAGCTGATCCGCGAGGGCCGCACCGCGTTCGAGAACATGGCCGAGGTCCACAACACTTTGTCCGAGGACATCTCCTTCCGCCGCGTCATCCGGCTGGCGGAAAAGGTCCAGGGCACGGCGCTTTACATGATGCATGTCTCGGCCGCGTCCGGCGTGTCGGCCATTCATGAGGCCCGGTCGCGTGGCGTGCCGATCTACGGCGAGTCCCTGCACCAGTACATGATGTATACGTCCGAGGACTACAAACGTCCGGGCGGACAGATGTTCCACACCTACCCGTCCCTGAAGTCACCCGAGGACCAGGCTGCTTTGTGGCAGGGCACGCTGAACGGCGCCATCAACTGCGTCGCCACGGATGAAATCTGCTGCACCCTCGCCCAGAAGCTCCAGGGCGCGCGGATCGACGACACGACCGGCGGCAACGCGGGCGTCGAGCCGCGGGTGTCCCTGATGTACACCGAGATGGTCGGCAATCGCGGCTACTCGCTGAACCAGTTCGTCGACCTGGTTTCGACCAACGCGGCGAAGATCATGGGGCTGTATCCGCGCAAGGGCATCCTGGCGGCGGGGTCGGACGCGGACATCGTCGTGCTGGACCCGGCGGACCAGCGGGTGGTCAAGGCGTCGGAACTGCACGAGGCCGACTACTCCCCCTGGGAAGGCCGGAAGATGAACGCCTGGCCCTGCCTGACCGTGCTGCGCGGCAAGGTCGTGGTCGAGGGCGGCGTCTACAAGGGCAGCCTGGCCGACGGAAAGTGGCAGCACCGCAAGGTGGCGGAGGAGATGTTCACGGGTGTCCGCCTGTAGGGGCGGGGGGGCAACCCTCCCCGCATGACCTCCCTGGCCGAACTGCGCGCGCTGCTGCGTGACTGCCTCGTGCTCTGGGCCGTGGAGGCGCGGGTCACGGTGTCCGATGACGCCGTGATCCTGACCACCGAGGCGGGGCCCTTTACGATCGAACCGGCCGACCCCGATCTGCGGCCGGTGCGGTGGTTCCTCCAGACCCCGGAGCGGGCGGCGGCCGGACGCCCGCCCCGGGCCACGCCCTCGATCGTGGCCCTGCTGGCCGCGCTGCGGAATCACATCGGCGGCCAGGGAGGGGAGAACCTGCGGATCGGGGCCTGACACCGTCGCACCTGGCGGGTCGCGGATTTCCTCGTGTTCCAGTTACGGGATGTTGCTGTCGGATTTCAAATGGTCACCCCGGCGTCGTCGCGCTTGTTACAGACGATGCCAAAGTGTCAATGTCCCCGACAGAGAGGTTCCGACATGGATCAAGCCATACACATCGCCGTTGTCGAGGATGACCCGGACATCAGCCAGACGATGGTCCAGTGCATGACCGAGCACGGCTTCGTCGTGACCGCCGCCCGCAGCGGGCGCGATCTGGACCGGGTGCTGTCGATCAGCAAGATCGACCTGGTCATCCTGGACGTCGGCCTGCCGGGCGAGGACGGGCTCAGCATCTGCCGGCGCCTGCGCAACCAGTCGGCCGTGCCGATCATCATGGTCACCGCCCGGGCCGCCGAAACCGACCGGATCGTGGGGCTGGAGATCGGCGCCGACGACTATTTGCCCAAGCCGTTCAGCCCTCGGGAGCTCGTGGCCCGGGTCCGCGCCGTGCTGCGGCGGGCCACCGCGCAGAACGACAACACCCGCCAGCCGCCCAAGACCCTCCAGTTCGAGGGGTGGAGGCTGGACATGGCCCGCCGGCAATTGCTGGACCCCTCGGGCATCCCGATGCCGCTCACCAGCGGGGAGTTCAACATCCTGGCCATCTTCTGCCAGAACCCGCAGAAGGTCCTGTCGCGGGACAGCCTGCTGGACATGCTGCACGGGCGGGCCGCGGCCGTGTTCGACCGCAGCGTGGACGTCCAGATCAGCCGCCTGCGCCGGAAGATCGAGCCCAACCTGAAGAACCCGACCTTCATCAAGACCGTCCGCTATGGCGGCTATTTCTTCACTCCGGCCGTCTCGGTGATCGAGGCCGCCTGACCCGGCAGTTCCGCTTTCCGGCAAACTGCCCTAGGATGCCCCCTTGCCGACCGAGGGGGGCGAGGATGCACCTGTTCAAGCAGCATGCGGTCAAGGACGTTACGGAGGTCTCACGGCTGATCCCCGTGATCGACTTCGGTCCCTACTTCGCCGGTGAACCCGGCGCGCTCGATCGGCTGGCGGAACAGCTTCGCCATGCGTGTGAGAACGTGGGGTTCCTGTATGCCGCCAATCATGGCGTGCCGCAGGACCTGATCGACCGGGCCTTCGCGGCCTCGAAACGGTTCCACGCGATGCCGCTGGAGGACAAGCTCAGGCTCCGGCTGAACGAGAACAACATCGGCTACATGCCGATGAACGCCTCGGTCCAGGGTGCCTCGACCGTGCATCAGGCGACCAAGCCGAACCAGAACGAGAGCTTCTTCATCAGCCACGACCGCGGGCCGGATCATCCGGACGTGCGGGCCGGCCTGCCGTTGCGTGGCCAGAACCAGTGGCCCGAGGGTATGCCCGGGCTGCGGGAAGACATGGTCGCCTACTTCAAGGCGCTGGAAGCCATGTGCGACCGCATGCTGCCCGGCTTCGCCGCCGCGCTGGACATGCCACCCGACACGTTCACGGCCCTGTTCGCCAACGAGGCTCATGCCAACCTGCGCTTCCTGCACTACCCGCCGCAGGAGGACCTGAGCGAGAACACCTTCGGCGCCGCGCCCCACACCGACAACAGCTTCATGACCGCCCTGGCCCGCACCGATGTGCCGGGGCTGGCGGTGCGGCTGACCTCCGGGGAGTGGTTCGCGCCGCCGATCATCGAGGGGACCTATCTGATCAACCTCGGCAACATCATGCGGCGGCTGTCGAACAACCGGTTCCTTTCGACCCCGCACGGGGTGATCAACGAATCCGGGACCGACCGTTACTCCATCGCTTTCTTCTACAGCCCGAACCCCGCCGCCACGCTGGAATGCCTGCCGTCCTGCGTGTCGGCCGACAATCCGGCACAGTACAAGCCGGCGGTCTATCGGGACCTGGTGCTGGAATTCTACCGGAAGAACTACTTCCACCAGAAAGGCCACCAATCGGACGCGGCGAAGGCCGTGGGCGCGCTGTAGCCCTTGCGCCAAACCGGACTCTGTCCGATCACAAACCACACACGAACCCAAATGGGGAAGGACCACCATGAAAGTCTATGAAGCGATCGCCCAATCCCTGATTGCCGAGGGCGTCACCGATTTCTTTGGCCTGATGGGCGATGGCAACATGTGGCTCTGGGGCGCGATCTGCCGCGATCCCAAGATTCGCGGCTACTCGGCCCGCCATGAATCCATGTCGATCTCGATGGCCGACGGCTATGCCCGCACGACCGGCAAGGTCGGCGTCGCCATGGTCACCTGCGGCCCGGGCATCACCCAGTGCGGCACGTCCCTGATCGCCGCCTATCGCGGCAAGACCCCGGTCGTGATGATCGCCGGCGAAATCCAGCCTGGCTCCAAGAACCGCACCCAGATGATGGACCAGCGCCGGTTCGTGGAGGCCTGCAACACCCGCTTCCACACGATCACCAGCGCCGACAACATGGCCGAGGAGATCGCCGAGGCGTTCTACGCCGCCCGCGTCCATCGCTGCCCCGTCATGCTGAACCTGCCGATGGGCCTGCAGGAACAAGACTTCGATTGGGACTACGAATACCGCCCGTCCTGGGAATTCCTGCCGAAGCGCATGGAAACCCCGGCCCCTGACATCCTGGCCGAGGTCGTGGAAAAGCTCGCCGCCGCCGAACGCCCGGTGATCGTCGCCGGCCGCGGCGCCATCATGGCCGGCGCCAAGGAAGAACTCATCAAGCTCGGCGAACGGACCGGCGCGCTGCTGGCGACGTCTCTCCAGGGCAAGAGCCTGTTCGCGGGCCATGAGTGGAACGTCGGAATCTCCGGTGCCTTCGCCTCCGAGCCGACCGAGCGCCTGCTGGCCGAAGCCGACTTCGTGTTGGGCGTGGGCGCGGAGCTTGGCTACTACACCACGGAAGGCGGGCTGATGTTCCCGTCCGCCGAGGTCGCCCGCATCGACATCAAGCCGATGCCCGAGGAAATCGGCGTCATCCCCGGCCTGTATGTCCAGGCCGACGCCAAGAAGGCCGTCGCCGCGTTGAACGAGGCTCTGGAAGGCCGCCAGATCCGCAAGACCGGCCTGCGCACCGCCGAAACCCGTGCGATCCTCGACGCGCCGGACCACCAGTTCACCCCGCCGACCGACGGGCTCGACCCGCGCGCGCTGGGCCGGAAGCTGGGCGCGGCCATCCCCAAGGGCGCGCTGATCACATGCGGCGCGGGCCACTTCTTCTCCTGGGTCGCGTCCTACATGCCGATGCCGGAAGGGTCGGAGATCCAGTTCTCCTACAACTTCGGCGCGGTCGGTCAGGGCCTGGGCGTCATGGTCGGCACCGCGGTGGGCAACCCCGATCGTAAGCACGTGGCGATCGAGGGCGATGGCTCCATGATGTTCAACATCCAGGAGCTGGAAACCATCGTCCGTGAGAAGCTGGACATCACTTTGGTGGTCTGGAACGACGGCGGCTATGGCGCCGAGGTTCACAAGCTGACCGCCAAGGGCTTCAACGAGAAGCTGGCCCAGTGGGAATCCCCGGACTTCGTCGCGGTCGCCAAGGCGTTCGGCGGTGACGGCGTGAAGCTGGACACGGTCGACCAGATCGGTGACGCGGTGAAGGCCGGTCTCGCGAAGGGCGGGCTGTATCTGATCGACGCGCGCGTGTCCGCCACCACCCCGACGGACCCCTATGCGAAGGTCTATCACGGCATCCCCAGCATGGCCCCGCTGCTGCGTCAGCCCGCGTAGGCGCCAATGCATTTCGAGGGTGAGTTCAGCGTTCCAGGCAAGCCGGCGGATGTCATCCGCCGGTTCGCCGACGTGCCGCGCATGTCCGCCTGCATGCCCGGCGCGGTGCTGGAGCCGCAGGCCGAGGATGGGTCCTGGCCAGGCGGCATGGTGGTGTCGTTCGGGCCCAAGAAGATCAAGTTCAAGGGCAAGGCCACCGTCGATTTCGACTTCGATGCCCTGACCGGCAGCGTGCATGGACGCGGCACCGCCGACATGCGCGCGGCCCGGATCGGGGTGAAGGTGGCCTTCACCCTGCGTGACGACCCCGAGTCACCCAGGCCTGCGACGATCGTCAAGGTCGTCTCGGACGCGGAACTGGGTGGGGTTCTGGCAGACTTCGCCCGCACGGGCGGCATCGCCGTGGCCAATGTCATCATGGCCGACTTCGCCAGGCGGGCGGCGGACGAGTTCTCGAAGGACGAGGTCCCCGAACCGGAGGCCCCGCCGCCACCGCCCGAGCCGGTTGCGGCTGCCCCTGCCGTCGATGCACCGGCGGCTGTCGTTGCTCCGCCACCACCGCCTCCTCGGCCGGCGGCTGTGCGGCCGCCGCCCCAACCAGCGGCGCCGTTGCAGGCGAGCGGGCTGATCTGGGTGGTGATCAAGGCCTACCTGGCGCGGATCGGACGGTTCTTCGGGATCGGGCGGTAGAACCAGGGGCCCCAAGCTCGTCATGCTGGCCCCGCGGGTCCGGCAAAGAGCCGGCCCGAGGACGGGCCATTGGTCAGCATCCACGGCTTCGTGTCATACCAGGCGGGGTAACCATTGACTGTCCGAATGGCGCTCATTCGTCGTGGTGGCCGAAGGGCCACCACCCACGACTTTGCTGTTCTGGACTAGAGAAAGTCGTGGGTGCCGGGCCTTCGCCCGGCATGACCAGGTGGAGGCCGCGAGGGGCATCGCCAAGGTTGGCTGGTATCATTCAAGTCGTGGATAGCGGCCCTCCGGCCGCTACGACAGGCGGGGACCACGCCGTCCACTAAACAAAAAGGGCCGGAGCGGATCACCCGCTCCGGCCCTTTCCTTATTCCGCCTATCGCAGGTGGCAGGCGACCTGATGACCGGGTCCGATCTCCCGCAGGACCGGAGGCTCCACCTTGCACCGCGCCTCGGCATACGGGCACCGCGGATGGAAGTGGCACCCCGGCGGAGGCTTGATCGGGCTCGGCACGTCGCCCTCGACCCGCTTCTTGGTCCGCCGCAGCGTCGGATCCGGCAGCGGCACGGCCGAGAGCAGGGCCTCGGTGTAGGGATGCTGGGGCGACGCGAACAGCGTCTTCTTGTCGGCGTATTCGACGATCCGGCCCAGATACATCACGGCCACGCGGTGGCTGATATGCTCCACCACGGACAGGTTGTGGGAGATGAACAGGTAGGACAGCTTCATGTCCCGTTGCAGGTCCATCATCAGGTTGATGACCTGCGCCTGGATCGAAACGTCCAGCGCCGACACAGGCTCATCCGCGATGATGAAGTGCGGATCAAGCGCCAGCGCCCGTGCGATCGAGATGCGCTGCCGCTGCCCGCCCGAGAACTGGTGCGGATAGTTGCTCATCTGCGACGGCCGCAGCCCGACGCGGTTGAACAATTGCGCGACCCGTTCGGCCCGTTCCTGCTTGTTGCCGATGCCGTGGACCATCAGCGGCTCCCCCACGATATCGCCCACGCGGATGCGCGGGTTCAGGGAGGAGAACGGGTCCTGGAACACGATCTGCATCTGCCGGCGCAGCGGCCGCAACTCTGTGCGGGGGATGCCGACGATCTCACGCCCCTCAACCTTGACCGAGCCGGATGTCGGCTCAATCAGGCGGAGGACGACGCGGCCGACGGTGGACTTGCCGCAGCCGCTTTCGCCCACCAGGCCGAGGGTCTCACCCGCGTTGATGCTGAACGAGACGCCGTCGACGGCATGGACGTGGCCCACGGTGTTTCCAAAAAGCCCTTTCCGGATCGGAAAGTGCTTCTTCAGGTCGGTGACCTCAATCAGGGGTTTGTTCATGGTCACCTGCCTAGGCCTGCCAACAGGCCGCGATATGATCGGGCGCCTTCACTTCCAGCTCCGGCCGCTGGGTCTTGCAGCGTGCGTCAGCCCGCGTGCAGCGCGGTTCGAAGGCGCAGCCGGGGGGCAGGTCGTTCAGGGGCGGCACGATGCCCGAGATTTCCTGCAACCGTTCATCCGGCGCGACGTCCAGGCCACGGGCCGATCCGACGCGCGGGATGGAGTTCATCAACCCTTGCATGTACGGATGAAGCGGCCGCCCGAAGATTTCCTCGACCGGCGCTTCCTCCACCTTGCGGCCCGCGTACATGACGCAGACGCGCTTGGCGGTTTCGGCCACGACGCCCAGGTCGTGCGTGATCAGCACGACGGCGGTCCCGAACTCCCGCTGCAGATCGCCGATCAGGTCCAGGATCTGCGCCTGGATCGTCACGTCGAGCGCGGTGGTCGGTTCGTCGGCGACCAGCACCTTGGGCCGGCAGGCCAGCGCCATCGCGATCATCGCGCGCTGGCGCATGCCGCCGGACAACTGGTGCGGGTATTCCCGCGACCGCCGCTCCGGTTCCGGGATACGGACGTGGTGCAGCATCTCGACGGCCCGCTTGCGCGCGACCTCCTGAGAGCACTTGTCGTGCAGCACGACCATTTCCTGGATCTGCTTGCCCACGGTCAGCAGCGGGTTCAGGGCCGTCATCGGCTCCTGGAAGATCATCGCGATCTTGCTGCCCCGCATCTCCCGCATCTCGGCGTCCGAGAGCTTGAGCAGGTCGGTGCCGTCGACCTTGACGCTGCCCGAGGTGATTTCCCCGGGCGGCATCGGCACCAGGCGCAGCAGGGACAGCGCGGTGATGGTCTTGCCGCAGCCGGATTCACCCACGATGGCCAGGGTTTCACCGGCATTGACCGTGAAGGACACGTCCTGCACCGCCCGCACAAGACCGCGGCGGGTGTGGAAGACCGTGCTCAGGCCTGAAACTTCCAGAACGGGTGCCATCAGTCGCGCTGCCTCGGGTCAAGGGCATCACGCAGCGCGTCGCCCATCAGGTTTGATCCAAACACAACCAGGCTGATGGCCAGTCCGGGGAAGATCACCAGCCAGGGGGCGGTGCGGACATACTCAGCCGCTGATTCCGACAGCATGCGGCCCCAGGAGGGATAGGGTTCCGGCACGCCCAGGCCCAGGAACGAGAGCGACGCCTCGGTCAGGATGGTCGAACCCAACTGCGCGGTCGCCAGCACGATCAGCGGAGCCAGCGTGTTGGGCAGGACATGCACGACCGCGATGCGGAACTCGCTCATGCCCGTGGCCTTGGCTGCCTCGACGAAGGGCATTTCCCGCAGCGACAGCACGTTGGACCGGATGACGCGGGCGACGGTCGGCACCAGCGGGATCGCGATCGCGATGATCGTGTTCCGCAACGATGGGCCGAGCGATGCCGTGATGACAAGCGCCATGACGAGCAGCGGGAGCGACTGCATCACCTCCGAGACGCGCTGGATGATCAGGTCGAACCAGCCGCCCAGGTAACCGGAGGCCAGGCCCAGCGCGGCGCCGAGGCCGCTGCCCATGATCGTGGCACCGACGGCGACCGCGAGGGAGATCCGCGCTCCATGGATGATCCGCGACAGCACGTCGCGCCCCATCATGTCGGCGCCCAGCAGATGGGTTTCCGACGGTCTCGCGAGCGAGGCCCGTGCGTTGGTCGAGAACGGATCGAGCGGGGCCACGAAGTTCGCGAACAGCGCGCACATGACGAACGTCGCCATGATGATCGCGCCGGCGACGCCCAACGGATACCTCCGCGCGAGGTAGAAGACCTCGTTGAAGAAGCTGGGCTTGGTCGGCCGGTCTTGAGACACTGTCGTACTCATTCGCTGTACCGGATGCGGGGATCGATGACCATGTAGATCAGGTCGACGATCAGGTTGACGACAACGACGATGGTCGCGGTGAACATCACGAGGTTCTGGACCATCGGATAGTCACGCCAGCGGATCGCCTCCACGAGGAAGCGGGCGACGCCGGGGATGTTGAACACCGTTTCGGTCACGATCAGGCCGCCGAACAGGAAGGCGACCTCGATGCCGATCGTCGTGATGACCGGCAGCAACGCGTTGCGCAGCGCGTGGTTGTAGGTGACGGCACCTTCCGACAGGCCCTTGGAGCGTGCCGTTCGGACGAAGTCCTGGCGCAGGACCTCCAGCATCGATGATCGGGTCAGGCGCATGATCAGCGCCGAACTTCGGAACCCGACGGCGGCGGCTGGTACGGCCAGCATCGTGAACCCGGCCATGAAGGTCGCGGGTTCCCGGTCATAGATCGGGATCGTACCCAGGTAGTGAACGAAGGCCATCAGGATCAGCAGGCCCAGCCAGAAGGACGGCATGGAGAGGCCCGAGAGGCTGGTGACCCGCAGAAGGTAATCGAGCGGCGTGTTCTGCCGCACCGCGCTGATCACGCCCAGCGGGACGCCCGCGATCACGGAAAAGATCAGGGCCAGCGCCGCGATCTTCGCTGTGATCGGGATGCGGGGCGCGATCTCCTCCAGCACCGGCTTTTCCGAGACATAGGAATAGCCAAGGTCACCCTGGAGAAGGCCGCCGATCCACTGCCAGTACTGTTGGTACAGCGGCAGGTCCAGCCCGAGATCGGCGACGATCTTGGCCTTCTCCGCCGGGTCGATCAGACCCGCGGAGTCGAAAAGGATATCGGCAATATTGCCGGGGACAATCCGGAGCAGCAGGAAGATGGCGATCGAGACGCCGAACAGCGTCAGCGCCATCAGCAGAAGCCGCCGGATCAGATAGGACAGCATTGGGTTACTCCACCCCTATCGTTCCAGCCAGACGTCATCAAAACGCCAGTGGTTGTAGATGCTATTGATCGCGAGCTTCAGGCCCTTGACGTGCGGCCACCAGCAGGTCGCGCCCTGCGACTGGTAGATGACCGGACGCGCCGCGTCTTCCTGAAGTTTCTTGTCGATATCCCAGACCAGCTTCTTGCGGGTCTCGAAGTCGGTCATCTGGGACTGGGCACGGTAGAGCTTCTCAAGCTCCGGATTGCAATACCCCGTGTAGTTCCGTTCCGAACCACAGGTGTAGTTCTCGAAGAATTGCACATCCGGATCGTCGATGCCGGTGCCCTGGACGTTCATGCCGACGGCATAGTCCTTCTTGAGCATCTTGGCATACCAGACGGAGGAATCCAGGACCTCAAGCTCGCCCTGGATATAGACGCTTTTCAGGTGGTCGATCAGGATGACCGAGGAGTCGCGGTAGCTCGCGACGTTCCGGGTCGACACCTTCAGCGGCATCATCTTGTCCGGGCCGTAGCCGAGCTCCCGCATGATCTTGCGGCCTTCCTCGCGGCTTTTCTCGACGTCGCCGCCATAGCCGGGGACGGTTTCCATGTACTCCGGGGACCAGCCCCAGATCCCCTCGGGCGGGGCCAGCATCGCGCCGCCGATCTTGTTCACGCCGCGGCTCAGGATCTCCGAGAACGCCTTGCGGTCGATCGACAGAACCAGGGCCCGCCGCAGCCTTTCGTCGTCGAAGGGCGGCTTGTCGCGGTTGATCAGCAGGTTGCCCTGGGTATTCGACGGCTGCACGATGCACTGCATCTGCGGCACCTGGGTCTGGATTTCCTTGGCGTTCTCGGGGTTCAGCTCTCCGGTCAACGTCAGATCATGCCGGCCCGCCACCAACGCCAGGATCGCCGTCGCTCGGCTGGGGATGATCGTATACTCGATACCGTCGAGATACGGTTTGCCGGGCTTCCAGTAGTCCGGGTTCCGGGCGAGCTTGATACCCTCATTCTGCTTGAACTGGACGAACTTGAACGGGCCAGTCCCGATCGGATTGGTCCGCATCTGCGGGCCGGTGACATGGCACGGATAGACGGGGGAAAACCCGCCCGCCATCATCACAAGCAGGGAAGGCTGCGGACTGCCAAGCTGGAACGTGACTTCGTTCGGGCCGTTGGTGGTTACTTCCTTGATGTTCCACCACCAGGTCTTGCGGGGGTTCTTCCGCATCTTGCCGTCGACCCGGCCGGTGACGATATCCCAGGTGCACTTCACATCCGCGCTGGTGAATGGCTTGCCGTCATGCCAACGCACGCCTTCCCGCAGCTTGAAGACCACGCGCTTGCCGCCATCCTCGGTCGTCCAGGACGTCGCAAGGTCGGGAACGATGCGATCAGGACGGTTCTGGCTGCTCTCGGGGTCGAAGATCACAAGGTTGTTGAAGACCGCCATGAACGGCATGTCGGTCGAGATCGTCGCTTCCTCATGGATCGAGGCGCTGGGTGGATTATCACGATGGGTGACCTTCAGGACCCCGCCTTGCTTTTGAGCAAGTGCCGATCCTGCGAACACCCCAGCCGACACCAGGCATGCAACGGCCATTCGTCCCAGCAGAGCCGCCATCCGCGCAACCTCCCAACCTTCCTTACGGACATTCTGTCCCGGGGTTGGCTGGTTGGCAACCTTGGGCCAAATCAGGTCCCGGTCAGGCCGCCCGCCCGTTCGATGAACGCAACGACATCGGGCACGCCCTTGCCATCGCGCACATTGGTGAACACGAACGGGCGCTCTCCGCGCATGCGGCGGGCATCGCGATCCATCACCTCCAGGCTTGCGCCGACGAAGGGGGCGAGGTCGATCTTGTTGATCACAAGCAGATCGCTGCGCGTGATGCCCGGCCCGCCCTTGCGCGGGATCTTATCGCCCGCCGAAACGTCGATGACGTAGATTGTGATATCCGCGAGTTCCGGACTGAAGGTTGCCGCCAGATTGTCGCCGCCGGACTCGATCAGGATGACATCCAGCGCGGGAAAGCGCCGCCGCAGTTCGGCGACGCCGGCCAGGTTGATGCTCGCGTCTTCCCGGATCGCGGTGTGTGGGCAGCCGCCGGTTTCGATGCCCATGATCCGTTCGGCGGGCAGGGAGCCGGCGCGTGTCAGGAACTCCGCATCTTCCTTTGTATAGATGTCGTTGGTGATGGCGGCGATGTCGAACCGGTCCCGGAATTGCTTGCACAGCGCGTCCATCAGCGCGGTCTTGCCGGAGCCAACGGGGCCGCCGACACCGACGCGCAATGGTCCATTCGCGGAATGGGTCATGATCGGAACAGCCTTGTGTATTGGGTTTCATGCCGCATCGCGGCCAGATCGGAACGGAACGCGCATCCGCCGAGGTCATCCAAGGTGGCGTGGCGCGTCGCCTCCGCGGTGTCCAGGATCACAGGCTCCAGCGCCGCCAGGACATGCAGGCCCGCGGTCTGGCCGAGCGGGATCAGGCGCACCGCGGCGGATATGAGGTTGGTGGCAAAGGTTTGCAGGAACGCTGCGGTCGTTGCGTCTTCGTCGATGCCGTGCGTGCCGGCCAGGGCCCCCACCGCGATCGGGTAGGCCGGGTCGTCGGGCATCACCGCCGTTCCCCACGCACCGCCCGCCAGCACGAAGGCGCGTCCCTGGTTCAGCGACTCATCGCGGCGTTCGCGGCCTGGCGAGGTTGCGGCCGCCAGTTCCGCGAGGTCCCGTAACGCGGACACGTCCCCGGCGGCACGATGGGCGTGGCGCAGCAGGATGGCGTCGGTTCGCCCCGCGCCGTGGCGCAGCACGTCATCCAGCCACACCTGCAAGGCCGGTGCGTTGGCGACGTCCCCGCACTCAATCGCCCATTCCAGGCCGTGCGAGTAGGCAAAGCCGCCGGTGGGAAAGGCCGGCGACAGCCACGCTTGCAGCCGCAACAAACCGGCCGTTCTAGTGGTGGTGGTCATGGTCGTCGTGATGGTGATGATGGCCGCCGCCGCCGCCCGCATAGGCTCCGGACTCGGGATCGAAGGGAGCGTCGATCTCGTCGACATGACCGCCCAGGCCCTCGACCATCTCCTTTATCACGTGGTCGGCGCGGATGCGGATGCGGTCGCCGAGCAACTGCACGGGCAGATGACGGTTGCCGAGGTGCCAGGCGATGCGGACCAATTCCCCATCGTCATGCGCGTGGATTTCCAGCAGAGGTTCCGGCCGAGCGCGGACTCGTACGATGCCACCTTCGACCGCGAGGCCATCGCCGTCTCGCAGGCGCACGGCCTGTGGCAGGTCGATCAGCAGGTCGGCGTTCTGTTCCGTTTTCAGTACGATCCGCCGGCGATGCCGGTGGTCGAAGTCGATCAGCACGCTGTCGATTTGGGCGGCCGCATCCCAGGACCCGGCCGGAAGAACCTGGTGCGCGCGCATCAGAACAGGAAGTAGCGCTGGGCCATCGGCAGCACCGTGGCGGGTTCACAGGTCAGCAGCACGCCGTCAGCCCGCACCTCATAGGTTTCGGAATCGACCTCGATCACCGGGGTCGCGTCGTTGTTCACCATCGCGGCCTTGCCGATGCCGCCGCGGGTGTTCCGCACCGCGACCAGCCGGCGCGACAGGCCAAACGCCTTGCCGATATCGGCATCCAGCGACGCTGCCGATACAAATGTCAGGCAGCTTTCCGTCATGGCACGCCCGAAACCACCGAACATCGGGCGGTAGTGAACCGGCTGCGGCGTGGGGATCGAGGCGTTGGGATCACCCATCGCCGCGACGGCAATGGTCCCGCCCTTGATGATCATGTCCGGCTTCACGCCGAAGAAAGCCGGCGTCCAAAGCACCAGATCGGCGAACTTGCCGACCTCGACCGAGCCGACCTCATGCGCGAAACCCTGCGCGATGGCGGGGTTGATCGTGTATTTCGCGATGTAGCGCTTCACCCGCGCGTTGTCGTTGCCTGGCCCGTCGCCCGGCAGCGAGCCGCGCTGCTGCTTCATCTTGTGGGCGGTCTGCCAGGTGCGGATGATCACTTCGCCGATCCGGCCCATCGCCTGGCTGTCGGAAGACATCATGGAGATGGCACCGATATCGTGCAGGATGTCCTCGGCCGCAATGGTTTCACGGCGGATGCGGCTTTCGGCGAAGGCCACGTCCTCGGGGATATTGCTGTCGAGATGATGGCAGACCATGAGCATGTCGAGATGCTCATCCAGCGTGTTGGATGTGTAGGGACGCGTGGGGTTGGTTGAACTCGGCAGGACATAGGGCAGGCCGGCGACCTTGATGATGTCGGGGGCATGCCCGCCGCCCGCGCCTTCGGTGTGATACGCGTGGATGGTGCGGCCCTTGAAGGCAGCGATCGTGTCCTCGACAAAGCCGGACTCGTTCAGCGTGTCGGTGTGGA
>DIUL01000196.1 GCA_002422345.1 Acetobacteraceae bacterium UBA6159
CCGCCCCGGTCACCTGGCCGATCGGGCGCGCGTCGGAGTTCGCCGGGACCTATGACCTGCGCAAGCGGGAGATGCACCTGCTGACCGACCTGCCGCAATCCGACCCGCGCATGCAGGCTGTGGCGGATGAGGTCGACCTGATCCGCTCCGCTTTGCCGGAATTCGACCTGGAAAGCTTCAACGCCGGCCACCTCACGCCCGTCTATTTCGGCAGCGCGATGAAGGACATCGGCGTCGGCGACCTGCTCGACGGCCTGGCGGAATACGGCCCCCGCCCGCGCGCGCAACCCGCCGACAAACGGCCAATCGAGGCCTCGGAACCTGCCCTGACCGCCCTGGTGTTCAAGATCCAGGCGAACATGGATCCCAACCACCGCGACCGCATCGCCTTCGCCCGCGTCTGCTCGGGCCGGCTGACCCGCGGGATGCGGCTGAAGCAGGTGCGGACCGGAAAATCGATCCCCCTGCACGCGCCGCAGTTCTTCTTTGCCCGGGAACGCGAGATCGCCGATGAGGCCTTCGCCGGCGACGTCGTCGGCATCCCCAACCACGGCACGCTCCGCATCGGCGATACGCTGACGGAAGGGGAGGACATCCAGTTCATCGGCGTGCCCTATTTCGCGCCGGAAATCCTCCGCCGCGTGCGGCTGAACGACATGATGAAGTCGAAGAAACTGCGCCAGGCGCTGGTCGAACTGGCCGAGGAAGGCGTCGTGCAGTTGTTCCGCCCCCGCGACGGCTCCCCCCCGCTGGTCGGCGTCGTCGGCACCCTTCAGCTCGACGTGCTGAAGGCCAGGCTCGCCGCCGAGTACGGGGTCGGGATCGACTTCGACACGCCGCCGTTTTCCCTCGCGCGCTGGATTTCGGCACCGGACAAGGCGGCAATCGAACGGTTTGTGACGGAGAACCGGTCCTCGATCGCGGACGACGTGGACAATGATCCGGTCTACCTGGCCAGTTCGAACTTCATGATGCGGCGGGCCGAGGAAATGGCCCCGGGCCTGACGTTCAGGGACGTGAAGGACCACCGGGCGGACAAGCTGGCGGCGTGAAGCGCTGGGGCTTTGCCCCAGACCCCACCAGGGACGCTGTCCCTGGACCCTGCCAAAGGGCACAGCCCTTTGGAAACCATTGGTTGGGGGGAATACGGGAGGGGCTGAGGAGATGTTGCAAGCAGCACCTCAGCCCCTCCCGTATTCCCCCCAAGTACCGGTTCCAAGGGCTCAGCCCTTGGCGGGGGTCTCGGGGGCAGAGCCCCTGAGCGGGGTTTGGGGCAGCGCCCCAACGCTCCCCGGTATCCAGTTCAGACCGATCCGGGGTAATATCCCGCCATGCATGTCTCGTTGATCGTTCCTGCCCCGTTTGACACTGTTTCCGGCGGTTATGCCTATGACCGGCGCATCGTCGCCGGCCTGCGCGCCCTCGGGCATGATGTCGCCGTGATTGCCCTCCCGGGCGTCTTCCCCCTCACCGACTCCACCACCCGCGATGCGGCCTGTGCCGCCTGGGACCGTCTGCCGCCTGGCACCCGCCCGGTCATCGACGGTCTGGCCTTGCCGGCCTTCCAGGGGCTGGACGACGCCTTGGCCGCGCGCTCCGCCTTTGCCCTGGTCCACCACCCAACAGCGCTCGAAACCGGGCTGGAGGACACGGCGCGGGAGGCGTTGCACGCGCTGGAGCAACGCCTGTTTTCCCGCATGGCACGCCTGATCGTGACCAGTGACGCGACCGCCGAGGCCCTGGGCAAGGCCTTCGCCGTCGATCCGGAGCGGGTGCATGTCGTCACGCCGGGCACGGATGAAGCATCGCGGGCGCCTGGCTCGGGTGGCCCGACCTGCCGTGTTCTGTCGGTCGGCACGCTGGTGCCGCGCAAGGGCCATGACCTGCTGATGCGGGCCCTGGCGCGCCTGTTCGACCTCGACTGGCATCTGACGATCGTGGGATCACCCGACCGCGATCCAGTCTGCGCGAACGGGCTGGCGGCGCAGGCCGAGTCCCTCGGCATCGCGCAGCGGGTCACCTTTGCCGGTGAACTGACCGACGCGGCGCTGGAAGCCGAATGGCAGCGCACCGACCTGTTTGCCCTGGCCACCTATTTCGAGGGCTATGGCATGGCGGTGGCCGAGGCGTTGAAGCGCGGCATTCCCGTCTCGGTGACGGATGGCGGCGCGGTCGGTTCCCTGGTCGACATCGACTCGGGCGTGGTCTGCGCGCGGGGCGACCTGGATCAGGTGTCGAAGTCGCTGCGCCGGCTGATCTTCAGCGCCGAACTCCGCGCCGAAATGGCCGAGGGCGCGTATCTGGCCGGCCGCAACCTCCCATCATGGGACACCCAGGCGGCCCTGTTCGCCTCGGTCATCGCGTAACATCTTGGGGGGCAGCATGCTGCTGGGCGCCATCGCCGACGATTTCACCGGGGCCACGGACCTGTGCTCTATGCTGGTGCGCGGCGGCATGCGGACCGTGCAACTGATCGGCGTGCCAGGTCCGAACGATCCGGTGCCGGAGGCCGATGCGGTGGTCGTCGCGCTGAAATCGCGCACCGCTCCGGTGCGCCAGGCGGTGGGGGAAAGCCTGGCCGCGCTGGACTGGCTGCGCAAGGCTGGATGCAAGCAGTATTTCTTCAAGTATTGCTCGACCTTCGACAGCACCGAGCAGGGCAATATCGGCCCCGTGGCGGATGCCTTGGTCAACGCGCTGGGCTCCGGCTTTGCGTTGGCCTGCCCGGCCTTCCCGACCAACGCCCGCACCGTCTACCAGGGGCACCTGTTCGTCGGCGGAATGCTGCTGAACGAAAGCGGGATGGAGAACCATCCGCTGACCCCGATGAAGGATGCCAACCTGGTCCGCGTCCTGTCGCGCCAGACCGAGGGCACGGTGGGCCTGGTCCCCTTCACCGTTGTCGACCAGGGCTCCAACGCGATCCGCAAGGCGATGACGGGGTTGAAAGAGCAGGGTCGCCGCTATGCCATCGTCGACGCGATCACCGACGCGCATCTGGTCGCGATCGGCGAAGCGGCCGAGGGCCATGCGCTGATCACCGGCGGCTCGGGCATCGCCATGGGCCTGCCGGGGAATTTCCGGCGCGCCGGTCTGCTGGCTGATCAGGGCAATCCGGCGACGCTGCCGGCGGCCACGGGGCCTGCCGCGGTCCTCTCCGGCTCCTGCTCCCGCGCCACGCTGTCCCAGCTTGGGGCGGCGCGGTTGCACCTGCGAGTGTTTGAGATCGATCCGCTCGCGTCCCCCGATGCCGGCGCGCTGGCCGACGCCGCCCTGGCCTGGGCCGCCGACAAGCTGGGAGACAAGCCGGTGGTGATCGCTGCCTCCGCCCCGCCCGACCGGGTTGCGGCCATCCAGGCGAAGTACGGACGTGACGCCGCCGGCACATTGGTTGAGGAAACGCTCGCCCGTGTGGCCGAGGGCCTGGTCGCGCGCGGCGTCCGCCGGATGGTGGTGGCGGGCGGGGAGACCTCAGGCGCCGTCGTCTCGCGCCTGGGGGTCCGCAGCCTGCGCATCGGGCCGGAGATCGATCCCGGCGTGCCCTGGACCTATGCCGAGGGCAGCGGTCCCGGCCTGCACATGGCGCTGAAATCCGGCAATTTCGGCGCGATGGACTTCTTCACCAAATCCTTCACGGTGCTGGAGGGCTGACCATGTCCGAAGCCGAAGCCCGCCAGTTGCTGGTGGAACTCGCCGCCAGCCTGTTCGCCCGCGGCTTCTCGGTCGGCAGCGCCGGGAACATCAGCGTCCGGCTGGACGACGGGTTCCTGATCACGCCCACCAACTCCAGCCTGGGGCGGCTGGAGGCGAAGCGGATTTCCCGGCTGGACGCGGACTATAAACATATCGGCGGCGACAAGCCCTCCAAGGAGGTCTTCATGCACCGCGCGGTGTACCGCGCGAGGCCTGACGCGGGGGCGGTGGTGCATCTGCACTCGACCCATGCGACGGCGGTGGGGTGCCTGCCGGATGTCGATCCCAACAACCCGATCCCGCCGCTGACGCCGTATTTCGTGATGCGGGTGGGGCGGTCGATGCCGATCGTGGAATATTACCGGCCGGGCGATGCGGCGATGGAACCGGCGATCCATGCGGCCGCGCTGGGCGCGCGGGCGGTGCTGTTGGCCAATCACGGGCCGGTGGTGTCGGGGAAGACCCTGACCGACGCGGTCTACGCGGCCGAGGAACTGGAGGAAGCCGCCAAGCTGTTCCTCATGCTGCGCGGTTCCGCCCCGAGGCTGCTGACGCCCGGGCAGGTGGATGATTTGTTGGACACGTTCGGGTAGTCGCAGCCCGAACTCTTCTCCCCCTCCTCTTGAGGGCTTGGGCCGCGAAGTGGACCAAGGTTGGGGGGAGGGGTAGAGCGGCACGGACCTCGACCCGAACTCCGGGATGCTCGCTCCGGGTGCCACGGAGGGATGGGTCGTTGCCGCGAGCCCCCTCCCCCCGGCCCCCTCCCTCAAGGGGAGGGGGAGCAGAACCGTCCAGTTCTCCTCTCAGATCGCCCCAGCGGCCTTCAGGTCAGCCACGCCGGCCTCCCCCAGCCCCAGCCACTCCCCATAGATTTCCATGTTGTGTTCTCCCAGCTTCGGGCTCGGGATCGACTCCACCCGATCCGCCCCATGCAGGCGCAGCGGCGTCGTCGGCAGCACGACCGGCCCCAGGGACGGATGGTCGATCCGCTCCAGCATCCCACGCGCATGCATGTGCCGGTCCTCCATCACCTCCAGCGCATTCCGCACCGGAGCCGCCGGGATACGCCCGGCCTTGCAGGCGGCGACCACTGCGTCCTTGGCCATCGTCCGGGTCCAGGCGGTGACGACAGCCTCCGTCTCCTCCATGTGTGCCGCCCGGGCCGCATGGGTCTTGAAACGCGGATCGTCACGCAACTCCTCCCGCCCCATGGCGCGCAGCAGGTTCAGCCAATGCTCCTCGGTCACCACATGGATCGCCACAAATCCGTCCGTCGTGACAAAGGCGTTATAGGGGGCGGATGACAGCCCCGCCTGCCGGTTCCCCGCCCGCGGCGGCACCTTCCCGGTCTTGTAGGCATAGTCATACGACGCGGCGAGTGAGCAGTACACCGTCTCCTGCATCGCCACCTCGACCAACTGCCCCTGCCCGGTCGCGACCCGGTGGAACAGCGCGGTCATGACCGCTCCGTAAAGATGGATGCCGCCCATGTAGTCGACCAGCGTCGGCCCCGCCTTGGTCGGCGGTCCGTCCGGCTGACCCGTCACGCTCATGATGCCGGACACCGCCTGGATGGTGAAATCCATCGCCAGGTTGTCCCGGTCCGGCCCCGAAATGCCGAATCCGGTCCCCGTCGCATAGATCAGCCGCGGGTTGATGTCCTTCAGCACGTCATAGCCGACGCCCAGCCCGTCCAGCGTGCCGGGAGAGAAATTCTCCAGCAGCACATCCGCCCGCCCGACCATCTGCTTCAGCAGGTCCTTCCCGCGCGGGGACTTGAGGTTCAGCGTCACCGCCCGCTTGTTCGCGTTCAGCATCGCCATCGGCAGCGTCGTCTCATTCCCGACCGCCAGCGCGCGCCGGCGCAACGGTTCGCCGGTCGGCGGCTCGATCTTGATCACGTTCGCGCCGGCCTTCGCCATCAGGAACGTGGCATAGGGGCCTTGGAAGATCTGGCCGAAATCCAGGACGGTGATGCCCGCCAACGGAGTGCTCATGGGGACGCCTCATGCAATGGTCTTGTTCGGATGACAGGATAGAACACGAACCGCCCCAGCGGAAACGCGCCCCCCATATCCCGCCCCGGTTGGCGTTGATCTGGATCAAACCGAGGCGTATCCAGACAGGGGCTCGTGCCAGAAACGACGGGCCTGGAGCGGGTTCAGACAGGTGAAAACGAGATGACGACGAACGCACGGCTGGCTACTCCGGTCATGGCTGCTCCGGTCATGGTGCCGGACCATCGCCACCTGGGTGCCTGCGCGCATTGCGACGCCCGTCCCCACAGTGTCTGCAACGCCGTGCCCGCCGTGGACATGGCGCGCCTGGCGGCCGCCTCGACGACGGGGATCGCGCAGCCGGGAACCTGTTTCGTCGAGGAAGGTGCCAAGGCCGACGCCTTCTTCAACATCACCGCCGGAACCGCGAGGCTGTTCAAGCTGCTGCCGGATGGCCGCCGGCAGATCATGGGCTTCGCGGGCGTCGGGCACTTCATCGGGCTCGCGGTGTCCAGCACGTTCACCTTCAGCGCCGAAGCGATCGACCATGTGCATTACTGCCGCTTCTCCCGCCCGCGGCTGCGCGCGCTGCTTGATGACTTCCCGGCGATGGAACAGAAACTGCTGGAAGTGACGTCATCGGAACTGGTCGCGGCGCAGGAGCAGATGCTGCTGCTGGGCCGGAAGACCGCGCGGGAGCGGCTGGCGTCCTTCCTGATCGCGGAAAGCCGGCACAACGCGGGCTGCCACCTGCCGCGCCGGCAATTCGCCCTGCCGATGACTCGCGGCGATATCGCCGATTATCTGGGCCTGACGATCGAGACCGTGAGCCGGACTCTGACCCGGCTGCGGCATGAGGGACTGATCGAAATCCCCTCGGCCGGCGATGTGGTCATTCTGGATCGGGATGGGCTGGAGCGCTTGGCCGAAGGCCTGACTTAAGGTTTGGTGCGAGAGGGGGGATTCGAACCCCCATGCCCGAAGGCGGTCGATTTTGAGCCGACTGCGTCTACCGTTCCGCCACTCTCGCGCCCCGCCATTATACAAGATTGCCCGACTGCCACAATCCGGATTGCGGACAGCCGCGACAACCAGGCCCGCGTCAGCCCTTCATCAGGACAACGTCGAATTCTACCGCCAGAGCGCCAGGTTCCTTCCCGGCGATCGGCTTCGGGTCGGTGATCAGCGCGTCCTTGCGGGCGGCGCTGTTCAGCCAGGAATCCGTGGCGTTGTATTGCTCATTCACGAAATACATCTGGGTGACCAACTGCTCGGTCTTGCCGATGACGTTGAAATGGATATGCGCCGGCCGCCAGCGATCGGGCGTCACCTGATAAGCCTTGGGCCGCACCGTCTTGAACGCATAGCGCCCATCCGCTCCGGTGACCGTGACCGCGAATCCGTTGAAGTTGGGATCGAGCGGCTGGTTCGTGTCATCGTTCGGATGGTCGTAGCGGCCATGGCAGTTCGCCTGCCAGATCTCGACCCGCGCGCCCGCCACGGGCTCCCCCTTTTTGTTCACCACCCGACCGGAGAGGTACAGCACCGTGCCCTGCGCCTTGCCGCCGCCCGTCAGGTCGCCCGAATCCGTCGGCTTGTGCATGAACGGGTAGAACGGCCCCAGGATCTGCGGGGGGGTGGTCAGCAGTTCGACGGTATCGGCCATGGCGGCGTTTCCCTGATGGAGCTTGTTTAGGGTATATTCCCGCGATGCTGACTGAACCGCAACGGGATTTCATCGGACGCGCCCGTGTCGCCCGCCTAGCCACGGCGGATGCGCGCGGGGCGCCGCATCTGGTCCCGGTGTGCTTCGTGGTGGAGGGGATGTCGCTGTATATCACCGTCGATGAGAAGCCGAAGCGGACCGATATCCCCCTGAAGCGGCTCCGCAATATCCAGGAGAACCCGGCCGTCGCCGTCACGGTGGACCGCTGGGATGAGGATTGGAGCCGCCTCGCCTGGGTCATGCTGCGCGGCAAGGCCGAAATCCTGGCAGGCGGAGCCGAACACGTCCAGGCCCAGACGCTGCTGCGGGCGAAGTATCCGCAATACCGGTCCATGGCGATCGAGGACCTGCCGGTGATCGCCATGCGCATCGACCGGGTCCTCGGCTGGGGATCGATGGAAGACTGAGCCGCCGCCACGGCTCTATACACGATCGTCACCATCGCTAATCTGCATGGCGGTCAATCCATCCAGGTGTGTCTTGAACGAGGCGCGTCCGAAGCCCTCGCGGCAGGCCCTGATCCGGCTGTGCCTTGCCGTGCTGCTCCTGGCGCAATGGGGCGGCCTGCACGCGCATTGCCTGCGTTCGGCCTGGACCGGGCTTGAGGGCATCCCGATCTGTGGCCCGAACGGCGAGACGGTGCGCGTCGCGTCCGACCAGACGTCGGACCAGCAGGCTGATCGGGCCCCTTCCTCCGTCTGCCCCTCCTGCTGCGCGATCGCCGCGATCGAGCCTCCCACCGCCCCCGGCATCGCTGCCCTGGTCCGCTACACCGCTCTCGACCGCCCGCACCTGCCCGCGGGCCTGCCGGCCCTGCCACCACGCGCCTCGCCGCAGCAACCACGAGCGCCCCCCTTCCCCGTCTGACCTCTCCGCGCCGGCGGCCTGCCGAACGCCCGCGCGCCCGATCCCGGGCGGCATGCCCTTGGCCCCACGGCCGAGGGACAGCCCGCCCGCGTTCCCTGATCCCCAGACGGGAGACACTTCCATGTCCCAACGTTCCAAAGAAAAAGCCGAACAGATCGAGACGATGATGGCCGCGGTGTCCGGCGGACTGGCCGCGATCATCGGCGGAATGATTTTCGTGGGCGGCCTGGTCGCCGTAGATTTCCACGGCATCGCCACCCTGTCCGCCAAGGATGGCTGGGTGCGGCCGCTGGCCCAGCTTGGCGGCATCGTCGGATGCTTCGGCATCCTGGGCTTCGCCATCGGCCCGATCCTGGCCGCGAGCCGGCGCAAGCGGTAGAGGAAACGGCCCAGGCGCTCTCGGACCCGCCTGGGCCCGTTACCGGCTTGGTCTACACCGCCGGCACAATGTCCGTCTCAGCGAAATCATCGCCCTTGAACAGCAACGGCACGCCCCGAACCTTGGCCAGCGCATAGGCGAACAGGTCACCGAAATTCAGCGCCGCCGCGTGACCGCTTCCCTTCCCGTAGACCAGGAAAGCACGAAATGCTGTTTCCATCTCGGCCGGTCCGGGCGGAGTGACAACGAACACAGGCAACCCCAGCAGGTCATCCATCAGCGCCAGCGCCCGCGAGCCGCGGCGCCCCTGCGCGACCATCCGGGCCTCAAGCACCGATACACTGCTGATCAGGACCGCGTCTTCCTCCAGAAGGACCTCAAGGAACCGCGCTCGTTCTACCTCCCCAAAGGCGATCGCGATCAAAGCCGAGGTATCGGCGACAATCACCGGGGCAACCCGATCTCGTCCCACTCCAGCGGGTCCGCCGCGTCCGGCAGGTCCGGAATGCGGTCAAGCTGTGCCAGGATCGCTGTCATCCGCGCGCGCAGAGATGCCCGGTCATCAGTCGGCCGGCCCGCCAGCATGGCATCCACGGCTCGTTCCACCGCCGCGGTTTTAGTCAGGCCCGAGCGGGCGGCGAGCGCCTCGATCTTTGCTACGACGACGGGATTGGCGATCTGGACGGGCATGATAACGCTCCATGGTGATATCACCATCATCAATATACATCAAAATGCCAACCCAACAACCCTCTTGACCCCCCTCCCCGCCTTCCCCCACCCTCCGGCCAACATCGTCCCGGGGGAAACAACGCCCATGACCGACCTCGCCACCTTCCGCGCGGAAACCCGCGCATGGCTCGAAGCCAACTGCCCTCCCGTCATGCGGACCCGCATGCCCGAGGAAGAACAGGTCGCCGGCGGCAAGCGCGCGGACTACGTCCGCCCGGAACAGAAAATCTGGCTCGACCGCATGGCCGCCAAGGGCTGGACCGCCCCCGCCTGGCCCAAGAAATACGGCGGCGGCGGCCTGTCGAAGGACGAGGCGATCATCCTCGAAGAAGAAATGCAGGACCTCGGCTGCCGCGTCCCCCTCCGCGGCATGGGCCTCTCCATGCTCGGCCCCGTCCTTTTGGAATACGGCACCGAGGAACAGCGCCAGACCCATATCCCCAAGATCGTGACCGGCGAAATCCGCTGGTGCCAGGGCTACAGCGAACCCGGCGCGGGCTCCGACCTCGCGAGCCTCGCCACCCGCGCGGTGCTGCAAGGCGAGCACTTCCTGGTCAACGGCCACAAGATCTGGACGTCAAACGCGCATCTGTCCGACTGGATCTTCTGCCTGGTCCGCACAGACCCGACGGTGAAAAAGCATGACGGCATCAGCTTCCTGCTGATCGACATGGACGATCCCGGCGTCCGCCCCCGCCCGATCCGCCTGATCAGCGGCAAGTCCGTCTTCTGCGAGACCTTCTTCGAGAACGTGCAGGTCCCCAAAGGCCACCTGGTCGGCGAACTCAACAAGGGCTGGACCATCGCCAAGGCGCTGCTCGGCTTCNNGCTGGACCATCGCCAAGCGCCTGCTGGAACACGAACGCAAGGGCATCGGCGGCATCGGCGCCCGCAACGCGGCCAAGTTCGAGATCACGGCCGAGATGCTGGCGAAACAATATGCCGGAGAGGAAAACGGCCGCATCGCCGATCCCGGCCTGCGCGACCGCATCGCCAGGTATTCCATGGACAACGCCGCCTTCCAGCTCACGCGCCGTCGCGCGGCCGAGGAAGCCGAGGCCGGCGCCCCTCCCGGCCCGATGTCGGCGATGTTCAAATACTACGCCACCGAACTGAACAAGACGCGGTACGAAATGATGATCGAGGCCGAGGGCTTCCAGGCCCTGGGCTGGGAAGGCGACGGCTTCACCGATGACGAGGTCCGCATCACCCGGGAATGGCTACGCTCCAAGGCCAACACGATCGAGGGCGGAACGTCTGAAGTTCAGCTCAACATCATCGCCAAGCGCGTCCTGGCCCTGCCGGACTGATCCCGGCCGTTTCCGTCCGACCCACGCCCTCTCGCCAGGACCCTGTCCATGCCCCTCGTCCTTTCCTCCGAAGCGCAGATGGTGCGCGACACCGCGCTGGCCTTCTTCCAGGAACGCAGCCCCGTCACCGCCTTGCGCAAATTGCGTGACGACAATGATCCCGTCGGCTTTTCCCGCTCGCTGTGGGCGATGATCGCCGAACTCGGCTGGACCGGGTTCCTGGTGTCGGAGGATCACGGTGGCACCGGCTTCGGCGTCACCGGCCTGGCACAGGTGATGGAGGCCGCCGGCCGCACCCTGTCCGCCACGCCCCTGCTCTCCACCGCGCTGCTCGGCGCCAGCCTGCTGGATACCGCCGGATCACCCGACCAGCAGGATGAACACCTCCCGCCGCTGATCGCGGGGGACCGCATCTTCGCGCTGGCGCTGGAGGAAGCGGCCCATCATGCGCCCACCCGGATCGCCACGACCGCGACACCATCCGGCGGCGGCTACCGCCTAAACGGGACCAAGACGTTCGTGCTAGATGGGCATGTCGCCGATGTGCTGATCGTGGTCGCCCGGACCTCCGGCGGGCGGGATCACCGCGACGGGATCACGCTGTTCCTAGTGCCGGCCGATGCCGCCGGCGTCACCCGCACCCGCACGACCATGCTGGACAGCCGCAACGCCGCCCGCGTGTCGTTTGACAATGTCCAGGTCGGCGCCGACGCGGTTCTCGGCGGACTCGACCGACGCTCCGACGTGCTGGAACCGGTGCTGGACCGCGCCCGCGCCTGCCTGGCGGCCGAGATGCTGGGATCGGCCTCCGAAGCCTTCGAGCGGACGGTGCAATATCTGAAGGACCGCAAGCAGTTCGGCGTCGCCATCGGATCATTCCAGGCCCTGAAGCACCGCGCCGCGCAGATATTCTGTGAGGTGGAGATCACCCGCTCCGCCGTCATGGCCGCCTGTTCAGCGCTGGATGAACGCGCGAACGACGCGGCCGCCCTATGCAGCCTGGCCAAGGCCAAGGCCAGCGACACGTTGTACCTGTGCGGGAACGAGGGCGTGCAGATGCATGGCGGCATCGGCATGACGGACGAACACGAGATCGGCTTCTTCATGAAGCGCGCCCGCGTCGCCCAGGCCACCTTCGGCGCCGCGCCCTTCCATCGCGACCGGTATGCGGCGCTGATGGGGTACTGAGCGAGCCGCATCCAAAGTCCGTCCGGTCGAACCCGAGGGGAACGGGTCACTTCCGCCACCTCCCAACCGTCATCCTCGGCCCTGTGCCGAGGACCATCCCCAGCACTTGTGCAGCGATTGGCCCACATGCCGATCTGGTCGAACCCGAGGGAACGGGTCACGTCCGCCACCTCCCAACCGCCATCCTCGGCCCTGTGCCGAGGACCATCCCCAGCACCTGTGCCGCGACCGGTCCCCGGGACAAGCCCGGGGATGACGGGGGGCAACGCCGCCCAGCCTTGACCATTCGCCCGATTGCTCTGTTTTCAGGCCTCGGATGCTAACCGGCCGGCGCCTCAACCGGAGCCTTCGCCGGCGCCGCCATCGCCTCCAGCAGGGACTCAGCCAAAGCACGGGTCGAAAACCGTGCCTCGGCATAGGCCGACTGCACCATCGCCTGATGTGCCCAGCCGCGGTCATCAGCCAGCAGATGCACGAGGCTGGCGGCAAAGGCGGCGGCATCGCGCTTGACCGCGGCGACACTCTCCAGCCCCTCCAACCCCTGCGCGCCGATCGGAGTCGTCACCAGCGGCAGGCCGGCGACCATGGCCTCCACCACCTTCAGCTTGACGCCCGCCCCGAACAGCAGCGGCACCGCCGCCACCCGGGCGCGCGCATACCAGTCCGCCAGTTCGGCGTCCGACACATCCGCATGCACCGACACCGCCGGCCCCGCCAGCGCCCGCACCCGAGGCGTCGGGTTCGACCCGACAATGGCGAGGCGGGCAGCGGGGTTTCGTGCCAGCACCAAGGGCAGGATCGAGGCCACGAACCAGCACGCCGCCTCCTCATTCGGCGGATGCGCGAATCCGGCCACGAACAGGATCGTCTTGCCCGTCGGCGGCGGACGGTTGGCGACAAACCGGTCGAAGCCATAGGGCAGCACCGCCCGCGCATTCGCCGCCGGCGTCATCAGGCGAACAACCCGCGCTTCCTCCTTGGACGGATACAGCACCGCATCGACCTGCCGCCAGATGTCCCGCTCGCGCTCCTCCATCCGGTCGGCGGCGCGCAGGATCGCCTCGTCGCGCAGATGCTCCCCTTGCTGGTGCATGCGGCGGAAATGCAGGTCGTGGCCGTAATAGCTGATCCGAGCCTTGGTATGGGCGCGCAGCACCGGCAGGCAGTCCTCGGCGACATCCGGCCGGCTGAGCAGCACATGGTCCAGCGCCGCCCCATTCTCTCGCAACCAGGCCGACAGGCTCGGGTGGTCGGGGCCGTGGAACACTTCCACGCCCATGTCCTGCAAGGCCTCGGTATGGACCGGCACGTGACAGAGGTTATGAGGCCAGAACTTCACCACCATCCCCGCACCCAGCAAGGCGCGGAGGAACGCGATCATGGTGCGCGATCCGGCGTCGCGATCGGGCTGGGGCACGTAATGATCCACCACCAGCACGACCGGCCGGTGCGCGGCCCGGTCCCGCGCCCGCAGCACCTGCGTGCCGTTGGCGAAATGATCCCGCGCCAGCACCTCATGCCAGGCGGCCACGAAGGTCGCGCGGTTGCGGACCTGGGCGGACTTCACCCCGACCGCCAGGTCGGTGCCATGCGAGACCCCCTCATGATGCACCACCCGCGACCGAGGCTGGTAATACGTCCGCAGCCCCAGCGCGCGCAGGCGGAAGGACAGGTCCGCGTCCTCGAAATACGCCGGCGCGTAGCGCGGATCGAACCCATCCAGGCCGAGGAACACCGCCCGCGCCACCATCAGGGCGGCACCGGAACAGTAATCGACCTCCCGCACATAGTTGTAGACGGGCGCAGCGGGATCACCCAGGCGGCCAAGGTTCCATCCGGACCCATCGCGCCAGATGATGCCCCCGGCCTCCTGCAACCGCCCGTCGGGATACAGCAGCTTCGATCCCACCGCGCCGGCATCGGGACGGGCGCGGAACAGCGTCACCAGGGGTTCCAGCCAGTCCGCCAGCACCTGCGTGTCGTTGTTGAGGAACAGCAGGAACTCGCCCCGCGCGATCTTCGCGGCGGCGTTGCAGGTGCCGATGAAGCCCAGGTTGGATTCGTTGCGAACCAAGTGGATCCCGCGCACCCGGGCCAACGCGGCGGTCTCCGGCCCAGGCCAGGCGTCATCGAGGACGATCACCTCGATCGGCGTCGCCGGCGCGTGTTCGGCGATCGAGGTCAGGCAGCGCAGCGTGAAATCCACCTGCCCATAGGTCGGGATGATGACGGACACGACCGGGCGGTCCGACCCCGGCACGACGATCCGTTCGGCCTCAACCGCCCGCACCAGCGTAAAGGCCGGCGGCGGGGGCGCCACCGCCCGCATCCGCCCCGCCCGGCGCCAGGCGTGATACTGCACCCGAAGCTGCCCGGTCAGCGTCCACCACACCAGCAGCACCGACCGCCGCACCACCTGCGCGAGCCACGGCGCCCGCGGCCGCAATGCCGCCGCCAGCCGCAACCCCGCCCACATCGCGCCATCCAGCGCCGCCGCGAGGCGTGTCCCCACGCCGCGTATCGACAGGACCATCCGGGCCTCCCGCATCGATCCACGCCCCGGGCCATCCGAGGCAAGGACGCAGCGTAACGCGGAAGGGCTTAACCGGCGGTTAACGCGGGATGGATTTCAGGGGGGGGGTCGGTGACCCCGGGCGCGCCACGCAAGGCCGGGTTCAGGTCGGCCAGGACGGGCGGAGGAAGCCGCCGCCCCTCCCACCCGGCGCAGCGTCAGGACTTCGACTTCAGCAAATCCCTGATCTCGGTCAGCAGCACTTCCGACTTCGGCGGAGCGGGGGGCGGCGCGGCCTTCTCCTCCCGCGCCTTCAGCCGGGTCAGGGCCTTCACGACCCAGAATACCGCGAAGCTGACGATCACGAACTGGATGATCGCGTTCAGGAACAACCCGATATTGACCGTCGGCGCGCCGGCCTTCTTCGCTTCCTCCAACGTCGGGTAGCTCTGCCCGTTCAGCGCCACGAACACGTTCGAGAAGTCGATCCCCCCGGTCAGGATGCCCAGCACAGGGTTGAACACGTCCTTGACCAGGCTGCCGACAACCCCGGTAAACGCCGCGCCGATGATGATGCCGACCGCGAGGTCGACCACATTGCCGCGCATGATGAAGGCCCGGAATTCCGAGATCCAGGAAGGCGTGGTGGGGAGTGCCATGACGTGTCTCCTCTCGATCCATGTTTCAGGCAGGCCACGTACCCGGAACGACCGCGCCGCGCAACGCCAGCCCTGCCCTATGCGGTGCGGGCGTTCCGCCCCAGGCCGCCATACAGGTCGAGCAACCGTTCCATCCACGCCGTCACCGGGTCATCGGCGGCCAGCAGGGCGAACCGGCTGGCACAGCGCGGCCACATCAGGGTCCCGCCCAGAATGAAATCCGCATAGCTCGGCGCCGCCCCGCCCAGCCATTCCTGCCGCCGCAGGGTCAGGCGCACCGGAGTCAGGATCTCCCGGAACGCGGGCAATCGCGCCTCCCGCCCTTCCTGGACCTCCTCCAAGGTACGGCGGAACCGCGCCTCCCGACTCTGGCGGAAATAGGCGCGGTCCTTCTCGGCGATCACGTCGAACAGGTCGCGGATGATGAACGGCGCGATCGCGCCGAGCAGCACGGAATCCGCCCAGGCGTTGATGAACCGCGCATGCGCCCGTCCCCCCGCGCCACCAAACAGGCTGGGCATGGGGCACTGGTCCTCCAGATATTCCGCGATGGCCCAACTGTCGGAGACGACGCGGTCCCCGTCCTTGATGACGGGCACGCGATCCTGGCCCGAGAACGCGATCTCGGGCTTGTCGGTGAACCGCCAGGGGATCGTTTCCACCGGCATGCCCTTGTGGGCCAGGGCAAAGCGGGTGCGCCAGCAATAGGGGCTGAACCGGAGTTCCGGGTCAGCCCCCGCCAGATCATGCATGATGATGCTCATGCCCGGCAGTCTGGACGGTCGGCCAAGCCTCCGTCCAGACCCCCATGGCAGACCCCATGGCAGACCCTGGGGCAGACCCGGGGCAACGGCACTTGCCGCCATCCGCCATGGGCGGGCCTAACCCGCCCATCGCCAGGCACGCAGGCGGTTGAGATCATACGCAAACACGACCAGCCGAGTCCCTGGCGATGGCCGGGTCGAGCCCGGCCACGACGGGGAGGCGCCGTCCCCGGGTCAAGGGCGGTTGCCCTGGGCAAACCCCATGGCGGCCCCCCATGGTCGCCCGCCTGGGCAACCCCCAACCGCAATCAGGCCGGCGCGAAGACGTTCTCCTCCTGCAGGTTCTGCGCTGCCCGCAGGATCGCCGGCGGCTTCGCGAACCGGGCATCGTGTTGCAGCACCGGCATCACCGTATCGGCGAACATCCGCATGTTCGTTTCGGATTCATGATGCGGCATGCCGCCGAACGAAAACTCGGTGATCAGGTGATCGAGACCCGTCAGGGCCTGCAACTCCTCCAGCTTCTGGATGCAGTCATCCGGCGTGCCGACCAACTGGATGCTGACATAGAAGTCCGTCGCCTTCGCGCGCCGCACCGGGTCCTTCATCTTGGCATAAGTCACGCCGACCTTGTCGTAGGACTCATAGCCCTTCACGTTGTTCAGGTGCCCGTCCGAGAAATGGTAGTGGTTATCAATCGAATCCCACTTCCGACCCAGATACTCGATCGCCCGCTCCTCCGCCTCGGCCCTGCTTTCAGCCACCGAAACATTCGTCAGCACCATCGGCGGACGCGGCGTGAAGCCCTCGGCCGCCGCCACCGCGTTGAAGCGATGCACATCCGCCGCCGCCTTCGGCCATTCGTTCTGCATGATCACCAGCATGGAGAACCCAAGACGCGCCATCACGTCAACCGATTCCGGGCTGACCGCCGTGCCGTAGAAGCGCCGCTCAGGGTGCGAAATCGGGCGCGGGCGGATCGAGGTGCGGGGGATCTGGAAGTGCTCGCCCTTGAACTCGAAGTTTTCCTGCGACAACGCCATCTTGATGATCTGCGCGGATTCGATGAAGCGCGGCCGAGCCTCGCCCTGGTCGATGCGGAAACCTTCGTATTCGACGCTGGCGGCGCCGCGGCCGAAGCCGAACAGGCAGCGCCCGCCACACATGATGTCGAGCAGGGCAATTTCCTCGGCCACCCGGATCGGATCATGCCAGGGCAGCACGATCACCGCCGTGCCCAGCGTGATCCGACTGGTGCGACCGGCGTAGTAGGCCAGCAACTGGGTCGGCGACGGCGACATCGCGTAGCCGGTGAAGTGATGTTCCAGCGCGAACAGCGAGTCGAAGCCCAGCGGTTCGGCCAGGTCACCCAGGGCCATATGCTCCGACACAACCGCGACATCCGGGCGGCCTGCCTGGGACAACATATTGAGCGCGACGCCGACTTTCATGGATTCGTTTCCTTTGGTGCTGCTGGGGGGCGTGTTCGGCCCCCCGCCTCTCAAACGGAGAAGCGGTCAAAGGCAACCGGATCGCGATGGGTGTCCTGTGTTCCGCGGCGGCGCCTATGAAGCGCAGGCTATGGGCGGAACCGAAAACCGCGCGTTGACCTGGATCAAATGACGGCGATCCAGGTCCCCACGCGGATGTTTTTCAGTCGAGTTGCGCGCCGGAGGCCTTCACCAGCGGCAGCCACTTGTCGTGTTCGGCCTTCACATAGGCGGCAAAACTGTCCGGGGTCGTATGCGGCAGCATCTCCACGCTCATGCCCTTCAGGCGGGACGCGATGGTCGGATCGGCCAGCGCGGCGTTGAGCGACGCGTTGAGCTTCTGCACGATCGCCGGCGGCGTCTTGGCCGGGGCGAACATGCCGAACCAGACATAGCAGTCGAAGCCCTTCAGCCCCTGCTCATCAAGCGTCGGCGAGTCGGGCAGCGCCGCGGCGCGGGTCATGGAGCCGTTGCCGATCAGCTTGATCGCTCCGGCCTGGATCTGCGGGATGGAGGTCGGGACGGCATCGAGCGCCATGGTGATCTGCCCCGCGGCCAGATCGATCATCATCGGGCCGGCGCCGCGATAGGGCACGTGGACGATATCGACGCCGGTCATGGTCTTGAGTTGCTCGGTGCAGATATGCGGCACCGCGCCGATGCCGGGCGTGCCGTAGGTGTGCTTGCCCGGTTCGGCCTTCAGCAGGGCGATCAGGCTTTTCAGGTCGGTCGCCGGCACCGACTTGTTCACCACGAAGGCATAGCCGGTGACGCCCGCCTGCCCGATCGGGGCGAAGTCCTTGAGCGGATCGAAGGGCATCTTCTTGTACAGGCCCGGGTTGAACGCGAAGGCGGAGCTGGAGCCGAGCAGGATCGTATAGCCATCGGGCGGGGCCTTCGCGACCAGGTCGGTGCCCAAATTGCCGCCGGCGCCAGGCCGGTTGTCGACGATGACCTGCTGGCCCAGCGTTTCCGTCATCTTCACCGACAGCAGGCGGGCGATGATGTCGGTGGAGCCTCCGACGGCAAAGGCGATGACCATGCGGATCGGCTTGGTCGGATAAGCATCCTGCGCAATGGCCGGGGTTGTCAGGAGCGAGCAGGCAACAAGGCCCGCCGCGAGAACGCGTTTCAGCATTTTGGAAGTCCTCCCATCTTCACCGCAGGGTAGCCGACACGCGCGCGGTGGTCCAACCCGCGACGCCGGTGTAAGGTTGCCGCGACCCCAATTGCCGGCACCCGATCCGGCGGAAACCGAGGAAACGGAAGGATTAACCGACCATGCGCTGGGCACGCTTCGATCGCAACGGAACCCCGACCTATGGCGTCGTGGAAGGCGACACGATCATCCCCGTCCGCGGCTCTCCGTTCGAGGCATGGGAACGCACCTCCGACCGGCTGAAGCTGGCCGACGTGAAGCTGCTGGTGCCGGTGGTGCCGCCGACCTTCTATGCCGCCGGCCTGAACTATGCCGAACACGTCAAGGAAGCGGCCGAGAAGATGGGCCTGCCGGTGAACCTGCCCACGCAGGCCGATATCGGCTACCGCGCCAACAACGCCCTGGTCGCGCATGGGGAGAAGATCGTGATCCCCGCCGACGCTGGCGAAAAGGTGCAGTACGAGGGCGAACTGGTCGTGGTGATCGGCCAGAAGTGCAAGAACCTGACGCGGGAGAACGCTCTGGACGCCGTCCTGGGCTACACGATCGGCAACGACGTGAGCGAGAGGGACTGGCAGAAGATCGACCGCACCCTGTGGCGCGCGAAGAACACCGACACGTTCAAGCCGATGGGCCCGTGGATCGAAACCGACATCAAGCTGGACGACCTGGTCACCAAGATCCGGCTGAACGGCAAGGAGCTGATCCAGTTCCCGACCAACCACATGGTCTTTGGCGTGGTGGACTATCTGGTCGCCATGACATCCTGCCTGACGCTGTATCCCGGCGACATGGTGTGGATGGGGACCGAGGGCGCGACCCTGAACATGAAGCATGGCGACACGATCGAGGTGGAGATCACCGGCATCGGGACGCTGAGCAATCCGGTGGTGCGGGAGGGGATGTAGGGGGCGGCCCGGGTCCGTTTTCGTCCCGGGCGGGCCTCAATTTTCGGTGGTGGATAGGCATCCCTATTTCGTCATCCCCGCGCTTGTCGCGGGGACCATCACCAGCACCCTGCCGCGACTGGTCCCCGCGACAAGCGCGGGGATGACGGGCTTGGGGACGGTGCCGGCCGTAACCGTTCACCCTACCCAACCAACGTTTACCCTTGCGCCCGTGCCCCCCAGCGGCTATGGCCCGCGCCTTGTGCCACCGGTCGGGATCGGGGGCGCCAGCCAGGGAATACAGCCATGAAGCCGGGCATCCACCCCGAATACCACAACATCACGATCGTCATGACGGACGGGTCGCAGTTCCAGACACGCTCCTGCATGGGCAAGGAAGGCGACACACTCCGCCTCGACATCGACCCGAAGTCGCATCCGGCCTGGACCGGCGTGCAGCGCATGATGGACACCGGCGGCCAGGTCGCCAAGTTCAACAAGAAGTTCGGCGGACTCGGCATCAAGAGCGCGACTTGATCCAACGCCGCTGCCCAGCCGTCGCTCGACGGATCGAATTTTCGGGCAACGGCTAGCAGACATCTTGAACCGGCGGGGCGTTTTCCCCATCTCGGTGGTGTTCGGAGTGCCCGTCTGGGGCTCCGGAGACTGACACGAGGCCGGCCCATCCGGGCGGCCTCCACCGATACCTTGCTGGTTCAGGAGGTTTACTATGAACACCTACGACTTCGCGCCCTTGTTCCGTACCGCCATCGGCTTTGACCGCATGGCGCGCCTCATCGACAGCGCGGCGACGGCGCCCGAGGCGTCGAGCTACCCCCCCTACAATATCGAACGCACCGGCGATGACGCCTATCGCCTGACCATGGCGGTGGCTGGTTTCCGCCCCGAAGACCTCGACATCGTCGTCAAGGACAACACGCTGCTGATCACCGGCCGCGTGGCCAATGACGCGCAGAAGGGCGAGGTCCTCTATCGCGGGATCGCGGGCCGAGCGTTCGAGCGCCGGTTTGTTCTGGCGGATCATATGGTGGTGGAGGGTGCCGACCTTCGCGACGGCCTGCTGCATGTCGGCCTGAAGCGCGTGGTGCCCGAGGCCCTGAAGCCGCGTCGCATCATGATCGGCGGGACGACGCCTACGGTCATCACGAACGAGACCGCCCAGGCGGCCTGATCGCCAGGACGAAACAAGGACGGGGCGGTAATTCCGCCCCGTTTTTTTGTGCCCTGGTCGGTTTGAACCGCCCCGGTTCCCGTTCGACGCCCGCCCGGGTTTTCGCTGTGGTTACGGGCGGTTCCGGCCCACCAGCGCCCGCACATTGGCCTGCACGGTGGCGATGTCATTGGGCAGGATGGTGAAGCGCTCCTCACGTTCGAACAGATCGGCCATGCGGGCGGGCAGCGCCGGGCGGATGCCGATCGCGGCCTCCATCGCATCGGGGAACTTCGCCGGGTGCGCCGTGGCCATCGCGACCACGGGCACGGCCGGATGCGGCGCAAGGGCCATTGCGGCGGCAATGCCAATGATCGTGTGCGGGTCGGCGAGGTAGCCGGTCCTGTCATGCAGACGCCGGATTTCGGTCTTCGTCCCCTCATCGTCCAGGCGGAACGCGTGGAACAACTGGCGCGCGCGTCGCCACGCGGGCTCGGGCACGGGCATCCGTCCCGATTCGCGGAACTGCCGCATGGCGGAGGACGTGGCGACCGGATCGCGGTCCAGCATCTCAAACAACAGACGCTCAAAGTTCGAGCTGACCTGGATGTCCATGCTGGGGGACAGCGATGGTTCGACCGTCGTGATCGACATGTCGTTGGCGGAGAAGAACCGGGCCAGGATGTCGTTGCGGTTCGATCCGACGATCAGGCGCGCAATCGGCAGGCCCATCCGGCGGGCGGACCAGGCGGCCAGGACATTGCCGAAATTGCCGGTGGGGACGCTGAACGCGACTTCCCGGTCCGGCGCGCCCAGGTCCAGCGCGGCGGCGACGTAGTAGGGGATCTGCGCCGCGATCCGCGCCCAGTTGATGGAATTCACCGCCGACAGATGCATCTCCGAGCGGAAGCCCGTGTCGGCGAACATCGCCTTCACCATGTCCTGGCAGTCATCAAACGTGCCCATCACCGCGACATTGCCGACATTCGCGGCATGGACGGTGGTCATCTGCCGGCGCTGGACCAGGCTGGTCCGCTCATGCGGGTGCAGGATGACGATGTCGACGCGTTCGCGGCCGGCGCAGGCCTCGATCGCCGCTGAACCCGTGTCGCCGGAGGTCGCGCCGACGATGGTCACGCGGGCATCCCGCTTGGTCAGGACATAGTCGAACAGCCGGCCCAGGACCTGCATCGCCATGTCCTTGAAGGCGAGCGTCGGGCCGTGGAACAGCTCCTGCACGAACAGGCTGTTGCCGAGTTGGACGATCGGCACCACGGCCGGATGGCCGAAATCGGCATAGGCCTCGTGGCAGATCTTCGACAGGACCTCGAACGGGATCGAGGTCCCGACAAAAGGTTGCATGACCCGCGCGGCAAGGGCCGGATAGGACAGGCCTCGCATCGCCCGCCAATCGCCTGGGGAGAAATTCGGCCAGGATTCAGGGACGAACAGCCCCCCGTCCTCGGCCAGGCCGGCCAGCAGGACATCGGCGAAATCGCGGGGGGCGGCGTGGCCGCGGGTGGAGATATAGCGCATGGGCGGAAACTACCGGTGGGCTTGGGCCGACTCAACGGCGGGTGAAGGTCCAGTATCGCGGTGACCGGCCCTCGCGGAGGGCCTTCGCCTCATAGCGGGTCGGCGGCCAGTCTTCGGGGCGCGTGGTGGCCGGGGGCGGCGCGTCGAACAGGGTCTGGGCGGCCATGACCTCGGTCACCCAGGCCTGGTAGGTGGGGTCGTCGGAGGCGACGCGCCAGATGGCCCCAGGCTTGAGCACACGGGCGATCAGCGGCAGTTGCGCGGGGTGGACGAAGCGGCGCTTGGCGTGGCGCAGCTTGGGCCAGGGGTCGGGGAACATCAGGAACAGCCGATCGAGGCTGGCATCCGGCAGCCCCCGCAGCAGCACCCGCGCGTCATCGGGCCAGAGCCGCAGGTTGGGCGGGAGGGGTCCGGTTGCTTCCTCTCCGTCCGGCACGAGGCGGGACAGGAGGGAGCAGATGCCGTTCTCGAACACCTCGCACGCGATCAGGCCGGCTTCCGGATGGGCGGCGATCTGTGCGAGGGCGTGCTCGCCCCCGCCGAAGCCGACTTCGATCCAGAATTGGGTGATGGTGGGGGGGAATAGGTCACTTATCCCCCCCTCCCCTTGAGGGCTTGGGCCGCGAAGCGGACCAAGGTTGGGGGGAGGGGTCCTCGCGGCACCATCCGTGCCGCGACACCCCCCACCCCGGCCCTCCCCCTCAAGGGGGGAGGGGGACGAACGGAAAGACCCCACCGCCAAGCGCGGCAGGGTCACATCCAGCAGACGCTGCTGGCGCGGGCGGAGCTTGTGGCCCCGCGCGCGTCCATACAGCCGGTCGGGCGGTGGCTTCAGGCTCAGCGGTTGAACGCGGACTTCAGCGCCGGCACGAGGTCGGCCTTTTCCCACGTGAAGTTGTCCTTCGCCGCATCCGGCTCCCGCCCGAAATGACCGTAGGCGGAGGTCGGGACGTAGATCGGACGGTTCAGGCGCAGGTGCTCGCGGATGCCACGGGGACGCAGGTCCACGAGGTCGCGCAGCACCTTCTCCAGCTTGGTCTCGTCGATGTCGGCGCCCGTGCCATGCAGATCGACATACAGCGACAGCGGGTGCGACACGCCGATCGCGTAGCTGAGCTGCAGCGTGCACTTGTCGGCCAGGCCCGCGGCCACGACGTTCTTCGCGAGGTAGCGGCAGACATAGGCGGCGGACCGGTCAACCTTGGTCGGGTCCTTGCCGCTGAACGCGCCGCCGCCATGCGGGGCCGCNNCCGTAGGTGTCGACGATGATCTTGCGCCCGGTCAGGCCGCAGTCGCCGTCGGGGCCGCCGATCACGAAGTTGCCCGTCGGGTTGACGTAGATCTCGTTCTCGGCCGGCATCCAGCCCTTCGGCAGCACGCCCTCGATCAACGGCATCAGCATCGCCTTGATCGCGCGCTGCTCCAGTCCCTCGACATGCTGGGTGGAGACGACGACGGACGTCGCGCCCACCGGCTTGCCATCGACATAGCGCAGGGTGACCTGGCTTTTCGCGTCCGGCAGCAGCCCGGCCACCGAATGATCACCGGCGATCCGGCGGTCACGCATGGCGCGCAGGATTTCGTGCGAATAGTACAGAGGCGCCGGCATCAGCGTCTCGGTTTCCCGGCACGCATAGCCGAACATGATGCCCTGGTCGCCCGCGCCTTCGTCCTTGTTGCCGGCGCTGTCCACGCCCTGCGCGATGTCCGAGGATTGGGAGTGCAGGTGGACGGCGATGTCGCAGGTCTTCCAATGGAAGCCTTCCTGCTCATACCCAATGTCGCGGATCGCCATGCGGGCGAGATGCGCCAGGTATTCGTGGCTGACGGAGTCGGGGCCGCGGGTTTCACCGGCCAGCACGACCCGCTGGGTCGTCACCAGCGTCTCACACGCGACTCGGGAATAGGGGTCGGCGGCCAGATAGGCATCGAGGACGGTATCGCTGAGGCGATCAGCGACCTTGTCCGGGTGCCCTTCGGACACGGATTCGGAAGTGAACAGGTACTCGCCCGTGTCGCGCATGGTTGCTCTCTCGCATCGCGGTTGATGGAAGCCGAGGACCACCCTAGGGCAGCCGGCAGGCAGGGTCGGCGGTGTGTGACCGAAAGGGGCGGTGGAATCAAGTACGACGGTGCCATTCCCCCGGAACAATCGGCCCCGACACCGCAATGAGGCCGTGGTGACGGTCCGCCGCCCGCTATCCCGCCAGTTCGCGCCGGACGATCGCCGCCCCCTCGGCCATCGCCTTCAGCTTTCCGAAGGCCGTGGCGCGCGGCAGGTACTTCATTCCGCAATCCGGCGCGATCACCAGTTTCGTTGCATCCACATATTTCAGCCCGGCCCGGATGCGTCCGGCCACGGTCTCCGCGCTCTCCACCCCCGGATCGCCCAGGTCCAGGACGCCGAGCATGATGGTCTTGCCGGAGAGGTCTCGGAGGACGCCGAGGTCGAGTTTCGGTTGGGCCGCCTCGATCGAGATCTGGTCGGCCACCGTATCGGACAACTGCCCGAGGAAGCTGTAGCTGGACGGCTTGTTCGCCACCACCGCGGCGTAGCCGAAGCAGAGATGCACGACGGTCGGCCCCTCGATCCCCTGCAACGCGCGGTTGATGGCCTTGATGCCATAGCGGGCGGCCTTCTCGGGCGACTGGCGGACCCAGGGTTCATCGAGCTGGACGACATCGACGCCGGTCGCCTTCAGGTCCCGCAGCTCCTGATTGACCGCGACGGCGTAGTCCATCGCGAGTTCTTCCTCGTCCTTGTAGAAATCGTTGCGCGCCTGCTGGGACAGGGTGAAGGGCCCCGGCAGGGTGATCTTGGTCGCGTGCGTGGCGTGCTGGCGCAGGAAGGTGGCGTCCCGGCTCTCGACCGCCGCCACCCGTCGGATCGGGCCGACGACGCGCGGGACCGGCGTCACCCGCCCGGTCTGGGACGTGACCTGGCCAGGCGTCGCAGCGTCGATCCCCTCCAGCGCCAGGGCGAAGCGGTTGGAATAGCTCTCCCGCCGGATTTCCCCGTCGGTCACGATGTCGATCCCGGCCCGTTGCAGTTCCTGGATCGCCAGGCTCGTGGCGTCGTCCTGCGCCTGTTCCAGCCATTCGGGCGGGATGCGCCACATGTCATGCGCATGGACCCGCGGCACGCCATGCTGGTGCAGGGTCGCGCGGTCAACCAGCCAGTCCGGCTGGGGGTAGCTGCCGACGACGGTGGTGGGCAGAAGATGGGTCGGATAGGTCATGGTCCGGCTCTCCCTACAGGGTCCAGGCGTTGATCGCCGGGATCAGTCCAGCAGTCCCGCCGCCATCGCGTATCCACGCCGGCGCGTGGGCGGCAGCGGATGGCAGCCGGCGACACGTTCCAGCATCAGGCGGGCATCCGCCTCCAACCCGGCCTTCAGGGCGGAGTCCAGGAAGACCTGTTCCAGCACGTCCTGCTGGGCGTGGCTGCCGCCCAACTGGTACATCTCCCCCAGCACCGGGCGCATCAGGGCGACGGCGCGGGCGTGGTCGCCCAGGCCGTTGGCCAGCACGGCCTCACTGACCGGGACGGCGATATCGCCGACCAGGCTGGCGTTGATCCCCGGGCCCTGGGCGAAGTCGCGCATGGCGGAGAGCATGCGGCGCCCAGCCTCGGCCCGCCCCGTGGCGGCGAGGGCCATCATCCAGTGCGGCAGGGTGAAGCCGGAGAGGCAGTCGCCGATCCGGGTCTCGGCCTTGTCGGCCAGTTCGACCCAGCGGTCGCCGACATCCACCCCATGCCGGCCCAGGCGGAACAGCATGGAGGCGGCGTTCTGCACATCGATATAAAGATCCGGCGTGCCCTGGGTGAGGGGAGCGTTCAGGTCGCGGAACCTTGTGTCATACAGGGTCAGGACACGGTCGAGGTCGCCGCGCTCCACGAAATACATGGCCTGGTGCCACCAGAGATGGTGCTGGAGGTTGTTTCCACCCTCCCAATGCGGGGCCAAAGCGTCGACCCAGGCGATGCCTTCGCCGCGGCGGCCGGTCATTTCCATCACATGGGCCACGCCGTGGGCGGACCACAGGTCGCCGGGGTCCCGGCGGATGGCTTCCCGGCCGGCGTGTTCGGCCTCGGTGTAGTAGCCGCTTTCCTCATGCGCGAAGCAGCGGCAGCCCAGGATGGCGTTGTAGCCTGGCATGGCCTCGGACCAGTGCTTCTCGACCGCGAGGACGGAGGCCAGCATCGCCTCTGGCCTGCCCAGCCAGAAGTTCACGAAATGGGCCAGGCGGAAGGCCAGGACGTCGTGCGGGTGGTCGGCCAGGATCTGGTTCCAGACCTCCACCGCGCGGTCGGGCTCTCCGTTGGCCCAGGATTCCAGGGCGGCGACATGGGCGTGTTCGCGGGGGGTGGCGCCGGGCACGAAGCGCCAGGCGGCGCGCAGGGCCTCCTGCGCCATGGGCAGGGCGGTGTCCTTGAAGGCCAGCATCGCGAAGTAGCCCTTGAGGCAGTGCCCCATGGCGAAATAGGGGTCGGCCGCGAAGACGGCGGCCATGCGGGCGGGAATGTCGGCGCGGTAACGCAAATAGCCCTCGATCGCGTGATCGAAGGCGGCGACGGCTGCGTCGGATGCCGCGGTGACGGTCAGTCCCCTGATGTCCTGCCCCATGCTGGATGCTCCCCCTGTGATGGCGGGGTTCAGCCTAGCACGGAACGACCCGGGTCGGGCGAGAGCGCCGGCGGCGCGGTCTCAGGCGAGGGTGATTTCGACCGTTGCGACGCCCTGGCGGATGATACCGAGTGCCTGGGCGGCGCCGAGGGAGAGGTCGAGGACGCGGCGCTTGGAGGGAAGGCGGTCGTTGATGACCACGACCACGGACCGGCCGGTGGCGGCATGGGTGACGCGGATACGGGTTCCGAAGGGGAGCCAGGGGTGGGCGGCGGTCATGGCGTTCTGGTCAAACCGTGCGCCGGAGGCGGTGCGTTTGCCGTGGTGGGCCTTGCCGTAATAGGAGGCCTTGCCGTTCTGCCCGGCCCATTGGAACCGAAAATTCTCTGATGATGCCTCCGCTTGCCGTTCCGTTCCCGGTTTGGGCCGAGGAGCGCGGTCAGCGGACGCGGCGACCGGGAGCAGCATGAGCGCGGCGCCGGCGGCGAAGGTGACGAAATAAGGCCTAATCATGGCGCGGCGATGAGGACGAAAGTGGTATAAATTGTGCTGATCCCTGTGATGTTCAGCGGTGAAGGGAATACATCCCCTCGACAATGCAGCCGAAACGACCGCTATTGTCTTACGAAAATCCACCAGAGTGGTGAATTTGCGGCATTTTTTCGTGCCGCCAAGGTCTTTATCCCAGCCCATGGTCATGATAATGCTTGTTTTCGACCAACTAGGCAACCCCGGGGATGTATTTTCGTGTGTTGGGATGACGATCCACTCACGTAACGACTGTCCGCAACGCGGCGCTCCGCCCCGATTTCGGCCCCCGATCCGCCCGGGAATTTGCCCCCAGATTTTTCCCCTGGATGGCCCCCGGACACCTGTTTCGGGGCCCCGGCCAGGGTGTCGGCGATGCTGACGACCTTCGCCATCGTGCTGTTCGGGGTGTTCGCGGCGGCAGTCCTGCGGGGGTTCACCGGGTTCGGGTTCGGCCTGGCGGCGGTGCCTCTGCTGAGCATCGCGCTGCCGCCGTCCCAGGTGGTGCCCTTTGTCGTGGTGCTGCAGGTCGTGGTGGGGCTGGGCGGGCTGCGGGGCGCGTGGACGTCCTGCGACTGGCGGTCGATCGGGCACCTGACCCCTGGCCTGGTCGTGGGCATCCCGGTTGGCATCTCCATTCTGAGCGTTTTTGCCGCCAATCCGGTGCGCCTGGCGATCGGGGTCATCATCGCCGCCTCGGTCGCGCTGCTGTGGTTCGGGGTGCGCCTGCCGCCACGGCCGCCGCGATGGATCGCCGGCGGGGTGGGGCTGCTGTCGGGCGTGATCAGCGGCCTGGCGTCGATGGGCGGGCCGCCGATCGTCGTCTATCTGCTGGCGCTGGGGCATGGGGCGATCGTCGTGCGGGCGACCTCGATGGTGTTCTTCATGCTGTCGGGCATGGTCTCCACGGTGCCGATGTCGATCACCGGCCTGATCGACCGGGAGACGCTGATCTGGACCGTCGTCGCCACCCCCGTGCTGTTCCTGGGGTCGTGGCTGGGGACCTGGGGCTTTCACCGGGCCAAGCCGCATCACCACCGCAACACCGCGCTGACCGTCCTGTCCGTGCTGGCCGTCGTGCTGATCGCCCGGGCGCTGATCGGCACCTGAGGTGCGTTGCGTTATCGATTTTGCGCGCAGCCGCCACGCCAACCCTGCGCGATTGATTTTGCGCGCAGCCGCCACGCCAACCCTGCGCGTATGCCAGTCGCCGGAAGGGGCGCCTGGTATCAATCGTGATCCCGGACCCGGCCGCGGGTCTGCTTGGTACTGGACCGGCGGGCCTTGGTCTCCAGCCGCTCTTTCTTTGACGAGAAAGTCGGGCGCGTCGGCACGCGGCGGATGGGGGCGACGGCGGCGCGCTGGATCAGACGGATCATGCTCTCCAGCGCCTCGGCCCGGTTGCGGTCCTGGGTGCGGTGCTGCTGGCTGGTGACGATAACCTGGCCGGACAGGGTCAGGCGGTGGCCGGCGAGCTTTTCCAGCCGCGCGCGGATGGCGGGGGGCAAGGCCGCGCGGTCGAGGTCGAGGCGGAGCTGGACCGCGGTTTCCACCTTGTTGACGTTCTGCCCGCCGGGACCGGAGGCGCGGAGGAAGGATTCCTCCAGCGCCGTCTCATCGAGGAACAAGTTCGGGGCGATGCGGATCATGGCGGGTCAGCGGGCACTTCGGATGGGTGATTTCTCACCGGACATGGGGTTGGACCGTATGAAAAAAGAGGGCTTGGCCCTGGGGAGGGCCTCGGTCCGGGTTTTCCCTGGGTGGGAATAGCACGGAGGAGCAGGGAGGCGTCACGAAGGACACGGAGAGTGGGTGTGTCGGCGTCGGGGGCGGAATAGTTCAGCATATGTTCTTTATTGATATCCCAAATCGGCGAAACTGGCAAACCCCAACCGGTGGCCAAGGCCGGGCGAACCCGCGATACTGGCCGGAAAGCTACGGAGGAAACCCTTATGACCACCATCCGCGCCATCGACGCCGCCGGCCTGAAGACCGCCCTGCATGACGGGCAGGAGATCGCCCTGCTGGATGCGCGGGAGGAAGTGCCCTTCGACGCCCGCCATCTGCTGATGGCCGCCTGCCTGCCGCTCAGCCGGCTGGAAATGCTGGTGGATGGCTGTGTTCCTCGGCGTGGCACGCGGGTCGTCTGGTGCGACGATGGGGAGGGTCTGGCCGAACGGGCCGCCGAACGGATGGCGGGGCTGGGCTATAGCGATGTCTCGGTCCTGACCGGAGGCATCGCCGCGTGGGAGGCTGCGGGCCATCGGATCTATTCCGGTGTGCATGTGCCGAGCAAGGCATTCGCGGAGGTGGTTGAGCATGAGTGCGAGACGCCTTGGATCACGGCCGAGGAGCTCAACCGGCTGATCGAGACCAAGGCGGATATCGCTCTGTTCGACAGCCGGTCCTACGAGGAGTTCCATAATAATTCGATCCCGACGGCGATCTCGGTGCCGGGGGCGGAGCTGGTGTATCGGTTCGATGACCTGGTTCGCTCCCCCGAAACGATGGTCGTGGTGAATTGCGGCGGGCGGACCCGGAGCATCATCGGGGCGCAGGCGCTGATCAACGCCGGGGTGCCGAACAAGGTGGTGTCGCTGCAGAACGGGACGCAGGCCTGGCATCTGTCGGGGTTCAACGTGCTGAAGGGGGAGACCGCTCGGATGCCGCCGGTTTCGCCGGGTGGGCACGCGGCGGCGCGGGCGCGGGCGGAGAAGGTGGCGGAACGGTTTGGCGTGACCCGGATCGATGCCGCGACACTGGCGCGCTGGCAGGCCGAGGACGACCGGCGGACTCTGTATGTCTTCGATGTGCGGGACCCGCTGGAATACCGGGCGGGGCATATCCCCGACATGAAGAACGTGCCCGGCGGGCAGTTGGTGCAGGAGACGGACCGGCATGCGGCGACGTGGGGTGCTCGGGTTGTCTGCGTTGATGATGATGGCGTGCGGGCGGTGATCACCGCGCATTGGCTGCTGCAGATGGGCTGGGATGCGGCGGCGATGACTGTGGATATGCGGGCGGAGGGGACTCAGGTTGGGCCCTGGTCGCCGGTGGTGCTGGGGTCCACCGATCACGCGGTGACGATTGATGAGGCCGCGTTGAAGGTCCGGATGGATAACGGAGCGGCGGTGGTCGTTGATCTGGACTGGCACCGGGATTACCGGGCGGGGCACATTCCGGGGGCCTGGTATGGGATTCGGTCTCGGTTGGACGCGATCATTCCGATGCTGCCCGAGGTCGATCTGATCGTGTTCACGTCCTCGGACGGGGTGCTGGCCGAACTGGCGGCGGCGGAATGGGCCGGGCGGGCGCGGGTAGCGGCTCTGGTCGGGGGGACGAAGGCCTGGGTCGCGGCGGGGCTGCCGCTGGAGACGGGCGCGACGAAGCTTGCCACGACCGCGGACGATACGCGGCTGCGGGCGCGGGAGATGGCCGGGAACGTCGAGGACGCGATGCGGGCGTATCTGTCGTGGGAGATCGATCTGGCTGGCCAGATGGCGACGGATGATGACCAGCGGTTCCGGATTCTGGCTGGGCACTGACGCGGGGGGCGGGCGTCCCGGGCGAGCGTCGCCCAGGTGGGGGGCTGACGGACGACCCTTCGATTGTGAGGGGATGCACCGGCCGCCCCCCCCTCGTCATGGATGGGCTTGACCCATCCATCGCCACGCACCCTGTCGTTTGGCAAGGGGCACAACGGCTGGCGACGGAATCCCAGGCGATGGGCGGGTCAGGCCCGCCCATGACGGGGGAGAGGGGACGCGGCCTGGGTTCCCAGCTGCGCGAAGCCGTAGATGGCGGCCCTTCGGCCGCCACGACGGGTTGAGGGGTCCGGGAGCCGGGTCGAGGATCAGCGGCGGCGGGCCAAGTGGCAGGGAAGAAGGGTCGTATATTCGAGGACCCGCCGCCAGTCCGGGGACTGGCGGCATCGATGGGGAACGGCTCCCCACCGGCGGCCTGGATCAGACCGCCTTGCAGACCAGCCCGGAGCCCACCGCGTCGGCACAACGCCCGCACAGGCCCGGATGGGCCGCGTGGGTCCCGACTTCTGGCAGCACCTTCCAGCAGCGGGCGCATTTCTCGCCCTCGGCCGGACGGACGGCGGCCATTTCGTCGCCCTCCCCAGCCACCGAATGAACGCCGGAGACGATGGCGACCTCGGCCCATTCCGCTTCGTTCAGCAGTTCCGCCTCATCCGGCGCCAGTTTCAGCGTCACGTTCGCCTGGAGCGACGCTCCGATCGTCTTGGCGGCGCGGGCTTCCTCGATCGGGATGGTGATGCGGCGGCGGATCGCGCGGATCTGCTCCCACTTCGCGGCCAGGGCATCGTCGCGCCATTCGTGCGGCATCTCCGGGAAGGTCTGGAGGTGGACGCTGCTGTCCTCCCCGAACCGGGCGCACCAGGCTTCCTCGGCCGTGAAGCACAGCACGGGGGCGAGCCAGGTGGTCAGGCAGCGGTGCAGATGGTCCAGCACCGTCCGCGCCGCCCGCCGGCGCAGGCTGTCGGGCCGGTCGCAGTACAGCGCGTCCTTGCGGATATCGAAATAGAAGGCCGACAGGTCGGTGGCGCAGAAATTATGGACCTCCGGGTAGACGCCGGTCCAATCGTAGCTTTCCACCGCGGCGCGGATCTTGGCATCGATCTCGGTCATGCGGTGCAGGACCCAACGCTCCAGCTCCGGCATCTGGTCCACCGGCACGGTTTCCGCATCCGAGAACCCGTCCAGGCTGCCCAGTACCCAGCGCAGGGTGTTGCGCAGCCGGCGATACAGTTCCGCCTGCTGCTTGAGGATTTCCTTGCCGATGCGAAGGTCCTCGGAGGTGTCGGACGACATCACCCACAGGCGCAGGATGTCGCCGCCGAGTTCCTTCATCACGTCTTCCGGCGCGACGACGTTGCCCAGGGACTTGGACATCTTCCGCCCGCCCTCATCCATCACGAACCCGTGCGTCAGGATCGCCTTGAAGGGCGCGACGCCGCGGGTGCCGACGGATTCCAGCAACGACGAGTGGAACCAGCCACGATGCTGGTCGGAGCCTTCCAGATACAGGTCGGCCGGCCAGGGCAGGCCCCGATCCTCCAGCACGAAGGCATGGGTCGAGCCTGACTCGAACCACACATCCACGATGTCCATCACCTGCTCATAGTCATCCGGGTTCCGGTCGGGGCCGAGGAAGCGGGCGGCGGGGGAGGAATACCAGGAATCCGCGCCCTCGGTCCGGAAGGCTTCGACGATGCGGGCGACGACGGCGGGGTCGCGCAGGGGTTCGCCCGACTTCTTCTCGACGAACACGGTGATCGGCACGCCCCAGGCGCGCTGGCGGCTGATGCACCAGTCCGGACGGGCGGCGATCATCGAGCCGATGCGGTTGCGGCCCTGGTCCGGCACGAATTTGGTGTTGTCGATCGCGCGGAGGGCTTTTTCGCGGATGTGCTCCGGCCCGTCCATGCGGATGAACCATTGCGGCGTGGCGCGGAAGATCAGCGGCGCCTTGGAACGCCAGGAATGCGGGTAGGAGTGGACGATCTTGCCCTTGGCCACCAGGTTGCCGGCGGCGATCAGCGCATCGCACACCGCATCGGCGGCCTTGTAGACGTGGTTGCCGGCGAAGATCGGCACCCAGGGGTTGAAGGTCCCGTCATCGCCGACGGTTTCGGGGATTTCCAGGTTGTTGGCGCGCCCGAGGATGAAGTCGTCCTCGCCATGGCCTGGCGCGATGTGGACGAAGCCGGTGCCGGCCTCGGTCGTGACGAAGTCGCCGGGCAGCAGGGGGACGTCGAAATCGTAGCCTTCGCCGCGTAGCGGATGGGCGGCGATGGCGCCTTCCAGCTCNNCGAAGCCGGTGCCGGCCTCGGTGGTAACGAAATCGGCCAGCAGGACGGGTGTGTCCTGGTCATAGCCGTGGCCGCGCAGGGGGTGGGCGCAGATCGTGCCGGCGAACTGCGATCCCTTGAACACATGGACCACGTGATGGGTCGTGATCCCCACGTCCGCACAGAATTGAGGAAGCAGCGGCAGGGCAACCAGCAGCTTTTCCCCGTGGCGTGCGAGCGACCCAGGCTCGGTACCCTCCACCCGCACCAGTGCGTAGTCGAACTCTGGACCCGCGGCGACAGCGCGATTGCCTGGCATGGTCCAGGGAGTCGTCGTCCAGATTACGACCGATGCTCCAACCAAGTCAGCCGTCCAATACGGCGAAGGCGGGACCGAGCCAGGTGTGTTGTCGGCCAAATACTGGGGCGGCGCTTTCACGATCGGAAACCGCACCCAGATCGTGGTGGAGGTGTGGTCGTGATACTCGATCTCGGNNACATCACCGGGCGCAGGCCGCGATAAAGCGCGCCGTTCAGCAGGAACTTGCAGATTTCGTTGGCGATGGAGGCTTCCGAGGGGAAATCCATCGTGGCGTAGCGTTGCGGCCAGTCGCCCTCGACGCCCAGACGGCGGAACTCGTTCTTCTGCACGCCCATCCAATGGGCGGCGTAGGCCCTGCATTCGGCGCGGAAGTCCAGGATGGGGACATTGTCCTTGTCCTTCTTCTTGGCGCGGTACTCTTCCTCGATCTTCCATTCGATCNNGGCAGGCCGTGGCAGTCCCAGCCGGGGATGTAGTTGGCGTCGAAGCCGGCCATCTGGCGGGTGCGGTTGACGACGTCCTTGAGGATCTTGTTCAGCGCCGTGCCGATATGGATGTTGCCGTTCGCGTAGGGCGGGCCATCGTGGAGGATGAACAGCGGGCGGCCCTTCGACGCCTGGCGCAGCTTGCCCCAGAGGTCCATCGCGTCCCAGCGGGCGAGGATCACGGGCTCCTTCTTCGGGAGGTCGGCGCGCATGGGGAAGCTGGTCTTCGGCAGGAAGACGGTGTCGCGATAATCGCGCGGTGCGGGTGCGTCGTTCATGGCATATCCGGGCGGCCGGTGGCCGCGATCAGGGGTCAGGTCAGGCGAAAGGTCCCGGGGCCCCTGGTATTGAACCGCTGGGGGCCGCCGGGCGGGTAATTCGTGCCTGCCTATACACCGATGCCATGGCCGGGACCATGCCGGGACGATATGGCTCCGGTCAAGCCATTCACTTGGGGCGGATTACTGCCCTTTGCGCCAGGCCTCGTAGCGGGCCTTGTTCTCGGCATTGGGGGGATAGAGGCCCGGGAGGGAGGCGCCGGCGTTGACCTCTCCCATGATCCATTCCTCCATCTTCTCCTGCTCCCCGGCTTCGGCGGCGACTGCCTCGACCAGTTTTTGCGGGATGCAGACCGCGCCGTCGTCGTCGACCATGATCAGGTCGCCCGGGAACACCGCGACGCCGCCGCAGCCGATCGGCTGTTCCCACGCCACGAAGGTCAGGCCGGCGACCGAAGCCGGGGCCGCCGCGCCCTGGCACCACACCGGCAGGCCGGTGCCAAGCACACCGGCGAGGTCACGGACGACGCCGTCGGTGACGAGGCCGGCGACGTTCCGCTTGGCCATGCGGGCGCACAGGATGTCTCCGAAGATGCCGGCATCGGTCACGCCCATGGCGTCGGCGACGCAGATGCAGCCGTCGGGCATCGCCTCGATCGCGGCGCGGGTGGAGATGGGGGACGACCAGGATTCCGGGGTCGCCAGGTCTTCCCGCGCGGGGACGAAGCGCAGGGTGAAGGCCGGGCCGATCAGGCGCGGCTGGCCGGGGCGGATCGGGCGGGTGCCGCGCATCCAGACATTGCGCAGGCCCTTCTTCAGCAGGACCGTGGTGATGGTGGCGGTGGAGACGCCGGCGAGGGCGGCGTGGATTTTGGGATCGAGGCTCATGGTCATGTTCCACAGGCGAATGGGGGGAGAAGAGTGCGCCGGGTGGGCGGGCGCGGCAACCCGGTGGGGTCACGCCGAACCGAGGATGTAGGCGAGGGCCCACGCTCCGTGCAGCACACGCACCACATGGATGGTTGGCAGGAGGGATACCATACAGAAGACAGTTTCAAGGAAAGCGTATCAACCGGAAAATGGGATGATCTGCGGACATGGTATGGGTCTCAATGAAGAGTGGAGCAGATTGCAAGGTCGATCTGCTTTGCTATTTAATCGAAAAGCGCCTGATAAATTTAGACCACCATGATGATCTCGCAGAGCGAAACTCCGTCTGACCAACTGTAGTTATATCAGATAAAACACTGCTGTCCGGTCAATCAC
>DIUL01000053.1 GCA_002422345.1 Acetobacteraceae bacterium UBA6159
CAGCAACTGGGCGAGGTTGTTGAGGCGGACGGCGAGGTCCGGATGGTCCTTGCCCCGACTGGCCTCGATCAGCGCCAGCGCCCCGTCCATCATGCGTTCCGCCCGGTCGTAGCGGGCTTTCGTGTGGAACAGCACGCCGAGCGCCCCCATCAGCCGCGCGGTCGGGTCCGCGATCCCCGCGTCACGCGCGGCCAGCGCCACCGTTTCCGCGTGCTCGGCCAGAGGGTCCAGGCGGGGCCAGGTCCGCACGTCCTGCGCGCCGCCGGTGAAGGCGGCATTCACCCAGCCCAGCGCCTGGGTCAGCCGCGCCCGCTCGGCGTCCGGGGGCAAGGCGCGGCGGGTGATCTCCCGCACCAGGCGGTGGGCCGTGAAGGTCCCGGCCTCCATGTCCCGCGTTACCAGGGAGTAGGCGTCGAGGTTGGCCAGAGCCTCGGTCCAATCCGCCTCCGCCACATCCGGCACTGGGACATCCAGCAGGAACTCCGGCACGGGCGCGGTGGCCAGGAAGGACAGAAGTTCCAGCAGCGTCCGGCCCTGGTCGGTCAGTTCCGCCACCGACAAGGCCAAGGTGGCGGCCGTCGAACGTTCATACTGCGTGACGGTCGGCGCGCTGTAGTCGAGCAGTTTGTCGAACGCCGTTGTCAGCAGCGCCCGATACTGTTCGAGCGACAGCCTCCGCTCGGCCACATAGTAGGCCGCGTGGGTCACGGCGAGGGCCAGCCCATCCAAAGCCTGGGCCAAGGCCAGGGCCTGTTCCCGGTCATCCGGCGCGGACCGGCGCCGTCCGGCCGCGGCTTCCAGCAGCAGGTCGGCCGCGGCCTCCGGCGGCAGGACATCCAGTTGCAGGCGCTGGAACGCCCCCGACCAGTTGGTCAGCCTGGTGGTCAGCAGGACATGCCCGCCGTGCAGCCGCCCCATCAGCGCGGTGGCGGCCTGCATCGCCTCCTGCGTGTCCGCGTTGTCGAGGATCAGCAGCCAGCCGGGATGGTCGTTGAGCCAGGCCAGCACCGAGGCCGCCCGCGCGGCATCGTCCTGGGCGGCGGGCAGGCCGAGCGGGGCGGTGAGTTCGGCGAGGGCGGTGGTGAGGCCAGCGGGAGTGCGGGCGGGGATCAGCAGGGCGGCGGAGAGGGTGGGGCGATGCGCCCAGGTATACTCCACGGCGGCGCGGGTCTTGCCGACGCCGCCCATGCCGTGGATGGCGGCGGTGATGGCGGTGCCGGTGCCCTGGGTCAGGCTGTCGTGGATGGCGGAGAGGAAGGCGTCCCGGCCTTTGAAGAGGGAGTCGAGGGAGGGGTATGGGAGGTGGATGGGGGTGGCCCGCTTTGTCCGCCCCGGCAGTTGCCGCAGCACGAGGCGGCCGAGTTCGTTCCTGTCCTTGAACCCGATGCGGGGGACGCCGGTCTGCTCCACATACGCCAGGAAGGCGGCTTGCAGGGCGGCGTCATCCGGTTCGTCCAGGGCGTCGTCGGTCTTGTCGATCGGGAAGGCGCTGGTGGGGTGGCAGGCGAGGACGGGGCGGCCATGCGCTTGGGCGAGCAGGAACTCCCATTGGGTGTAGGAGGCTCGGGGCATGGTTGGGGGACGGTGGCGGGCGTAGGGGGCTGCTTCCGAGGCCGAGGGGAAGCCGCCGCCCGCGCGCCGGCCGATCAGGCAGATTGCGGCTTCGCAGGTGCTCAGATGGGTGTCGAGGACGTCCAGGAGGGTGGTGGCGCCTTCGACGAGCAGCTTGAGGGACTCGTGGACGATGATGGTGTGGCCCTGGGTTTCCAGGTCGTCGGTCAGCTCCCGTCGCGCGGTGGTGAGTTCGCTGGAGACGGCGGAGACGAAGACGGGACGCTGGGCCATGGGGTGGGTCCGTCACGGGGTTTGGGGGGGTTGGCACGTGATTGGGGGGAGAGGAAATCCTTGCCTATCTGGACACGGATCGGGTAAGAACGTATCATGAACAATTGCGTCTGATGCTGGTGTGCGTTCGGGCCTGGCGGGCCGGATTGGGTGTCGCGGTTTTTTCTTATGGGCCAACCCCATGTCCGGTGAGGATTCGGTCCGGTTCCGTGGTTGGGCTGGGGGCTTGGGCGGGCACCGCTTTGTCAGCACGGAGGAGCAGGGAGGGCGGCACGGAGGGTGACGGAGGCCTTGGGTTTCGGGCGGCGTCGGTTGCTTGGGATGGGGCTGGTTTTGGGGCCGGCTGGTCCTCGCTCCGGGCGCGGGACGGGGGAGGGTTTTTTCGTGCGGTGCTACCCCATGTCCGGTGAAGCGGGGGGTTGGTTCGGCGGCCCGTGCGCAGGAAAAAAATCAGCCACGGATGGACACAGATGAACACGGATCGGGGTTGCACGGCCCGTGCGTCGGACGACCGCCATGGGCGCACGCAGTCGATCGCGCCCCGCCCATCCGTGTTCATCTGTGCTCATCCGTGGCTGATAATTCGTGGCCCTGCACGGGAGAACGGCGCGGGCGGATTTTTTCGCACGGTCCTACCCCATGTCCGGTGAGGCGGGGGGTTGGTTCGGCGGTCCGTGCGCAGCAAAGAAAAGGTCACGTCCCCGGCCGTGGTG
>DIUL01000141.1 GCA_002422345.1 Acetobacteraceae bacterium UBA6159
AAAAAGGCGTTAAAGATGGGTTAAGTGGGAACCCCAACCACCCCATCGATGAACCCGCCCGACTGCCTCTGCCACAGCCGAGCATAGACCCCGCCCAGGGCCAGCAGTTCGGCGTGGGTCCCGGCTTCGACCACCTGCCCCTCGTCCAGGACCACCAGCCGGTCCATCCGTGCAATCGTCGACAGCCGGTGGGCGATCGCGATGACCGTCCGTCCCTCCATCAGGCTGCCGAGTTGGGACTGGATCGCGGCCTCGACCTCCGAATCCAGGGCCGAGGTCGCCTCATCCAGCACCAGGATCGGGGCGTCCTTCAGGATGACCCGCGCCAACGCGATCCGCTGCCGTTGGCCGCCCGACAGCTTCACGCCGCGTTCGCCGACATGGGCGTCGTAGCCGTGGCGGTCGTGCCAGTCCTGCAAGCCCATGATGAAGCCATGGGCCTCGGCGCGCCTTGCCGCGTCCTCGATCATGGGATCGGTGGCGTCGGGACGGCCGTAGCGGATGTTCTCCCGGATCGAGCGGTGCAGCAGGGAGGTATCCTGCGTGACCATCGCGATATGGGCGCGCAGGCTCTCCTGGGTCACGCCCGCTATGTCCTGCCCGTCGATCAGGATGCGGCCCGACGCCGGGGTGAAGAAATGCAGCAGCAGGTTGACCAAAGTCGACTTGCCGGCGCCGGACGGGCCGACCAGCCCCACCCGTTCGCCCGGCCGGATCGTCAGGTCGATCCCGCGCAGCACGCCGCCGGCGCGGGTGCGGCCATAGTCGAAATGCAGATCCTCGAACCGGATTTCCCCGCCGGCCACCCGCAACTCCCGCGCGTCCGGGGCGTCGGGCATCTGCCAGGGCACGTCGATGGAGCGCATGCCGTCCTGGACCGTGCCGATATTCTCGAAGATCGAGGTCACGCTGCGGGCGACCCAGCCGGCGATGTTGGTCAACTGCCAGGACAACGGGATTGCCGTCGCTACCATGCCCAGGGCCAGGACGCCGGAGTCGTACAGGCTCAGCGCCGTCCCCGCGGTGCCCAGAATCAGGCTGGCGTTCAGCAGATAGAGCGTGCCCGTATAGCCGGTTGTCATGCGGGTCTGAGCGCGGAAGGCGGTGGTGTGGGCGTCGACGGCCTCCCGCACGAACTGGTCCTCGTCCCGGGCGCGGGCGAACAGCTTCACGGTCAGGATGTTGGTGTAGGAATCGACGACGCGGCCGATCAGGGTGGACCGGGTCTCGGACTGATGGCGCGACCGGTCGCGCAGGCGGGGGACGAACCAGCACAGCATCAGCGCATAGCAGGCGAACCAGCCGGCGGTCGGGACCGCCAGGCGCCAGTCGACCGAGAGCAGCAGGATGATCGCGCTGGTGCCGTAGACGATGATGTACCAGGCGGCGTCGAAGGCGAGCACCAGGCTCTCCCGCAGGGCCGCGCCGGTCTGCATGACTCGGTTGGCGATGCGGCCGGCGAAGTCGTTCTGGAAAAAGGCCCAGCTTTGCCGGACGACGTGCCAATGGTTCTGCCAGCGGATCAGGCTGGAAAAGCCCGGATTGACGATCTGGTTGACCAGCACGGCATGGGTGAACAACCCGATCGGCCGCAGCACGCCGATGATCACGCCCATCATCGCGAGTTCGGCGCCCGCGGCGTTGATCAACTCGCCAGGGCCATGGGTGGACAGAAGGGACACAATGCGGCCGATACAGGCCGGGATCGCCATGTCGAGGATGGCGGTGAGCCCACCCACCACGAACAGCGCCACCGTGAGGCCGCGGACCTGGCGGATGAAGTGCCAGTAGAAACGCAAAAGCCCCGCATGCGGCGGGGGCGCCGGAATGGGGGCGGTGGGGTCGAGAAGGGCTTCGAGGCGCTTGAGCATCCCCATGCGGTGGACCCGCGACGGGCAGGCGTCAATACCGAGGCTGGGTCCAACGGGGCGCGTCGTATTGAGCGCGCGTGCGGCTTCAGCCGTCCTGGCCGGGCTCGACCCGGCCATCGCCAGGGTCGCGAGACGTCGGTCCTTCGCAGGATTTCAACCGCCGGTGTCCCCGGCGATGGGCGGGTCAAGCCCACCCAGGACGAGAAAGGGACGACCGGGGCACCCCCGATCGTCCCATCCGTCAGGTCAGAGCTTCAGCTTGAACAGGCCGCCGATCTCTCCGATCACGCCCCGGCGGAACGCCAGCACGCAGACCATGAAGATCACGCCCTGGATCACGGTCACCCAGGCGCCGAACTCGGCCAGATAGTTTTCCATGGTCATCAGGATCATCGCGCCCATGGTCGGGCCGAACACCGTGCCGAGCCCACCCAGCAGCACCATCAGCACGACCTCGCCCGACATCGGATAGTTGACGTCGGTCAGGGTCGCGATGCCGAAGACCAGCGCCTTGGTCCCGCCGGCGAGGCCCGACAGCGTGCAGGACAGCACGAAGGCGATCAGCTTGTAGTCATCCGTGCGGTACCCGAGCGAGACGGCGCGCGGCTCGTTCTCCCGGATGCCCTTCAGCACCTGGCCGAAGGGGGAGTGGATGATGCGGTGGATCAGCAGGAAGCCGGCCAGGAAGATCGACGCGACCACCCAGTACATCGTCATGTCGTTGGACAGGTCGATGAAGCCGAACAGCTTGCCGCGGGGCACCTGCTGGATGCCGTCCTCACCGCCGGTGAAGGGGGCCTGGAGGCAGAAGAAGTAGACCATCTGCGCCAGCGCGAGCGTGATCATCGCGAAGTAGATGCCCGAGCGGCGGATGGCGAGGTAGCCCAGGCAGAGGCCCAGGATCGCGCCGGTCAGCCCGCCCAGCGCGATCGCGACCGATGCGTCAACGTGCCAGAACTTCATCGTCCAGCCGGTGATATAGGCGCCCATCCCGAAATACGCGGCGTGGCCGAAGGACAGCAGCCCCACATAGCCCAGCATCAGGTTGAAGGCACAGGCGAACAACGCCATGCACAGGACCCGCATCAGGAAGACCGGGTACAGGAAGAAGGGTGCGAGGGCGATCAGGACGAGCATCACCAGAAAGGCGATGGTCTGTGTGCGGGTAAAGCCGAACATGTCAGGCGGACTTTCCGAACAGGCCGCGCGGCCTTGTCAGCAGGACGATAACCATCACCAGGAACACCACGGTGGCCGAGGCCTCGGGCCAGAACACCTTCGTCAGACCCTCGATCACGCCAAGGCCGAAGCCGGTGACGACCGATCCCATGATGGAGCCCATGCCGCCGATCACGACCACCGCGAAGACGGTGGTGATCAGGCTGGTGCCCATGTTGGGGTTCACCGAGAGGATCGGCGCGGCCAGCACGCCGGCGAAGGCGGCCAGGGCGACGCCGCCGGCATAGGTGAAGGTGATCAGCCGCGGGACATTCACGCCGAAGGCCTGCACCATCGGGGCGTTTTCCGTGGCCGCGCGCAGCTTGGCGCCCAGCGGGGTTTTTTCAATGATGGCCCAGGTCGCGAGACACACGATGACCGCCACCAGCACCACCCAGCCGCGATAGTTCGGCATGTACATGAAGCCGAGATTGGTTGCGCCCTGAAGCATGTCGGGGATGCGGTAGGGCATGCCCGAGCTGCCATAGGCGTTGCGGAACAGGCCCTCGATCACCAGGGCCATGCCGAAGGTCAGCAGCAGGCCATACAGGTGATCCAGCTTGTACAGCCGGCTGATGATGGTCTTTTCCAGCACCAGGCCGAAGATGCCGATGATCAGCGGGGCCAGGAACAGCGCCGGGAAGTAGCCGATGCCGACATAGTTCAGCAGCATCCACGAGCAGAACGCGCCCATCATGAACAGCGCGCCATGCGCGAAGTTGATGATGTTGAGCATGCCGAAGATCACGGCGAGCCCGAGGGAGAGCAATGCGTAGAAGGCGCCGTTGATCAGGCCCAGCAGCACCTGTCCGAACAGCAGCGGCGCCGGAACGCCAAGGATCATCATCATCGGTCGAAACTGCCTTGTGCGTGCGCGGCGACGCGCGCGGAAACCTCAGCCGGGGTCTGGCATGGGCGGACCGACCGTGGGGTGGCCGGGAATGGGCGGACCAGCCGCCACGCCGGAGTGGATCGGGTCATACGCCCAGATACTCGTGCAGCTTGTCCATGTTCGCGGCCAACTGATCGTTCGGGATCATGTCGATGACCTTGCCGTGTTCCATCACGTAGTGACGGTCGGCGACGGTGGCGGCGAAGCGGAAGTTCTGCTCGACCAGCAGGACGGTGAAGCCCCGCTTCTTGATCTCGCGGATCGTGCGGCCGATCTGCTGGACGATGACGGGGGCGAGGCCTTCCGTCGGCTCATCCAGCAGGAGCATCTTCGACCCGGTGCGCAGGATGCGGGCGATGGCGAGCATCTGCTGCTCTCCACCCGACAGGCGCGTGCCCTGCGCGGTGCGGGCGCGTTCCTTCAGGTTGGGGAACAGCGTGTAGATCTCATCGATCGACAGTCCGCCCGGCGCGATGACCGGGGGCAGCATCAGGTTTTCGGTGACCGTCAGGGAGCCGAAGATGGCGCGTTCTTCCGGGCAGATCGCGATGCCGGAACGGGCCACCTGATTGGGCATCAGGTTGATGAGTTCGGCGCCCTTGAACTTGATGCTGCCTTCGCGGCGCGGCACCAGGCCCATGATCGACTTCATGGTGGTGGTCTTGCCGGCGCCGTTGCGGCCGAGCAGGGTGACGACCTCACCTTCCTGGACGTTGAAATCAACGCCGTGCAGGATGTGGCTTTCGCCGTACCAGCTATTAAGGTTCTTGATCTCAAGCATCGGCGGAGCCCAGGTAAGCGGCGATGACCTCGGGGTTTTTTGACACGGTGGCGTAATCACCCTCGGCTAGGACCTTGCCCCGGGTCAGCACCGTGATGGTGTCGCACAGGCCTTCGACGACCGAGAGGTTATGCTCGACCATCAGGATCGTGCGGCCGACGCGGACGCGCTGGATCAGCTCGACGATGCGGTCGACGTCGCCATGCGCCATGCCGGCGGTGGGTTCGTCGAGCAGCATCATTTCCGGATCGAGCGCCAGCGTCGTGGCGATTTCCAGCGCGCGCTTGTGGCCATAGGGCAGGTCGGCGACGACCGACTCCTCGATCCCCGCCAGCCCGACATCGGCAATCAGTTCGCGGGCGCGGTCATGATACCGCGTCAATACATCTTCCGAGCGCCAGAAATCGAAGCTGGCCCCCCGCGCGCGTTGCAGCGCCAGCCGGACATTTTCCAGCACCGTCAGGTGCGGGAACACGGCCGAGATCTGGAAGCTGCGGATTAGGCCGAGGCGGGCGACCATCGCCGGCTTCATGCCGGTAATATCGCGCCCCTTGAAGCGGATACGGCCCTTTGTTGCAGGCAGGAACGAGGTCAACAGATTGAAGCACGTGGTCTTGCCGGCGCCATTGGGGCCGATCAAGGCATGGATCGTGCCCTTCTTTACGCGCAGGTCGACGCTGTCCACGGCCACGAAGCCGCTGAACTCACGCGTCAGTCCCTCTGTCTCCAGGATGGTGTCGCTCACCCAGGCCAGTCTCCGGTTGAAATTTTAACCACTGTGGGATGCGCGTGTTGCATATCGATCGGTGGGGCGCAAGGCCATCGATCCAGAGAATTTCACGCTTTCCTCACGAAGGACGGCGATGCGCCCCGTAGCTACTCGCGGCGCAGGAAGCGCGCGAAGGCGTCAAGCGTTGCGTCTGAAACGTGGTGCTCGATGCCTTCCGCATCGGCCTCCGCGGCTTCCCCCGGAACCCCCACCGCCATCAGCAGATCGACCACCAGGCGATGGCGGGCGCGACACCGATCGGCGAGGCGTTCGCCGGATTCGGTGAGGAAGACGCCCCGATAGGGCTTGGCCACCGCGAGGCCCTCGCGCTTGAGCCGTCCGATCGTCTTGATGGCGGTGGCGTGGGAGACGCCGAGACGGCGGGCGATGTCGGTCGGGCGCGCTTCCCCGCCGTCGCCGATCAGGTCGGCGATCAGCTCGACATAGTCTTCCATCAGCGCGCCCGACTGGGCGGTGCGCGCCTTGCCGAACCGGCTTGCCTGCGTGGGTTCCGCGGGCAAGGACGAACGGGTCGATGGAGGGACGGCCTCGTCTGGCATGACCGGGGTGTCTCGGCCTTCTGCGGCTGGGCGTGGGGGGATGATGAACAGGGGACGGGTCGCGGGGCAAGCCTTGAAGGGCCGGGTTGCCCCGCCCCGCTTTACTCGATCCGGATGTTGCCGTCGCGGATCACCTGTCCCCAGGTTTCATGGTCGGCCTTCATGATCCGCGCGAGTTCGTCGGACGTGCCGCCGATCGAGCGCAGCCCGTTGGCGGCCAGGCGCTCCAGCACATCCGGCTGGCGCGCGACCTTGGCGATGGCGGCCTGGAGCGTGCGGATGATCTCGGGCGAGGTGCCGGCCGGAGCCCAGAGCGCAAACCAGGTGCCGACGTCGAAGCCCGGATAGCCGAGTTCGGCCACCGTCGGCAGGTCGGGCGTGAGGGGATTGCGCTCCAGCCCCGTCACCGCGAGGCCGCGGACCTGGCCGGCCTTGATATAGGGCAGGGACTGGGTCGGGTTGTTGAACATCATGTTGATGTGGCCCGCCAGCAGGTCGTTGGTCGCCGGAGCGCCGCCCGCATAGGGGATATGGACGATGTCGACGCCCGCGCGCTGCTTGAACATCTCCACCGCCAGATGGGTGGGGGCGCCCGCGCCACCCGCGGAACCATAGGTGAGCTTGCCGGGCTGCGCCTTGGCCATCGCCACGAGGTCCGGCAGGGTCTTCGCCGCGACCGAGGGATGTACGATGACCATCAGCTTGTAGTCGAACAACTGGGAGACGGGGGCGAAGTCGGCGAAGCAGTCATAGCCGATGTTCTTGTACAGCAGCGTGTTGATGACCATCGAGGACGAATGGAGGATGAAGGTCGATCCATCCGGCGCCGACCGGGCGACAAGCTGGGCCGCGATATTGCCGTTCGCGCCCGACCGGTTCTCGGCCACCATCGGCTGGCCCAGCGCCTCACTCAGTTTCTGGGCGTAGAGCCGGCCGACCAGATCGGTCGGGCCGCCGGGCGGGTAGGGGATCACGAGGCGCATCGGCTTGTTCGGCCAGGATTGCGCGGCGGCGGGCAAGGCAAGGCCGATGGCGAGGGCCGCCAGCAGCAGACGACGGATGAGGAACATGGATCAGAGCCCTGGACGTTGCTTGTTGCGGGACGTGGTCTTGTTTGTTCCAGAGGAGCCTATCACACCCGTGGACGCGCAACCATTGAGGTCCTGGCGCGCCCGCTCAGCCCCGCGCCCCGATGGCCGCGCCCACTCGCCGGCGCGTCGCCAGCAGTCCTCGCTTCGGCGCCAGCACCAGCACGGTGCCGAAGATCGCCGCCTGGGTCAGCACGATACAGGCGCCGGGTGATGCATCGAGATGGAAGCTGAACAAGGTTCCCGCCACGCCCGACACCACGGCCGAGGCAACGGCGGTGCCCAGCATCCGCTCGAACCGGTCGGCCATCAGATAGCCGATCGCGCCCGGGGCGATCAGCATGGCCACGATCAGGATCACACCCACCGCCTTGATCGACACCACGATCGTCAGCGACAGCGCCGTCAGCAGACCATAGCGCAGCAGCCCGGTGTTCAGCCCGATCGCGCGGGCATGCGTCGGATCGAAGGCCTGCAGCATCAGGTCCCGCCCGCGGATCAGCACGAAGCCCAGGCTCAGGCCGCCGAGGAGCAATGTCTCCAGGATATCGCCCACGGAAACACCCAGGATATTGCCGAACAGGACATGCATGACGTGCTGGTCGGTCTCGATCCGGGTCAGCAGCACCAGGCCGAGACCGAACATCCCCGCATAGACAATGCCCATGACGGTGTCGCTTTTTACCCGGCTGTTGGCCTGCAACCAGCCGGTCGACACCGCGCAGAACAACCCCGCCACGAAGGCGCCGATCGCCAGGGGGATGCCGGCGACCGAGGCCAGCACGATCCCAGGCAGCACGGCATGCGCCACGGCGTCACCCATCAGCGACCAGCCGCGCAGCACCAGATGGCAGGACAGCACCGCGCAGCAGGCCCCGGCGATCACCGCGATCATCAGGGCGCGCTGCATGAACGGATACTGCAACGGCAGGATCAGCCAGTCGGTCAGCAGGCTCATGGCACGACCGCATGGCTCGCGCGGATGCCGCGGCGGGCGGCGAGCACGCCATGCGTCGGCGCGAAGACGAAGGCGGCCAGGAAGACCAGGGTCTGCAACACGACGATCACCCCGCCGGTCGCGCCGTCGAGGAAATAGCTCGCATAGGCGCCGATGAACGATGTGCCGGCCCCCATCGCGACGCTGATCCCCAGCAGGTGGCCGAAGCGGTCGGTCAGCAGATAGGCGGTGGCGCCGGGGGTCACGACCATCGCGATCACCAGGCAGGCACCCACGGTCTGCAAGGCGGCGACGGTGCAGGCGGCGAGCAGCATGAAGAACATGATCCGCAGCCGGACCGGCGACAGGCCGATCGCGCGGGCGTGCGTCTCATCGAAGAAGACCAGCATCAGGTCCTTCCAGCGCAGCAGCAGGATCGCCAGGGACACGACGCTGATGATCGCGACCTGGATCGCGTCCTCGTCATCGATGGCCAGGATATTGCCGAGGACGATCGACTGGATGTTCACCGAAACCGGGTTGATCGAGACCATCAGCAGCCCGGCGGCGAAGAAGGCGGTGAAGACGATGCCGATCACCGCGTCCTCCCGCAGCGTCGTGACCTGGCGGACGAAGGCCATGCCACCGGCGGCGAGCAGGCCGGTGATGAAGGCGCCCACGGAATAGGGCAGGTGCAGCATATAGGCCGCCGCCACGCCCGGCACGACGGAATGGGCCAGCGCGTCGCCCATCAGCGACC